>JAIQFL010000171.1 GCA_020073365.1 Terriglobia bacterium | reverse complement strand
AGGCCATCGCCAAGTTGAAACAGCAGATTCCTCTGCTGGACTATCTGCAAGCTCATGATTGGCAGCCGATCCGACAACTGAGCCGCGGTCGATTAATGGGACTGTGTCCGCTACACGCCGATCACAAACCAAGCTTTGTGGTGGATTCCCACAAGAGCCTGTTCTACTGTTATGGCTGCGGTCGCGGCGGTGACGTGATCCGCTTTGCCGAACTTTATCACCAGGTGAAGTTTCCACGGGCGCTGTGGCTGCTCCATCAATGGCGTGGCTTGCCGCCGTTGCTGCACGAAGCGGCAGGTTTCTATCGCATGCAGTTACACCGCCACAGCGAGGCGGTTGCCTATCTGTATCAACGCGGAATCCACTCCCCGGACCTGGTCGAGCATATGCAGATCGGCTACGCGCCTGTCGAGCTACGAAATCCGGGGGGAATCGCTTGTGCCGCGAAAGGCACGGGTCTGGTCCGAAGCAAGACTTGCCGAGCGGGTGAATGCAAACCGGAACTTCGATCTGACCCCGGACGGGACGCGCGTCGCCGCGCTCATGCCCGCCGATCCTGAAGAGTCGGAGCCCCGGAATCGCGCCGTTTTTTTGTTGAACTTCTTCGATGAACTGCGTCGGCGTTCCCATCCCTGAAATTCCGGGCCTGCTCGTTTTTTTGTTGAAGCATTCCCCGGTGGTTTCCGTTTACACAGGCGGAGGGGAAATGAGTTCTTTGGGTCGTACTTTGTTGCTTGGAGTTTTGGCGGTGGTGGGCGGCTCAGGTGTCCAACCCGGACTGCCATCGAAGACCGCGTTGGGGGCCGCTGTCGGACGCGCGATTGGCGCCAAAAATCCGGATCCGAAGTTTCGCAACCCGGATTATCTGGCGATTCGCTTTCTCGGACCACGCGAGCGTTCGCTCCTTGCGGATCTTCCGGCAGGCATTCTTGATCTCGATTACGACGCTACGATAAAGCAGTATCCGAATCCGACGTTCATCTCGGCGATGCTTTCGCGGACCAGATATTTCGACGAAAGATTGGACGAGGCGCTTCGAGGAGGAGCGCGCCAGATCATCATTCTCGGCGCCGGGCTCGATAGCCGGGGGTATCGGTTCAAAGACCTTCCCCGCGGCGTTAAGTTCTTCGAAGTCGATTACGGTCCAACGCAGGAATACAAGAAGCAGCGCGTACGTGAGATTTTCGGGCGTCTTCCGGACCGTATCCGGTATGTGGCGATGGACTTTGCGAAGGATGACCTCCTGACGGAGCTCGGCAAGTACGGGTACTCGCCAAGCGAAAAGACGCTCTTCATCTGGGAGGCTGTAGTTTTCTATCTTCCCGAATCGGCGGTGAAGTCAACGTTGCACTTCGTGCGCGACCATTCGGGTCCGGGAAGTACGATTGCGTTCGATTATGCGTTCAGCCGCCACCCTCGGATGAACAACCCGAACGATCCGGCTGCACGTGCTGGTGAGCCGTGGATCTTCGGTTTTCCCGAGACCGGCGCTGCGGAATTCGTGCGTCAGGAAGGCTTGCAGGTCGTACGCGACGAGTTGATCCCAGCGAGAGATTTCGGGCGATGCATCGGCGGAGTTCCCGAGAGGAAGTAGATCGTGTTTTCGATTCATAGAAGAGCCGGACGCGCGGCAGAGGCCGTTGAGCGGCTGATTGGGATCCATCCAGTGGATCGGCGAGGAAAACGCGCCAGGGTTCTGGATCCAACCGGACGTGTCGCCGACTCGTCGAACTGCCGAGTCATGCGCAAACGCAGGCGATTTGGGAAGCGCCGCTTGTGCCGCCATCCACTGAACGGCAGTGGGCTGGGCTCGGGCCGGCCAGGATTGGCTGCCAACTCTGAGCAGGCTGCGCTTCTCGAAAACGTTTACCCGTGGGGTTCTTGCCGTTGGCCATCTTCCAACGATGGGATACAATCGTCAAAACACCCGAGTTTCGGGCGCGGCTCAAATGATGGCTGCGAGGGGGCAGCCCGCGAATATGGATTGGCATTCGCCGGCGGCGGCGGGGAATCCTGAAGATCCCCAGCGGACACGTACCAGTGTGGCCGCGGAACACGCGGAACTCAAGGTTATCCAGCCCCGCCGTGCCGGCCCCGCACTGCTCCGGCGCGCTCTTCGATGCTCTCTCGTGGCGATCGCTCCGCTCCTGTTCATGCCGGTGACGCACGGACAGGCGGATTTCCTGCAGTCCTTCCGGGGCCAAAAGCTCCTCTTGAGATATAAGGGCGACCAGGAAGAGGTCAAGCTGAAGAAAGATCGATTGGGGCGGATCAGCGGTCCCTGTGATGTCGCGGTTGAGGTGCAGTCGGCGTCCTGGAAAGATGGGACGGCTAAATTCCGGCTGGAGCACATCGGCACGCCCATGGTGACCGGCGTCGAGCGCGCCCCGTGCCCCAAGGGCATCAACGAAAGCTCGCTGCAGATTACCGGGTTTGACCGGGGCGAGTCACCGGAGTCCGTAGTAGCCACCATCGCGCGAATCCTTCAAACTCCCGAGCAATACCTGGCGTCGAACGGCGTCTCTTTCAGCTTGCCGCCCGGATCGGATGACGAGCCAGTGAAGAGGCCACCCTTTGTTTCGTTCCCGAAGTTGCTCCTGCGGGTGAATGCTGACTACACCGAGGAGGCGCGCCGTGTAAGGCTTCAGGGTTCGGTGACCATCCGAGTGGTGACCGGCACGGATGGAAGGCTTCACCGGCCCCAGATTCTCCAATCGCTGGGGCATGGCCTGGATGGCAGGGCGCTGGGAGTCTTGCCGATGTGGAGGTTTGAGCCGGCCCGGCAAACAACCGGGCCTGTGGCCACCGAAGGGACAATGGAAGTGTCGTTCCGATTACTCTGAGACGCGCCGCCTACTTGGCCGGCTTGATCGCGAAATCGAAGACCTGGATGTTCAGCTTGTTTTCGGTATACTCCACCACCGCATACTCGCCGGGTTCCAGCGGCTCCTTGGCCCAGATCTTGTAAAGGCCATCGGGCGACAGTTGCTGCTGGAAACTCTCTACCATCGTGGGCTCTTCCACCGTCTCCTTGGTGATGGGTACGAACGTCAGGTTCTCGACAATCCGCACGGCGCCCTTCGGCGTAAGCTTCGCGAGGCCGAACCGTTCGGTCTCCGAAAGCTGAATGAAGAACTCCTGCTCCGGATTGGTGAAGACGTTCTGAGAGTGCGCCCCCTGCAACTCCAGCGTGCCCTTGCCCGAAACCATGGGGATGGGGGACATCTTCGCCAGAATCGACCGGCGCTTATCGGTGTGGACGGTGGCTTCGGCGGCCTTGATGATCTTGGTCTCCTTACCGTCGATCCAGTACACGCCGGGATCGCGGGGGATGCGCGTCACCTGCTTCTGCAGTTCGCGCTCCACCTTTTCCTCCTCGGAGATCACTTTGGCGTCCTTTTCCAGCTCCGCCTGGCGCTCGGCGGCCTCGGCCTGGGTGCGTTTCAAATCCACCAGGTCCAGCGGGATTTCCTCCCACTCGCTCCGCTCCACGCTGTAGTAGCGCACTCTGTCGGACTCCACTTTGTATTCACGGACAAGGTGATAGCCGCCGTCCTTCAAGTACAGTTTGAGGTTTGCCGCCCACGCGGTTATTACGAGAATCACAAGCGCCAGCAGGTACTTCCGCATATCCCTACTGACTACTGTACCGCCGCCCGGGTTTCGTGAAGTGGAGACCGGTGGTGAGGCGAGAGTGGGACCGTATGAAGAAATTATGGCCGCAGATGAACAGGGATCAACACGGATAAGAGGGACGGGAGTTACCGGTGTTCATCCGTGTTGTTCTGTGGCCCAATCGTTTTTTCACGGCTTTTGAGCTGAGGGAGTGGTCTTCCGGACCCGAGCAAATTATCACACGGTCAAAGCGCTAAGATACCTCTCGGCCGTCCCGACTGAAACGCGATCTGTGAGGGCGGCCCTTTGGCGGCTATTCACCCGTCCGGTCCACGCGATGGCCGCCAAATGCATGGATGGTCCGGGTCCCCGCCAGCACTTCGCCACTGTGCAGCACGCCCCGCGGGATGTGGCGCTCCTCTCCGGCTCTCGGGGAATCCGCTCGCCCTCAATGATCAGCGTATAGCAGCCTTGGACCACGATCATATATTCCTCGTAGTCGTGGACATGGGCGGCGGATACCGCAGTCTCACGGCAGGTCCAGAAGGCCATCTGGCCCCCGTCCGCCCCCTCGAACACGTAACCCTCCACTCCTGGCGTCGCTTGATTGGTCTTCGCAATCCGGTTTGCTGGATGCTTCCTGAATTCGGGGAAATCGTCCATAGCCGCGAATTATTGTCGCACTCTTCGCTGCGGCTCGCGATTCCAAGGCGGGTGTCGGTGACGAGGGGCAGCCCGATTCTGCCACGAGCCTACCACCGTCAGCCATGGGTTCAGCGTGGTCCGGGCCAGCCCTCATCCGCCGAAGGACCGTACATGCCTGGGATCGCGATTTCACTGAGCCGTAGGTAGACCCCCAACTGCGCCCGGTGATGGACCAGATGATTGATGAAGCTGCGGATGACTTTGGTGCGAATCTCTGTGAACGAGATCTGGTCGCCGAACTTGAACGTCCAGTTTTTCTGCAGCTCCTCGTCCGCGGCGCCGGCAATACTGGCGCGTCCTGCTTCTACGCTCTGGTCGAAGATTTCGAGTAGTTCCGCCGTCGAGGCCGCAATGCGGTGCTTGAAGTCTGGCCGCAGTTCAAACACCTCGCTGCCTAATGCCATCTTCGGCCACGCAGGCAGTTCCGCGACATGCGTGGCGAGTCTCTCCAGGGGCGCGGACTTGGGGTGAGGCTTGTAGCTGCGGTGGGCGTCATCCAGCGGGACGCGCTCCAGGAGTTTTCGGGTGTTCTTCATTTCCTCTTCATAGTCGATGGTGATCGTCTGGCAAGTTGTCATGACCGAAGAATAACGAACATTGCGGACAACTTCAGTCCTCGATAAAATGTCACACTGGTAGGGTCCCGGCAAGCGGAACCGCCTGTCCCACCCGTTTTTTGCCTCCATGCTGGAAACATCCGCCCGGCTTCTTCGGCTGCTCTCGCTCTTTCAGGGGCGCAGGTATTGGTCCGGGCACGATCTCGCCGATCGGCTCGAAGTCACCAGCCGCACTCTGCGCCGCGACGTTGACAAGCTCCGCACGCTCGGCTATCCGATCCATTCGACCTCCGGAGCGGAAGGCGGATATCAGCTCGGCGCCGGCTCCACAATGCCTCCTCTGCTGCTGGATGACGAAGAGGCAGTGGCGGTGGCACTGGGCCTTGGATGCGCCGCAACTGGATCCATCGAGGGAGTCGAAGAGGCGTCCGTGCGCGCACTCTCGAAGATCGAACAGATCCTGCCGCCTCGCCTGGGCCGCCGCGTGGCAGCGCTCCAGGCCATGATTGTGACGCCGGCCGGCGCTGGATCTTCGGTGAACGCTCGCACGCTGTCACTCATCGCGGGCGCTTGCCGCGACCTGGAAATGCTTCGATTCCGGTATCGCGATCATGCCGGGACCGCCAGCGCCCGCTCCGTCGAGCCACACCGGGTGGTCCATACCGGCCGCCGCTGGTACCTGGTTGCCTGGGATTCGGACCGCAAGGATTGGCGGACCTTCCGTGTCGACCGGATCCAGCCCAGGCTGACGACCGGGCCGCGTTTCGCTCCGCGGGATCCTCCGGCCCGCGACTTGGCCGCCTATGTTTCCCGAGGCGTGTGGTATGCTCCGCCGTGTCGCGCTCGCATCAAGCTGCTGGTGGCCGCCGAGGTGATCGCCGGGCGCTTGCCCCCTGGCATTGGACTGATCGAGCCGATCGACGAGCACAGTTGCTTTTTCGAGATGGGCGCTTCCACCTTCGAGAGTCTCGCCATGCATCTGGTTCTGTTGGGCGTCGATTTCGAACTTACCGGGCCTTCGGAGCTCGTGGACCAGGTCCGGCGGCTAACCGATCGGTATCGCCGGGCTACCATTAACTTCGACGCGTAGGGCCGAGCCCCTTAATCGCACGCGGAATCCTCAAAAATCGATCCGGGCCGCCACCTGTCCCTGGCGCGGCAGGTTCGCCTGGCTGGTGACGCGGCCGAAGTTGGCGGCTGAGACATTCGCGACCGGCGGGCCAAACACAACCCGGTTGAACGCATTGAAGAATTCGCCGCGCAACATCAGCGACACCTTCTCCGTGATCCGGATGCGTCGCATGAGGCCGAACGACTCGTTGTACGAATTCGGCGCGCGCAACTGGTTGTACGAACGCGCGGCGCTTCCGAACTGGTAGCTGGCGGGAACCGATAAGGCGCTCTTGTTGAACCATGGATTCGCCAGCGGGTCCGGATGGTCGACCGTCATGGGGACGCCGGAGATCGCGTTGGGCCGCAGGGTGCTGTTGAAGATTGGCAAGCTGTTGTTGGCGGTCAGTTGCACCGGTTTTCCCGTCTGATACTGTTGGATGGCGCTCAATTGCCAGCCGCCCAGAATCATTCCCGCGATTCCGCCGTGATTCAGGAGCCCCTTGCCCTTGCCGAAGGGCAGCTCATACGTGTACGCCAGCACGAAAATCTGCGGCACGTCGTTGGCGCTCAGGCCCTTCTCCAGCCGGCGATTGTAGAAGTCCTGTCCGGACGGACCGCCTCCCGCGGCGATGCTGCCGTCGGTGAGCGATTTTGCCCAGGTGTAGGCGCCCTCGATCGTGAGCCCGCGGGAGAGGCGCTTGGTCAACTTTACCTGCAGCGCGTTGTAAGTGGAGCTGCCGTTGGGGTTGGAGTTGTTGACGATGCTCAGATACTGTGGATATGGTCGCAGGGCCTGTGCCACGGAGCCGGTAAACCCGGCATACGGAATGGGGATTTTGGCCGCCTGTGCCGCGGATGACGTTACACTTTGAGTGAGCAGCGAGCCGAGCGAGAGATACCTGGGGTCATCCTGATTGATACTCATCAGACCGTTGCCGAGACGGGTGCCTTTGACACCTACGTAGGCGACTTCGAGCGAGGTCTTTCCGGCAAGTTCCTGCTGGATGCTGAACTGGTAGTTCTGGAAGTAAGGCGGCCGGCCGTCGCCTTGGCCGACCATGGTGACGTTGGCGCCGTTCTGGACGGTCGGATCGATAAACGGTGGATGCGGCCAGTTGGTGGGAAAGCCGCCGTCCCAATTGAAGGCCGGAGTGACGCCGGCGTCCGTCGAAGCATAGCTCGGCGCGGCGTTGAATCCGTAGATGAATTTCTGGGAGTCGCGCAGGCCAGCGTTGGCGTTGCCCTGTCCATAAGATATGCCATACCCGCCGCGCAGCACGGTGTGGGTGGCCGCCTGGTAAGCGAATCCGATACGCGGTCCGAAGGCCTTGTAGTAAGTGTCGGCGAAACTCTGGCGCGAGTTGTCGCGTCCCGGGCCGTTCCCCAAGAAGCGAATTGCGCCCGGCAGATTCCCGGCGCCGGGATTGGGCAGGCTGGGATCGAAGCCGGAGATGTTGGTGTTGTGTTCCTGGCGCGGCGTGAACAGATCCCACCGCAGCCCGATGTTGAGCGTCAGCTTGCGGCTCACCTTCCAGTCATCCTGCGCGAACAACGCCTTGTACTGATAGCGCAGACCCGGTACCACGTACAGTCCGTTGTAGCTGGCGTTGTCCACCGCGCCCAGCAGGAAACTCGCGAACGCGTTGCCGCTGGCGCTGCGCCCCGCCGCGGTGGGAAACGCGGTCTCGTTCGGGCTGAAAGCGAACAGCCCCTGCTGCCCGGCGCTATCCGCGCCGTTGGTCTGCTGCCACCGCATGTCCGCCCCGAATTTCATGTTGTGGTTGCCCCTGAACACGGATACCGTATCGCCGAACTGCAGCGTGTTGTTCACCTGCAGGCCCTTGTTCTTGGTTTCATCGCTCCAGTTCTGATAGGTATCCGTGAACTGCACGCGCGGTACGATGTCCCCCGGGGGATTGACTCCGGTGAGCCCGATCTTTTGCAGGTAGCCCTGATCCGACGTGGTGCGAAACCACTGCTGCGGTTCGCGCGTGTAGCCCACGCGGAAGTTGTTGAGGATAGTCGGCGAGAACTGGTAGTCATGGTTGAAGCGGCCCCAGCGCGCCGGTCGCTGCTGGTTGAGCGCCGGGCTCAATGCACCTTCGATGGTCGCCGCGGCGATGTTGGCCTCGTTGCTGGTGTAGAAGAAGACGCTGATGCGGTTGCGGTCGGAGAAGGCGTGGTCTCCCTTGATCGTGACCACGTTGCGATTAAAGGTGGCCGCGCCGGCTGCCGTGTAGTTGCTGGTCGCCTGGTTGTTGTTGGCCTGCGGCAGCAGTGCGAGCGTCGCGGCGGACACCTTGCTGAAGCGGTTCACCGGGATGCGCGCGCCGGGAAACAGATCGCGCGTGAAGCCCCCCGCCCCGTCCGGGCGCGTGGAGTACGGATCGTAGATGGCGAGCGCTGCCCCGCCCTTGACGAGGCCCGAAAAGTCACCGCCGCGTTGCGCCGCGTTGGGTAAGGTCAGCAGTTGGTTGGTCGCGCCGGCCCGGTAGCGGAAGCCATCGTAGACGAAATAGAAGAAGGTGTGATTCCTGCCGTTGTACTTGGGGAGGCGCACGGGCCCGCCCAGATTCCCTCCGAACTCGTTTTGCCGGTTGACCGGTGTGATTGGCGAGATGAAGCCGCGTGCGTCGAACTGGTCATTGCGCAGGTATTCGAAGAGCGAGCCGTGGTATTCGTTGGTACCGCTCTTGGTTGTGAAGATCTCGAACCCTCCGCCGGTCTTTCCATATTCGGCGCTGAAGTTTGCCGCCAGCAGTTTGAACTCGCCAATGGCTTCAACGGGCGGGTAGGTGAATAGGGTACCTCCGCTTTCTGGCCCGGTTGACTGGACCCCATCGACCAGCACCTCCTTGGCTCGGTCCTGGGAGCCGTTGACCTCGGTATTCGAAACGTCACCGCTCACCCCAGGAGCAAGGAATACAAAGGACTCGGGATTCCGTACGTTGCCGTTGACCGACAGTGGCAGGTCCGCCACCTGTTTCTGATCGACTACGGTGCCCAGGTCCGAGGTGCTGCTCTCCACCAGCGGCGCAGCGCCCGAGACCTCGACTGTCTGCTCCACGGCGCCGACTTCGAGTGCGATATCGAGCGTGATGGTCTGTGCAACATCCACCGTGTTGTCCTTGCCGATGTACTTTCGAAATCCCCTGGCCTCGCAGGCAATCTCGTAACGGCCGAATGGCAGCCCGCGAATGACGTAGTTGCCGGCCTCGTTTGTATTGGTCGTAGTCTTGATGCCTGTATCCAGATTGGTCACCGTGATGGTGGCTCCCGCGATGACCGCGCTGCTCGGGTCGGTGACACGGCCCAGAATGGTCCCGCGATCCTGTGCCCAGCACGTCAGAGTGGCGGTCGCCAACCAGAACATCGCCAGCCTGGTCAAAGACAATCGGCGCATACGTGGCTCCTTCTTGTTTCTTGATGGCTCTACCACGATCACGGTTGACCGCGGCATGGTTTATTCTGCGATCATAACGCCATGGTGCCCGCCGGGCGGTGGTCCGCTACTCCGGGAAGATCTCGCGGGTCAGGTCTTCGGGCGGCTTCTGGTGGGAGGCGCTCCAGAATCCGGCGGCAAACGCCACTGCGGCCAGCGCCCAGATCGCGATATCCACCATATCCACGGAGTGGCGGAACGCCACCGCGGCCAGGCATACCGTCATGCGGATCACCCAGCCATACAGCCTCGAGAGCTTCTGCGAGCCCTTCCTGACGGCCGCCAGCGAGCGCCCGGCCATGTGCGCGCAGCCCAGGGCGATCACTCCCAGGACGCCGCGCAAGAACTCCATCGATACGGGCATTAACTAAAGTTTGCCACAACGTGGGGCATGCTTTAGCTTGCCCTGGCCGCGGTAGGTGGGGGGCCTGCAGTGGCAATGGCCCTTGGGACAATTTGTTTCACGCCTAAAGAGCCAAGCCGAGCGGCTGCGAAAGCAGCGGCGCACGGCTGGCCGGCATCCCCGCCGAACTATATCAGGTAGCGGCGCCTAGGACGGCTCGGGCCGCACACCGGTGATCCCGTACAGCAACTCGGACATAGGATCCGGTTGCGCGACACGGAAATCGACGCGCTGGAAATCCCTCAGAAAAATCGACCACTGCGGCTCTCCTTCAGTTTCTGGCAGGATGGCCGGAATCACTCGGACTCCGCCATCGACGCACTGGCGCAGCAGTGCGCGGATCTCGACCTCTTCGAATCGTCCGGCTTGACTGGGTCCGATGAAGACGACGGCGCACTTCACCATGGCAATGACCTTCGCTATGGACTCCATCCACACGTCGCCGGCGCGCAGGGCCGCGACGTCCAGCCAGGGCCGGACCTTCTTCTCTATCAGACCGGCGGATATCTTGAGCACCTCGTCTTTGTCTCGCGAGTTGTAGCAAAGGAACACGTCATACTCGCCGATTTCTTCTTTGCCGCGTATGACCAGTTGGCTGACCCGCCGGTCGCGCTCCCGGTCGGCGTCCGATTCCATGAGTTGGACTGCTCGGCGCTCGACCTCCATCCGCTCCTTGGGCTCCAAGAGAGAGACTTTGCCGCCGCACGGGCACTCGAACCACGTGAAGTTTGCGGCCCGCCGCAGTTCGACGTACGCCTGTGGAACCGAGTTGCCGCAGCGATCGCAACTGAATAGCCGTTGAACGGTGATGCTGCCGGCCAACGCGTTTTTCGCCAGATGCGAAAGCACGAATGCTTCGAACCGGAATCGCGTCTCGGGGCTGGGCAGCGGCTGCCCGCGGAAGAACAGCGCCAGCTCACCGCCGCCATCGTCGAACTCACGCAGATAAAGCCCGCACTCGCCTCCCGCGTCTGCTTCGAAAATAGCGGCATTGCGCCACAGGGATGCGCGGCTGGTTCGAAACGCATTGCTGTGGGCCAGGCGCACGGCTAGCGTCGCATAGATGTTCTGCAGCGGCCCCTCGAACTTCACGGTCAGATGCTTGCCCTGCGGGTCCGGCGCATCCGGCCAGTCGCGGTTGAACTGCCCCGGAAACACCAGGTAGGTGCCTTCCTGGGAGTGTTCCCGCAGCACAAGCTGATGCCGCAGCAGTTCCTCGACGGTGGCGATCAGCAGTAACTTCTCCTGCTCCCGGTCTGCCAATCGCTCCGTGCCGGGCATGCGGAAGCGCCCCGCCAGGACGTCCTCCTCAGCCAGCACGCCTGAGCCCGCGGAAGCGACCACTATGGCCGAGGCGTAGCTATCCAGCAACTCGGGCTGCAGCAGAATCAGGCCGCCGAAGCTGAGTTTACGGAGCAAGTCGCGGTTCTCCAAGCGGCCCACGCATGCATCGAAGTTGGCACGCAGCTCAGGGGCGCGGCTTTCCTCCGGGTGCAACGCCTGAAAGGACCGGAACAAATCGCCGGCAGTCGCAATCACGGTGCCGGTCGCCTTCTCTGCGATCAGGAAGCTCTTCAGCTTCTCAAACAGCTTGGGCGAGGAGACCGAGGGCAGCGCGTTCCAGACGACGGCACCTCGGATGGCTGCAGCCAGCTCCCGGATCCCCCGGCCGTCCGCCGCGCTCGTCTCGAAAAACTGGTCGAATCCCCATTCGCGCTTCACAGCCTCGATCCGTTCCAGGCTGACGGGAGTGCCCTCGACGTCGGCGCGGCCAACCACCAGGAACGACTTCAGCGGAGCCGTGGCGCCACCCTCGCGCTGCCTGGCCTGCCGCAACGCGCGAGCCCAGTGCCGGATGCCGCCGAGCGGATCGCCGACAGCCTGGCGTGCGTCGAACACCGCCAGCGCCACCGCCACCTCGCTCAGGTGCAACTGGTGAACCAGGCGGTAAGCCGGCTGCCCCGCCATATCCCATAGCAGCGTCTCGCGAGTCTCTTTCCGGCCCTCGACTTCTACCTCACAGGAGTCGAATGTGAAAACCCGGCGGCCGAAGGTGGAGGGCAAACGCATTTCCCTGTCGAACGGCTCCCCGGTCAGCACCATGCGCAGCCCGGTCTTGCCCACTCCCGTGTCCCCGAGAAGCACGACCTTGGCGTTCCGATAATGGACTTGCTCACGCGGCTGCAAGCCCAGCAAACCATCGATATCCAGACGCCAGATCCGGATAACACGGTCTTCTTCGCCGAAAGTGGCGAGGATGGGCTCCGTCGGGTGAAACGCGATTCCCTGTGGCCAGTATCCCGAGGCCGGTTCGTCGATTTGCGCCACCTGCTCCCAGGTGTCGGTACGCCACAGCCGCACCGTGCCGTCCATGGAACTCGAGGCGAGAACCCGATCGTCGAAGGAGAATACGGCGCTGCGCACCAGGTTGGTGTGCCCCTCGAGCACTCGGCTACCGGGTCCTTCGATATGGATGGCGCCGTCGAATGTTGACGTCGCCAGCATTACGCCATTTTGGGACCAAGCCACGGAGCCGGGCCGGGACTTTTGAACCTTGGTCCTGGACACCTGGGATCCGTCGGCCGTCCAGATCACCACGGAGCCATCCTTGGAGCAGGAAGCCAGCCACTTTCCGTCGGGCCGCCAGGCCACCCGGTAAACGTTCGATTTATGCCCCTCCAGCAGCTTGGTCTGTTCCCACGTGTCCGTACGCCAGAACCGTACGGTCCGATCCGCTGAAGCCGAGGCCATGGTCCTGCCGTTGGGTGAAAGGGAAATGCTCGAAACGTCGTCGGTGTGGCCATGCAGTTCCTTCACCGTCTGCCCGGTATCGAGATTCCAGATGCGAATGGTGTGGTCGAAGGAAGCCGAAGCCAGCCACGCGCGGTCAGGCCCCCACGCCACTTCGTTCACGCCCTCGCGATGGCCCGACAACACCTTCTCAAGCTTCCCGCTTTTCCAGTCCCACAGCCGGATCGTCCGGTCGACGGAGGTGGACGCCAGCGTCTTCCCATCCGGCGCCCACGTGAGCCGGAGAACGACGTCTCCGTGCCCCCTCAGCACATTCACGAGATCGAACCCGAGAGGCTTCGGTCGGGCCTCACTGGTCTTCATAACCGGCCCTCCTCGCTAAGAATACCAGCAATTCTATCCGATGTGGTCCAATCAGGCATTCGCATCGCGCGCGTGACCGAGTCGGCGCGAAGCAGGACCACACAAGATAGAGAAGCCCCGCGACAGCCCCTTGACGCCGGCACACGTTCGACCGCGCCGCCGCCTCCGTGGTCCGGAGCATTGCCGACCGATACGGCCGGCGCGTCGCCCGTATCGCCCACTCCTAAACTTCGAATCGACAACTGGCGCGTCGATGTATACTGATCAGTACTAAAACTCCGAAATAGAATCCAGGACTCAAAGGAGAAGCCTAATGAAAACGAATGTGGCTTCATTGACGGGAATGATATTCTTCCTCACGGTTGGGTCCGTGATGGCGGAGAAGCCGCTCAGCGACTACAGCTTCATCAGGGGGGCCTGTTATCCGGGTGGTTGGAGAAATTCACAGGCCATCATTGAAAGAGACCTGGGCTATGCAAGGAAGCTGAATTTAAACAGTACGCGAGTGTGGCTGAATTATACCGCCTACGAAAGAAACCCAGCCGATTTTCTGAAGTCCATGCAGAACTATATTCGTACTTCGCATCGCCTGGGGATCTCGACCATGCCTGTATTGTGGAATGGTAACGGCCTCAATCCCGATACGCTGAAACCTGAATTCCGCGCACGAGGTGATGTGTACGTGAAGGCCGTGGTCGAAGCGCTAAAGAATGAGCCGGGCCTGCTGATGTGGGACGTCATGAATGAGCCGTTAACCAATCCCTATTACGGCCGCGCGCCGGCAGAGGAAAAACCGCAGCGTGAAGCACAGATCACGGATTTTTTGCGGCATTACATTACCTATGTCAAAAAGCTGGATCCGGTGACTGCCACTACCGTGGGGTACGAAAAGTCGATCTCTCTTGAACCCACCGCCGATCTGGTCGACGTCCTCAGTTTTCACGAGTACACGCAAACCCGCGCGACCGTCGAGGAGAGTTATCGGGTTGCCGAAGAAACTGCCGAGAAGCACGGCGATAAACCCAGGCTCAACACGGAGACGGCGTGTATTGCCCGCGCCAATCCCTATGACATGGTCCTGGAAATTTCCGAAAAGCACAAGACGGGCTGGTACGTGTTTGAGCTGATGATCCAGGGATATTGGAGCGAGGTCCACGGGCTGGTTTATCCCGATGGTACGATTCGCGATCCTTCCATCATCGCTGCTCTGTTCGGATTCTATAGAAACCGCGACCTGAATGCGAGCGTGAAGCCAAGTCCTAACAGGGAAGGTCACGCCAATCGAGCACTCCAGATGATCGAGGCTGCACTGAAAGATGACCCGAGCGTATTCAGTCACTCGAAAACGTCGACTAACAAGATTCTGGACGCGGCTGAATACGCTGCGAATTTGCTCGAAGCAGCCGAAATGGTTCCCATGTATGAACCTCCTACTGCGAAGATCAAATTCTGGCGGGAGCAGCCTGAAGAAAAACGGGATCGGGAGGCAATCCGCTCTTTTGCCTATGATTTGGGACTAACCCTGAAGAAGTATTGCAAGATCTACTAGAAGGTGCGGCGATTGAGATGGCCGGCCCCGCTTCCTACGCCCGAGTGGTAGGCACGTTGGGAAGTTCCCCGCTCGCACCAGCAGTCCAGGTATTCAGGTCTCTCCCGCCAACGGGGCTTGTTTTGACGCCATGGCCGGCGGCGCGAACGGCGCGGGTCGGGTGCGCGAGGCGGCCGGGGGGCACTTCACTGCCCCACACGATATACTTGCTGGAGAGGCGTTGATAAATATAGATGAAGCGCGTTTTGACATCCGCTCTATGGATCGCCGCCGCGGCAGTTCTGGTTTTGGCGGGGCCGAAGAAGTTCCCCCGCACGCCAGACAACCCCCTGGTCGCTCCTAAAGAGATCTCCGTCGCCATCAACGGAAAGACGATCAACATCAGTTACTCGGCGCCTTCCATGCGCGGCCGCAAGATCTTTGGCGCGGGCGGCATCCTGAGCGATACCAGTATTTGGCGCGCCGGAGCCGACGAGGCTACCTGCATGCATACCGATGGCGCACTGGACATCAACGGCTTGGCCGTGCCCGCCGGCGACTATTCGCTGTGGGTGGACTTGGATGCCGGCAAGTGGCAGCTCATCGTCAACAAGCAGACCTTGCAATTCGGCACTGACTATGACAAGAGCCAGGACCTCGGCCGTGTCGCCCTGACCATGAGCAAGCCGCCGGCCCCCGTGGAGCAGTTCAAGATGACGCTCTCCGCCGCGGGCGCCAACAAAGGCAAGCTGGAGCTGGCGTGGGAGAACATAGTGGCCACCGCGAGCTTCACGGTCAAATGAGCCCGGTTTCCGATCCCGGAACGCTGTACTGCGCCGAGTGCGGCCGCCCCAGCACCGCGGATGAGCTGGCACGCTTTGGCGATCTGCTCATCTGCCCGGCCTGCAAGAACAATTATGCGCAGAAACTGCGCGAGGGAGTGGCGCCGGTGGCCACGAGTCGGTACGCCGGCTTTTGGATCCGCTTCGTGGCCTGGCTCATCGATAGCATCATCCTGATGGTGGTGGGAAGCATCGTGCAGTTTGCGCTGCTGGGATCTCTGGTCACGATTCCCAGGCCGCAGCCGGGCGCCAGTCCGGACGCGGTTTTCGCCGCCATGCTGGGAATGCTCGGGATCGTGTACCTGGTGAACCTGGTGATTGCCTGCAGCTACGAAGCCTTTTTCATCAGCAGCAGTCTTAGCGCGACACCCGGGAAGCTGGCGCTCGGCTTGAAGGTGCTTCGGCCCAACGGCGCCCGGCTCAGCCTGGGACGCGCCGTGGGACGCTACTTTTCGAAGATCCTCAGCGGGTTGATTCTGCTGATCGGATTCATCATGGCCGGCCTCGATTCCCAAAAACGCGGGCTGCACGATATGATCTGCGACACGCGCGTGATCAAGACCCAAGACTGACAGCCCACGATGCCCGCACCCTGCGCCCGCTGCAACACGCCCTTGCCGAAGTGGGAGCTGGCCGTGAGCGAGATCGCCGTATGCACCACGTGCGGCGCCAGCAACCGGGTGAAAGTCTTCCCGGCCGTTCTGGCTTCCGCCCATGCGCCCGAGCGGACGGAAGCTGCGCTGGATGGCGAAGCCGCTTGTTTCGACCATCCCGCCAAGCGCGCGGTGGCGGCGTGTCACCAGTGCGGGCGGTACGTTTGTCAGCTCTGTTCGGTGGAATTCGGCGACCAGACCTGGTGCCCCTCCTGTGTCGCGGCCGGAGCGGGCAAGGCCCGTTCCGCCAACCGGGAAACTTCGATGAGCCTGTTCGATTCCACGGCGCTCATCCTGCCGCTGGTTTCGCTGCTGATCTATCCTTTAACCATCGTCGCCGCGCCGGCCAGCCTGGTGCTCTCGGTGATGAAATGGAGCCAGCCGCTCAGCCTGGTGCGGCGCAACCGGTGGCGCTTCGTGGCGGCTATCCTGGTCTCGCTGGCCGAAATTGCGGGCTGGACCCTGTTGATCGCGTACCTCGTCTCGGGCCGGTCCGCGGGGCCCAGGTGACCATGGCACCGGAGCGTGTAAGATATCGCAAATTGCCGGGCCACCGGCGGGGAATTCTCCGCGGCTCGAGCCTGTGGCTTGGTTCGGACCACCTGCTTTCGGTCAAATCCCTGCGCTTCCGCGAGGAGTACAAGCGATTCCATCTTCGCGACGTCGAGGCCATCATCGTGGCCCGTGCACCGCGGTTCCATCTTTCCACCCGCGCCATCGGCATCGCCTTGCTGTGGCTGGCCGTCAATGTCTCCACCGGGAGCGTCTGGCTTGGTCTAGGGTGGGCATCCACCGCGCTGCGGAGCGCTGCGGTCGCCCTCGTGTTCGCCTGGGTCTACGTATCGTCTGCGCGGAGCTGCCGCTGCCGCATCTATACCGCGGTGAGCTCGGACGACCTGCCTTCGATCTACCGGACCTGGACCGCGCGGAAGTTTCTGGCGGAGGTGGAACCGCGGATTGCGCAGGTACAGGGCGTTCTGGAAGGCAATTGGGCGGAGGCCATTGAGAACCGCGATATCGGGCCGTCCACAACTCCGGCGATGCCCGCAACCCCGGCAGCGCCCGGCACGACGCCGCCACTACCCGGCAGTTACGGCCCAATCCTAAGCCTACCAGCCGCGCGCAGCCGCACCACGGCCTCCGATATCTTTGTGGCCAGCCTTTTTGCCGACGCCCTGCTGAATTACTTCACGCTGCACTCCCTGACGCGGACCGTTCAGTGGATCTGGTACGGTCTGGCCTTCGTCCAGGTGGGCGGAGCCGTCCTCATTTTTCTTCAGCACCATCGCGGGATTCTGAAAGCCGGAATGCAGAAGCTGGCCATCGCCACACTGATCGTCATGGGAGGCGCGTATTACTTAAGGCAGGTGATGGCGGGAATCTCCAATGCCACCAGAGCTGCACTTCCGGACCCCTCGGTGCTGGCCAGCATGCCGGGATACATCCTGATTCGCGAGGTGCACGCGGCGCTTTGCCTGGTGCTGGGAGTTGTCGGTATCGCCGTGGCGCTGATGGCGAGTGACGATGTGGAGCAGCCGCGCTCCATCACGGGCTGATTTCCTATGCCGGCTCTCACCATCCATCACCGCTGCTGGAATCACGAAGCGCGCGAAGCCGTCTGCCGTTGTCCGGAGTGCGGGAGGAGCTTCTGCCGCGAGTGCGTCACGGAGCACGAGGCCCGGCTGTTGTGCGCCTCCTGCCTGAAGGCCCTGGCGCGCACGCCGCAATCGAGGCGCGGAAGGATCGGGCGACTCCTTCCCGCCGGAATGGTTCTGGCGGGGATTTTTCTCGCCTGGCTGGTATTCTTCGGAGCCGGCGCGGCCTTCAACCTGTTCGCGTCGCGCGTGGAGCAAAGCCCGTGGCAGAGCCGCTAGCGCGGGAAGGGGCGATCCCCATGCTGGAGGACGCGGTCCGCCTCCTGCGGCAGTCGCCCCTCGCGACCTGGGTCTGCCATTGGGTGGGGAGCGCTCCGTTCGCGCTCCTGGTACTGCGGCTCTGGAGCGACTTGACGAATCCCCGGACTCTGGATGCCACCGGGGCGCTGGAAGCCTTCGCGCTAGCGCTCCTGCTGACGTGGATGAACTGCTGGCGGGCGGTATTCGCGGGCCGTCTGCGGCGGCAGCTCAGTGGCGCCGCCGATCCGCCGTGGACCCGGCGGCGCGTCTTACAGCTTGTGGCCAGCCAGTCCTTCTTCGGCGCGACGAAACTGGTGATTTTCCCGCTGGCCGGGCTTGTGCTGTTCCCGTTCGCCTCCACCGTGGCGTTCTATCGCAACACCGCGGTTCTGGCCGATCGCGAGGATCTCGATCCGCTCGAACTGATGGCCCGGGCGCGCCAGTTGGCGGGTCTCGAAACCGGTCAAAGCTGGGCTTTACTGTCGATCCTCACTTTCCTGTACCTTCTGGTCACCATCAACCTCGCAATCGTCCTGGGGCTGCTGCCGCAGGTCGTTCGAATGCTCACGGGCTACGAATCGGCATTCAGCCGCAGCGGCTATTATTTCGCGTTCAACCCCTTGTTTTTCCTCTTCGTAATCGCGGTATCCTGGATCGCGTTCGATCCGTTCATCCAGGCGGTGTATTGCGTGCGCGCGTTCCGGGGAGAGTCGTTGGAAACGGGAGAGGATCTGCGGGCCGGCCTGCGCCGGATTGGCACGGGCGTGCCGGCAGTAGCGATAGCTCTGGCCTTGCTGGCAACGGCCGCGCACTGCTTCGCCGCGGTGCCGCCGGGCGAGTTGGAAAAAGCCGTCCAACAGACCATGCAGTCCCACGAGTACGACTGGCGTCTGCCGCCCGCTCCCACGTCGCCGGCCAAGAGCTCCTGGCTGGTCCGCGTGGCGGACCGCATGATCGCCGGTGTCAAGGCGGTCTCCAGTGCCATCGGCGACGCCCTCCGCCGGTTTTTCCGCTGGCTGACGGGCAATCGCGCACCCATGCCGCAACCTGGGGCGCCGCCGGCCGCCGGTTTGCACTGGAGCCTCTACGCGCTTACGGGCGTGGTGGTGCTGGTGGCGATAGGGATGTGGTGGCTCAGGCGGCGCTCGAGTCGCAAGAAGCCCGAGAGTGCGGCGGGCTCTTTGGCAACTGTGACTCGTCTGGATGCGGAGGATCTAACGCCCGACCGGTTCCCCGAAGAGCGCTGGCTGGAGCTGGCCGAGGAGTGCCTGCGCGAAGAGAATTTCCGGCTGGCGCTGCGGGCTTTGTACTTGGCCAACCTGTCCTGGCTGGGGCGGCGCGAGTTCCTGGCGATCGACGCCGGCAAGACCAACCGGGAATACGAATTGGAGCTGCGGCGGCGGGCGCGCGAATTTCCCGAAGCCCGCGGTTTGTTTGCCGGGAATGTCGCCGCGTTTGAGCGGGCCTGGTACGGTTTGCACGACGTGGGAAGAGAAGACATCGGCGAATTCCGCGACCGCACCGGACGGATGAAGACGATCCTGCCCGCTGCGGAAGGAGTGGCCGCATGAGCCGCGCCAGTGGGGCAGACGATCGCCTTTTGTCGTCTGCCACCCCGGAACTGCGAGACAAGAGCGACAGACCACGAAAAGCGATGGTCTGTCCCACCAGCATCCTGCTCATTCTCCTCGCGGGCTTCGCGGGCGGGGTCATGTACCTGTTCGGCATTCAGTTCGCGGCGGGCGACGTTTATCCGGAATACTCCAGCCTGCGCACCGACCCAGCGGGCACGAAGCTGCTCTTCGACAGCCTCGCCCGGCTGCCGGGAGTGACCACGGCGCGCAACTATCTGCCCCTCGATGTTCTGGGCGAAAACAGCGGCGCGGTCTTTCTGCTGGGGCTCAATCCCGGGTCCTTTGGCGAAGACGACGAGGGCCTGCAGCGCATCGAACGGCTTGCCCGGCGCGGCAACCGCGTGATTGCGGCCATGGCGGCGCCCGAGGAGTACAAGGAGCTGATGGCCCTGGCGCTGGATCGCGCGTGGCACGTGCGCTTCGGGGCCGACTCCAACCGCAAACACGTCCACAAGCTGTATTTCACGATGGCCAAGGATTGGAACGTGCTGGACCGCGTCGGTGAGAAAATGCTGGCGATCGAGCGCGATTTCGGAAAGGGCAGCGTCGTCCTGTTCGCCGAGAGCGACGATTTCACGAATGGATCGACGGTCGTGGCGGATCGGCTGGAAATGGTCTCGATGGCCATCGGCGCCAGTTCGCGGATCGTGTTCGACGAACAGCACCTGGGGATTGCCGAATCCGGCAGCTTCGTTGGGCTGGCGCGTCGTTTCCGCCTGACGGGGCTGGCGCTGGGCCTGGGCATCTGCGCGGCCCTGTTCCTATGGAGGAGCGCCTCCGGTTTCCCTCCGACCGCCGGCGCCCGCGACGTTCCTCTCTCCGGAAGGACCTCGTTTGCCGGCCTGCTCACGCTCCTGCGCCGGCACGTACCGCCCGGGGAATTGGCGTCCACGTGCTGGCAGGAGTGGCTGAGCGCGAACCGCCGAACGTTGGCGCCCGAGCGGCTGGAACGGGCCGCCGCGATTGCCGGAAGGGCGCCGAACCGCCCGCTGGAGGCGATGCGGGAGATGCACGCGGTGCTCTCTAAAAAGGAAACACAGACATGAATGCCGGTGGCACAAGTACAACTCTCGATCAGTTTCAAGTTGCCATCGAGAACGTCATGGCCGGGATCCGCAAAGTGATCATCGGGCAGGAAGGCCCTATCCGCTATTCGCTGGTGGTGGTTCTGTCGAATCAGCACGCGCTGATCGAAGGCGTGCCGGGGCTCGCCAAGACCCTGCTCGCCCGCACTCTCGCGGCAGTGCTCGGCTGCGAGTTCAAACGCATTCAGTTCACGCCCGACCTGATGCCCGCCGACATCACCGGTAACAACGTCTTCAACCTGCAGCGCAATGAGTTTTCGCTGCTCAAGGGTCCCCTCTTCACCACCTTCCTGCTGGCCGATGAAATCAACCGCGCGCCCGCCAAGACGCAGTCGGCGTTGCTCGAGGCCATGCAGGAGCGCACCGTGACGATCGATCGCGAAAGTTACCGGCTCTCCCCCAACTTCACCGTCTTCGCCACCCAAAACCCCATCGAATCCGAAGGCACGTATGCGTTACCGGAAGCGCAGAAGGACCGCTTCATGCTCAAGATTTCGATGACCTGGCCCGAGAGCTCAGAGGAACTTTCGCTGGCCCGCCGCAGTTTGAACGAGCAGGCGCCGGAGGCGGTGCTGCTGCGCGGCGAGGTCACGCAATGTGTCACCGAACCGGAATTGGATCTGCTGCGCGAGGCGCTGGGGCTGATCCGGGTGAGCGATCCGCTGGTGGAGTACGTGGTGCAAGTGGTGCGCCGCACCCGTACGGACGACAATATCCTGGTGGGCGCCGGCCCACGCGCCACGCAGTCCCTGTTGCGCGCGGCACGCGCCTGGGCGGCTATCTCCGGCCGCGATTTCGTCAGCCCCGACGACGTGCGCGCGGTGGCCCTGCCGGTGCTCGAACACCGCCTGCTGCTGCGCCCGGAATCGGAGTTGGAGGGAGTGCGGCCGGGCGAGGTCCTGGACCGCATTCTGCACGAGGTGCCAGTACCGCGATGATTATCCCGTCCCGGAGAGTGCTCTGGCTGTGGCAGTGTGGGGCGGCCTCCCCGGTCCGCGCGGGTCCCCCTGGACCCGCCGGGCGCCCAACAGATTCAGGCCCATGCGGTCGCCGAAAGGCCGACGAGGGCGCCCCCCGAGGGGACCAGGGGAGCTGTGAAAGAAACCAGGCACGCAGGCGGAACCGCCTGCGCCACCACAACAAATCCCGTGCTTTCAAAGGTGGGGCAGGCGGTTCCGCCTGCCTCGCCTGCTTGCGCGCGGTTCTTTCACGGCTCCCAGGGGGTCCGCCTCACCAGCTGGTGAAGCACCCATGATCGTCCCATCCCAACGGCTGCTGTGGCTCGCGGGAGCGGTGGGCCTGCCCGCCATCACCGTGGCCGGCCTGCGTCCCGGCTTAGCGGCCCCGTGCTACGCCATACTGGCCGGCTGCGCGGTAGCGGCGGCCCTGGATGCCATCCGCGGCGCCGGGCGCATCCGCGCGCTCCAGATCCGCACCCCGGAATTCCTGCGGTTCACCAAGAATGTGCCGGCGAGTTTGCCCATCACCATGGAAAACCGGTCGGCGGGCGACCTCCGCCTCCGGCTGGGCGTCGTCATGCCTGGAGGCGTGTCATCCGAGAAGACGGTGGAGGAGACGCTCGCTCCGCCGGGCCTCTCCCTGCTGCCGTGGCCGTGCACCGGACGAGCCCGCGGCGACCAGGTCCTGCGCGAACTGCATCTCGAGACGCCCTCGCCATTCGGCCTGTGGCAAGTGCGGGAGCCGCGGCCGGTGGAGTTCACGTTCCGGGTATATCCCAACCTTCGCGACCGCGCCACGGCCTCGCTGTTCCTGAAAACCGCCGACGCGGGGCTGCGCATGCGCCGGCAAATCGGCAAAGGGCGCGAATTCGATAACCTGCGCCAGTACATGCCGGGCGACAGCTTCGAGGACATCCACTGGAAGGCCACCGCGCGCCGCGCCTTTCCGGTGGTGAAGCTGTATCGCGTGGAGCATGCGCAGGAGGTTTACGCGGTG
>JAIQFL010000170.1 GCA_020073365.1 Terriglobia bacterium | reverse complement strand
TTACGATCTGGGACCGCTCTACAAGGCCGGGGCCGACGGGACCGGACAGACCATCGCCGTTGCAGGCGCCAGTGACATCGACATGGCGGATATCGAGAGTTTTCGCAAGTTGTTTAATTTGCCTGTCAACGACCCGACCAAGGTCCTGGTTCCCAAGAATAAGAACCCGGGGATGAACGGAGCCATGGGAGAGGCCGACCTGGACCTGGAATGGGCGGGCGCTATGGCGCCCAAAGCGCAAATCCTGTATGTGTTCTCCGGCGACCCGTTCGTTTCCATGTCTTATGCCATCGACCAAGCCCTGGCACCCGTGCTGAGTACCAGTTTCGGACTCTGCGAATGGCACTTGACATCGGCCGACTTCGATCTCTTGCGTGGTTGGTCGCAGAAAGCGGCCGCCCAGGGCATCACGTGGGTATCGTCCTCGGGGGATTCCGGTGCAGCCGGTTGCGAATACCAGAACGGGATCTACGCGGTCGCCACCACGCGCATGAGCGTGGTGGTGCCCGCCAGCCTGCCGGAGGTTACGGCAGTAGGCGGCAGTGAATTCAACGAAGGCAAGGGTTCTTACTTTTCGAGTAAGCCGGGGCCCAACGGCGGGACCGCGATTTCCTACATTCCTGAAGCTGCGTGGAATGACGAGGATATCCTCATGCAGAATTTCCAGGGCTTCTTCAGTCCTCCGAGCGGGTTCGCCGCGGGCGGCGGCGGAGCCAGTATCTACTGGGCGAAGCCAATATGGCAGGCCGGGCCTGGAGTGCCCGACGACGGGGCCCGGGACGTGCCGGATGTTTCGCTCACCGCTTCGGGCGCCCACGATCCATACCCGGTGGTCAGTGGCGGAAATGTGGTGGCGACCGGTGGGACATCCGCTTCCACGCCGGCATTTGCCGGCATCCTGGCGTTGTTGAACCACTACCTGGTCGGCACGAAGGTTCAGTCTCAGCCGGGTTTGGGGAACATCAACCCGATGCTCTACTTTCTGGGGCAGAACTATCCCAGCGTCTATCACGACATCACCGCCGGGGACAACCGGGTCCCCTGTGTACCTCAAAGCACCCAGGATTGTGACGACAGCGGAATCTACGGCTACAGCACCGGTCCGGGATACGACCTGGCCACGGGGTGGGGTTCCGTGGATGCGGCCAAACTGGCTGCCACGTGGGCCACCGTCGTGACCAAGACGGCGCGCCTCGTCATCACCACGTTTACTACCTCCACGCAAGTTGCGGTGGGCGGACAGGTGAGCGTCGATGTGGAGATGGCGAACCAGGGAGGTGCGGATGCCCCTGCGTTCCAGGTCCGGGTCCTGTTCACAAAGGATGGCACTCAGTCCACGGCGAAATCGTGGTACATCTTCTGCGATATGAAAGGAGCACCCGCGGGCTCCACCGCGAAATGTTCCGGTACGGTGACCCTGGACAAGAGCATGACGGCGGGGACTTATATCCCGCTGGCCATCGCGGATTACAACAACCAGGTGGTGCAATTCGATCGCACGGGGACCTTTGCATATAGCAAGGACGGGACGATGGTCGTGAAGTGACGACCGCCGCTCCCCAACCCGGCAGATCCGGAACCAGACAGGAAAAACCAAACACACCGCCGAGCCGCGGAGGCGCGGAGAAAACCAAAGTCAAAACCTGAGGGCGCCGAGGTGGCGGAGAGCGCAGAGAAAACCACCCCGCCGGCGCGGAAGGATTCTGCTAATTTCGGCAAGGATTTGACTCGGTAGGTACTTACGGGCCCTGAGCCAAAGCCCCGCGATTGCCCACCGGTTGCGCCGACTGACTTTCACGTCGGCGGCTCGTTTGCGCCGAGGGGCTCAATTTCGTCGATCTCCCGCTGCAGTTCCCTGGCCTGACGGAGGCGGCGCCGGAGGCCGAACCCGGTCCAAAGCGCGAGTAGGAGCAGGAGAGGCAGCACGTTGCGCAGACTCTGGAAGCCGGAAAACGTCCTCCCCGTCCATATCGCGATGAGGATCATACAGGCCAGAAACAACGGCCCGTGCCACAACCATGCGTTCCTCAGGTGATCGCGGCGCCGTTCCAGTTCCTTGCGGTAGTATTCCAGGCCGGTCGCGGCCACCGCGTCGGGGCGCGCAGGGTCCTGCCGCCAGATCCGGTGACGGAATTGGTATAAGGAGATGGCGATCCAGGCGATGACGGCGGCGAATCCAATCTCCTGAAGAAGGTCGCGAGCCGGCGCCAATCGCCAGGCCATTACCCCAACGAAGAGCAGGGCCGCGCCGATGCTCATAAGGATCTCCGAACGGGTGCGGGAATACAGCGCCTCCGTTCGCCGGTTCACAATCTGTTCCACGTTCACGGTAAGCTTCTCCTCGGGCTGGTCCCTCCAAATGGCTCCCGGGTCCTTCGCCCTGTTCCGATCAGACATAGCGCTCCTCCTCGAGAAAACGGCTGGAAAGGATGTTCTTGATGCGGTGAATCTTCATTCCGACATTCGCCGGCGAAAGCCCCGTGATCTCCGCGATGGCGGCCGTGTCCATCTCCTCCAGATAAGAAATCATGATCTGCCGGTCCAACGGTTTAAGCTGCTGGATGAACCCCGAGAGTTGCTGGAGCGCTCTCTGCCGATCGATGTTCGGCTCGCGATCTTCGGCCGGGGCGGTCCGCTCGATCTCCTCAAGACTCACAAAACCCGCGTTCTTCCGGCGCTCGCGGTTCACGTACGAAACAGCGGTATTGTGAGCCACCCGAAACGTCCACGTCTTCAGGGAGCACCGTCCATCGAAAACTTCGAAACTTCTCCAGAGCTGAAAGTGGATGTCCTGCCGGAGATCGTGACGTTTTTCCGGGTCGGCCTCGTATCCGGCGGCTAGCCGATCGAGCGCGCGGCCATACTCGCGGACAGCGGTCGCGTATAATTCGTCCCGCTTCGGCGGCGGTGTCCCGCTGCTCTGAATGCGACTCACAATATTAATAGTCGATGCGCCGGTAATTTTATAACACCACCGTCGAGCGGATATACTGAGGGTGCTCGGGAGGGCGGATGACGCGGCGGGATTTCATGTGGACAGCGGCAGCCGCGGCCACCCGTGTCAGCGTACCAGCGCCGCTCGCAGTTCCCATTCATCGAGTCATGGATGCCCGGGAGCAGTGCCCGCCGGAACGGCTTCGCCTTTTCTGGTGGAGCATTTGGCCCGAAGCGGTCCGGGACTTCGGCCAGGGCGGCATCCAGCTCCAGACCAGCGACGGACCAGGCGAAGTTCGGCGTTCCGCCGGCGATAGGCCGATCTTCATCGGGCTGCGCCGCGGCGTCATCAACCTGGTCCTGACCGACCACCTTCCCCTGTACTGGGACAACGGGCGGGCGGTGGCGGGAGTGACTACGGTCTATGACGGTTATCACGTGTGTATGATCGCGCTCCGCTATGCGCACGGCAATCAGGTACCATTCCTCTCGGTCAACACCTGTGTGCATGAGCTTTTGCACGCGCTGCTTCAGGACATCCTCGTAAGCCGCCCGAAGTGGTTCCAGACCGGCGGACGCGAATTCCGAGCCGATTGGTACGCAACGTGTTTGTGGTTATTCCACGATGGCGCCGCCATTCGGAAATCGGCTGGGGTCTATCTCGACCGCCTGAGATCAACGGTCACCGCGCGGACCTCATTGGATTCGCCCGCAAGGCGATAGTTGGTGTCGCGCTACCATGGGAGGCATCTTTGTACTGCATCTGCCGTCGTCAAACACACAAAGGGAATATGCACTACTGGCCTTACCGCCATCGTGAAGGTGGTGCCGGTGTCATCGAAGCGAGGCTTGTCGATCTTGAGGAAGAGATCGGGTCTGGCGTTGGCGAACGACCAGGAGTTGTTCATCGGGCGGTCAAAGCGAATCACGATCTCCTTAAAGGCCGGATCCACGTTGGTGGTTCCATTAGTTCGCCGGTCCAATAAAAGGAGCGTCACTGCTCCTGCCGCACCTGTTGGAAAGCGCCTCGATACCGTCGTGCTCCAGAACATAGGCTGGCGGGGCGGCGGCAAGAGATCCACACGGAGCGCGACCGGAAGCTGGAGGCGGCGCGGAAGCAACGGCAGATTCGTCGCCAGCAAGCTGCCTGACTCGCAAATCCGGTTGCTGCGCTCCTCCACTGCTCATCCCCGTGCGTCTTGAACTGCTAAAGTACGCGGCGACCGCTGTATTATATGTGTATAATATGACCACGGCGGAGGGTAGCATGCCGCGGCTGCTGTTTATTGTTCTTCTTTCCGTAGCCGGATTCACTCAGGCCGGCGGCCAAGTCAACGTCTGGATACCGCGCGGGCCGGAGGGTGGCGGTATCGGACGGCCGGTGATCGACCCGCAGAATCCCGGCACGATCTACGCGAGCGTCGGCGGGAGACTGTATCAAACCACCGATGCAGCCGGCCACTGGAACGACCTGGGCATTCCGTCAGTGACGATTCTCGCAGTGGATCCCCGGAACTCCAGCACGCTCTACGGCGCTAACAACAACAACACGCTGTATAAGAGCACGGATGGAGGGTTGACGTGGAGCAAGCCGGGCCCGGGACTGCCGGGGCCGTGTGGACCTCGTTCTTCTTCTTTCGTGATCGACCCGAGCAATACGAGCACGCTCTACGCCGGTTGCCAAGGGACCAACTTGAACGGCGGCGGGGGACTTTTCAAGAGCACGGACGGCGGAGGCACGTGGAACGCGGCGAGTTCCGGGCTGCCGGCCGTACAGGCCTTCCCTACTGAGCCCTGGCCGCCGAACGTGCGCGTGAATGCGCTGGCGATCGATCCGGTACATCCGGGGAGTCGAGGGGCGCTTCGGCACCGTATGGCCCGCGAGCGGACGTTGTACGCGGCGATCGGTGCGAATGTGTCGTACGGCGGCGGATTGTTTCAGAGCACGAATGGGGCGGCGAGCTGGAACGCGGTGAACTCCGGCCTGCCGGACTCTCTCTTCATCAACGCGGTGGCGGTGGACCCGCAGAATCCGAACACACTGTACGTTGCGGGAAACACCGGAGTCTTCCGAAGCACGGATGGCGCGGCGAGCTGGACGAGGGCCGGCAACGTGTTCAACGTGTGGAACCTGGCGATCGATCCGCTGGATTCGGGAAGTGTCTATGCGCTGAACCTCGATCGCGGCATCCTGAAAAGCACGGACGGCGGCGGGAGCTGGAGCGTGGTGTCTCCCGAGGGGACGGCGAGCGACCCGTACCCGTGGCTGGTTGGGTGGCTGGTTGTGGCGCCGGGGGAAGGCGGTCCGAGCACGGTCTACGCGGGCGGCAACGCGCGAGGCGTTTTCAAGAGCCTGGATAGAGGCTCGACCTGGACCCTGGCGAACTCCGGGTTGTTCGCGACCTGGATTTACTCGCTGGCGATCGATCCCCAGAATCCGCACACGGTCTACGCAGGGGTTTATGTCGTTGGTCTTTATAGAAGCACGGATGGCGCGGTAAGCTGGTCCGCAGAGCCCATCCCACCAGGGGTATACGTCTTCGCGCTGGCAAACGACCCGCAGGAACCGGGTACGGTTTATGCGCAGGGCCAGAACGGACTCTACAAGAGCATCGATGGCGGAGCGAGCTGGGTGCAGTTGCCGGTCGCTCCGGCCGGCACGGACTTAGCCGCACCAGTTTTTCCACTGGCCGTCGACACCCGGAATCCGGGCACCGTCTATTGGGGTGGCTTCAAGAGCACGGATGGAGGCGCGAGTTGGGCGAAGTTGGCCTTGTTGCGCCCCACCGCGCTAGCGATCGATCCCCAAGATTCGGGCACGCTCTACGCAGGGACCATAGCGGGGGAACTGGCCACGACGGTGCTCTCGATCTCGAGCGGGGTCCGCAAGAGCGTGGACGGGGGAAGAAGCTGGAGTGGCGTGAACACCGCCTGGCAGAGTTATGGGGTTTCGAGCTTGACTGTGGACCCGACCAATTCCAGCGTCGTGTACGCGCAGACCGGACCGGTGGATTGCTCAATGTCGTACGTCTGCAATTCCGGTTACTGGGACCCGAACTCGGATGAGGCGAAGAAGGGCCTCGGATTGTTCAGGAGCGCCGATGGCGGAGCAACCTGGGTGAAGCTGGACCTGCCCGGCGATCCGTTCCAATTCCAGCTCCTGGGAGTCGACCCCCAGGGCACGCTCTATGCAGGGGCTACGGCGGGATTAGTGAGGAGCATGGATGGCGGCGCCACTTGGAATGCGCTGCCAACTGCCGGACTGTCGTGTGGAGTGAGCGTGCTGGCGTTCGACCCGCAGAACCCGAACCATCTGTTTGCCGGGACCGGCGGCGGCGGCGTGTTTGAGATTACGCTCGAACAGGATGAGTAGCGCCCTATGGCGATTCTCGCCTTTGCTCGTTAACCGCTCCCATTCCCGCAACTAGATCCGATCAGACTGGCGGTTAAGTCAACGGCCCGCTGCCAGGGGCGTCCTGCGGTGATTGGAGCCGCCCAACGCTATCTTCCCTTTTTGAAATCAGTTGCAGTTTTAGCCGTTGCCCCTCCGCCAGCCGACACTCCGTTGAGAGCACAAACCGGCCTGGTAAGTCGCGTTATACTCGCTAACGGAGCACGCCAACTCTCCACTTCACGCTGAACCAATACAGGACAACAATAACAATCAACGTATCAGGTTAGGTTTAGTTTCCCCGGCACTCCAATTCCGGGATGTGAGCATCCGCGAGTGTTAGGTTGCAATCTCGCTGGCCAAACGGTTTTGAACCAGCAGCCGATAATCGCTCTCATCGGGAGAGATGTGCTTTCGCGGTGCGTATTCGTCTATAACGGTTCGGCAGGCATGTACTCGCTCTCGATTTGAAAACGCACGCCTAGCTTCTATTGCAATCTGCAATCCGCACAATTAGGACACTACCGGGCAGTTCGCGCCTGAGGCACAATAGGAGACTGCACATGCTCGACGCTCTTTGGCAGGACCTGCGCTATGCCGTTCGCGCGCTCCGGAGCAGCCCGGGATTCGCCGCGGTGTCGATTTTGTCGCTGGCGCTCGGCATCGGAGCGAACACCGCGATCTTCAGTCTCATCGATGCGGTGATGCTGAAGTCTCTGCCTGTGAACCACCCAGAAGAACTGCTCCAGGTGACCATGGGCACGCCGGAGTTCCTCAGCAATCCCATTTGGGAGCAGATCCGCGACGGCCAGGACGTGTTCCAGGCAATCTTCGGCTACGGGCGGTGGGCCTTCAACCTGGCCGCCGGAGGCGAAGCCCGCCCGGTGAATGGGTA
Source organism: Terriglobia bacterium (assembly GCA_020073365.1). Taxonomy (GTDB): domain Bacteria; phylum Acidobacteriota; class Terriglobia; order Bryobacterales; family Bryobacteraceae; genus JAIQFL01. Next base: position 15,323 of record JAIQFL010000170.1, on the reverse strand, counting down.
CTTTGTTTCCGGGCAATTTTTTGAGACGCTCGGGGTGCATGCCGTACTCGGACGTACCCTGACACCGGCCGACGACCGGCGCGGCTGTGCCGGCGGGGCGGTCCTGAGCTATGGATTCTGGCAACGGGAGTATGGCGGGCGGGGCAACATCATCGGCCAGACGATTTCCATCAACAGCCATCCGATGGAGATTGTGGGCGTCGCCGAGCCGCGATTCACGGGCGTGGACGTCGGCAGTTGGGTCGACGTCCTGGCACCTCTCTGCGCGGAGAAGGCCTTGCATGGCGAACTCAACCTGCTGGACACCAACAATATCCCCGGGTGGCTGCAAGTGATTGGACGACCGAAGCCCGGGGTTTCGGCGAGCCAGGCGGAGGCGCGCCTGAAAACACTGGCGCCCGAGATTTACCGGGCGACGGTCCGGCGGACCTGGCAGCCGGAGGACCAGGACCGCTATCTCCAGCGCACCCTCGCGATCCAACCCGCGAGCAACGGGCTATCGTATCTGCGCAGGCAGTATCGCCAGGGGTTGACGATTTTGATGGCGATGGTTGCGGTCGTCCTGCTGATCGCGTGCGCCAACGTCGCGAACCTGCTGCTGGCACGGGGCGCGGCGCGGCAGCGGGAAATGGCGATTCGGATGGCGCTTGGCTCACCACCAAGCCGGCTGATTCGTCAGTTGCTCACCGAAAGCCTGTTGCTCGCCGCCGCCGGCGCCGGCCTGGGCGCTCTGTTCGCCAGGTGGGGCGCCCGCCTGCTAGTCGTGTACCTCGGTGCGACCCTGGACCTGGCGCCGGACGCGCGCGTGCTTGCGTTCACCGCGGGCGCGGCCGTTCTCACCGGCTTGCTTTTCGGAATCGTGCCGGCCTGGCGCGGTACGCGGGTTGCGCCGCAGGCGGCGATGAAAGCCAACTCCCGGGGCGTGGCGGAAGGTCCGAAATTCGGTATTGGCAAGGCGCTGGTCACGGTGCAGGTGGCGCTTTCGCTGGTGCTGGTGGCGGGCGCGGGATTGCTGCTTTCGACATTCTGGAACCTGGCATCGCTCGATGCCGGATTTGAGCGTGACCACGTGTTGCTCACGAGCGCGGATCTGAGTAACGGCAGCGATGCGCCGGAGCGGCCCCGTGTGGTGTTCCGGCAGGTGCTGGAGAAGCTGCGCGCGATTCCGGGCGTTCGTTCCGCCAGCGCTTCCAACATTGTGCCGATGTGCGGATGCAAGGGCAGCAATGAGCTGGTGATCGAAGGGTACACCGCGAAGTCGCGCGATGACGTCACGGTCCTCTACAATCGCGTCAGCGACCGGTACTTCGAGACGCTCGGCACGCCGATCGTGGCGGGGCGCGATTTCAACGATTCGGACACACCTGGCTCACCCAAGTTGGCGATCATCAATCAGACCATGGCCCGGAGATATTTCGGCACGGCGAATCCCCTGGGCCGGCGTTTTCGCATCCGGGAAGGCAATGAGGTCAGCGAACCATTCGAGATCACCGGTATTGTGGCGGACGCCAAATACGGAGCGTTGCGCGAAGAGATTTCGCCCACCGCCTACACCGCGCGGAGCCAGGCGGAAAACACGGGTCCGGTCGCGTACTTCCAACTGCGCGCTTCCGGCGGCGTGCCCACGGCCTTGATCGCCGGGGTGAAGACCGCGTTTGCCGAACTGGACCGCGGCGCGTCGCTCGAGTTCACGACGCTGGCCGGCAAGATCGACCGATCACTCACCCGCGAGCGGCTGATGGCGATGCTCTCGGGGTTCTTCGGCGCGCTCGCCCTGTTGCTCGCGACCATCGGCCTGTACGGCGTGATGTCGTACAACGTGGCGCGGCGGCGCAATGAGATCGGGATCCGCATGGCGCTGGGGGCGGAACAGGCGCGAGTGCTGAGGATGGTTCTGGGCGAAGTCGCGCTTCTGATCGGCATCGGTCTCCTGGTGGGGCTGGGCGCGGCCGTGGCGACGACACGCTTCGTGGCGAGCTTCCTCTATGGCTTGCCGCCGAACGATCCCCTGACACTCTCTCTGGCAGCGGCTGTACTTGGCGGGAGTGGCTTTCGTGGCTGGCTATTTGCCGGCGCGGCGGGCGTCTCGACTGGACCCTATGTCTGCCCTTCGGGAGGAATGATTGGCACGATCTCCGGCTGAGGGGAGGACCGCGGCCAGACCGCCGGTCCTCCCACAGCCGCGGAAGTATCGCTTCGCTCAGGTTGGCGATTCACGGGAGATTCTGCTCGCGACGGGCCATCTTCAGAGCCACCACCGTAAGGCAGTGGGAAAGAATCGCCCGCAAGCGGGCGAGGCAGGCGGAACCGCCTGCCCCACCGCTTACCACCGCAACTCGAATTCCCGCAAACACTTCCAACAGCGATACTTCCCCAAGGCAGGCCGGGAGATGGACCGATGAAACATCCGGCAGTATAGCCGGCCAAAATCCGGGACAGACAGGCTCCAAACCGGCTCACGAAGCGGAATTGCTGCGCGTGAAGATACCAGAGTACTCACATCAGTCTCCACAGATCCGAAAAAAGGGCCCGGGAGAGCGGTGGAGAGGAGAGACCGCCGTCTCCCGGGCTGAATTGGGGATCGAGACTTGATTATGGGGCTCTGGCAGTTCTGGCTGAAAGTCCTGTTCGTACTGGTTAGCGTACTGGTTTCGCCACTGGATGGCCCAGGGGGAAATATCCGGGTAAAAAGGCCTTTTTGTGCCCTGCGAAGCCCGCGGCTCCGATCGGAGCGCGACCCGAAGCACGCAAAGAAGGCACGGTACCGGGACTGGTACTATTGGCGCGTCCTAAGGCGAAACGCTAAGTTGGTCTGGACGAAATCGAAATCGGGAGCCGAATGGCCTTACTCGCGTTTGTTCTTCTTCAGGTGATGGACACGCTCACCACCCTGCTGTTCTTGCACCATGGCGTAGCCGAAGCCAATCCGTTGATCCGGGCGGTGCTGGCGGGGTCAGCCCAGCCCGGAATGGCCCTGGCGCTGCCCAAGATTTTCGCGATCGCCCTGGCGGCTTTCGCGTGGCGCTCCGGCCGCCAGGGGCTTCTTCGGAAAATGAATGTGCTGTTCGCCTTGTGCGTCGCGTGGAACCTGCTGGCCACCTTCGTCGGACACGCCACCGCCACCGTGCGCTGAGCGCTGTGGCGGCCCTGTGGGCTTGGCGGCGCGATTCAATGCGCAGAGGTGCTGCTTCCTGGCTACGCACTACGCCCGGTTATTTCATGGACTGGGCCAGCACCGCGGGCTGAATCGCGACAGCCTCGCTTGGCCGCAACCCGGAATGGACGGCCACGGTGGTGAAGCTCGCCAGACCGAGTTCGACCGGCCTCTTGCTCCATGCGTCCCCATCCTGGACGAACACGAAGGAGCCGCCATTCTCCTCCATCACCGCGGTCCGCGGCGCGACCACCGTGTTGTTTTCGGAGCTCGTCGCGATTTCGGCGCTGCCGGTGAGCTCCGGGATGAGGTGCGGATCCAGGTGCTCAATCTTGATGCGGACGGGAATCTCGCCGACGTATGACGCGCGGAAGGTGCTGGTCCGGGACATCGCGCCAATGCCGGTGAGAGTACCTGGAAGTTCCACATCCGGGTAGGCATCCACATGGATCACGCCCTTCGACCCCAATCGCAGCCGCTCAGCGTCTACCTGGTTTACGGTGGCGTTCAGGATCATCGAACTGGGGTCCACGATGGTTACGAAAGGCTGTCCGGCATTCACCTGGTCGCCCTCTCGAATCTGCCCGAACTCGCCGTTCCGCACGATGCTGGCCATCACGATGGTTCCGTCCATGGGCGCCTTGATGGTCATCTTCCGTACGTTGTTTTCGGCGCGCTGCAGCTCGATTTTGGACTGGTCCAGGTTCAGCGCCGAAATGCGGATCTGAGCGCGCTGCGACTCTTCCACCAGAGATGCCTCAAAGACGAGTTGTTTGTAGGTGGCCTCGGCCTCCTCCACGGCGAGCTTGAGCTTCTCTACATCGATCTGGGCATGGACCGGTGCGGTCTGCAAATCCAGGATGGCCTTGTCCCAGTTGGCCTTGGCCGTGCGGACGGTCTGATCGTGGGCCTCCTTGATCGACGCCAGATTGGCCGTCATGCTCTTGATACTGTTTTCCAACTGGACCGCGGAATCCTTATAGTCGTCCAGCCGCTGCAACTGGTTCTGCGGGTCAAACTGGGCCACCACGTCGCCGGCCTTGACGCGAGTTCCGGCTTTCGCCAGGCTCAACAGCACCAGATTGAAATCCGCGCCGCCTGGACCACCGCCCGGTGGTGGGCCGAAGTTGGCATCGCCGCCGCGGTTGATTCCGGACCGGCTGCCCAGAATGCGCGGCGCCAGCAGAGAAGCGCTCTTCATGGCCGCAATCGTGCCGGCTACTCGAACCGTAGCGGTTACGTTGCCCATCGATACCACCGCCACCGGCACGCTGATGCCCTGGCCCTTCGCCGATACCGCGGATTCGGATTTCCGGTACCGGAAGACGGCTATTCCAAGGATCAGAATCAAGGCGATCGACAGCCCATACCACATCGTGCCGCGGCGCTTTTCAGGCTTCCTGGGCGGGACCAGTGTCGGCCCCGTCACGGGGATGGGAAATTGGGCCGAAGCTCCTCCTCCGTCCGGCGCTGTTGACCTGCTGGAAAAGAACTGCATCTATTACCCTCCAGGTGGGCCGACACCACAGGCGTTTACCTCGCCCGAACGAAAGCGTTCGTGGGACGCAACGATGGCGTCAGACCCACACAACCGAACTTGTTTCCAGGAGAGGCGATAGGCAGAGAGGCGATTGTTACGCGCTAGCCCCAAAGAGCCACGCACCCACCCCTGGCATCGGCTTCCGGCGCGCTATCCGTGCCTAGTCTCAGGGGTTGCCTGAAAAGCATTCTTGCGGCTCACGGCTCCTCTGAAATGATGTACTACGCCCGCCAATTAATCCCCACATTCAACTTCTTCCTGGCGTACTCAAAGCTACGTTCCAGGTCGAAGCGCTGCTGCTCTTTCAAGGCTTCGGTCATGACCGGCGGCTTCTGCCCGCCCACGTCTTCCACCACCATGGCGCCCATGAACGGGTGGCCGCTCCTGGCCAGTGCCACGAACCGCGCGAATTCCCAGGCCGGCATCTTCGGGAACGCCTTCCAGAAATCGGCCTCGAAATAGGGATGCACCGCGGGCGGCCGCCCGGTAATGATTTCCAGTTGCATGGAAGACTTCGGGCAAAGCTTTCGGAACTGTTCCACGAACCGTACCAGGTCCACGCTGCCGTCACCCAGCGCCACCCACTGCCAGGCTGCGCCTCGCGGAGTCTCGAACACCGCCGAATCGCGGACGTGCGTGGTCACCACGTAGGGCGCCAGGGTTTCCAGTGCCACGAACGGGTCCTCGATGCACCAGACCGGGTTGCCGGTATCCAGGCAGGAGGCCACGAAATCCCTGCTCGATTCCTCGATGATGGTCTTCACCTCCCGCGCCTGCATGTCTCCCGCGTGGTTTTCCAGCGCGATCTTGACCCCCAGATCCAACGCCTCGGAGCGCACCGATCGGAACAAGCTGATGGTGTTGGCCATGTGCGCTTCGATTCCGGGCGTCCCCAGGCGGTCGGCACTGTTGCCCATGTAGCACCGCATGGCCGTGGATCCCACCGCTTTGGAGATGCGCAACCCTTCGAGCAGGCGGTCGCGAGCCGGCGAGCCGTTCTTCGAGAACGCTTTGCTCGAAGGGCAGATGCAACCCATCCCGGCGTCGATCGAGATGTTCAAGCGCGCGGCCTGTTCCTTCACCTTCTGCAAATATGCGGGGTCGTGGCTTTCGTAATCGGCGAGGTCCGAAAACTGGATGGTGTCCAACTTTAAGCCGGAGGCATACTCCAGCAACTGGGGCGCTTTCCATTTGAAAGCGCGCACCGAATAGCTATCGAAACCCAGTTTGACCGGAACCTCGTCCGCGGGTGGCGCGGCAGCGGCCACGGCCGCGAGCGGAAGCGTTTGCATAAAGGTGCGGCGACGCATAGCTGCTACTGTATCGCAGATTTTTTGGGGTCTTCGCAAGCGCACCCCAATATCATGCTTGGTAAAGCTACCCTCCCTGGCCCCATCACCCCTAGTGGCCCACCGGCAACTGATCCACGATCTCGATCCCAAACCCTTCCAATGCAACGATCTTGCGGGGGTGATTGGTCAGCAGCCGGATGGTGTGCAAACCCAGATCGGAGAGGATCTGGGCGCCGATGCCGTGCTCGTGCTGCAGTTGGCGCTGCCCGTCCTCACCCTTGTAGTGCATGAAATCGCGGCCGTGCGACACCATGCGCGCCTCGCCCTGCGGATCGCGCTCCATGCGAAAACCGGGACCGGTCTCATGCAGATAGACCAGCACCCCCAACCCCTCTTCGGCGATCCTGCGCAGCGAATTCCGCACCAGGCCGCTGCAATCGCAACTGGTGGACCCAAATACATCCCCGTACATGCATCGGGAATGCATGCGCACCAGGACCCGCTCCCGACCGGCCACCTCCCCGCGCACCAGCGCCAGGTGGTACTCGGGATTCAGATCGCTGGCGTAGGCGATGGTGCGGAATTCGCCGAACTCGGTCTGGATGCAGCCCTCCGCCACGCGCCGCACGAACTTCTCGTGCTTCATGCGGTAACGGATCAGGTCCGCCACCGAGATCATCTTGAGCGCGTGGCGCGCGCAGAATTCCCGCAATTGCGGGACCCGCGCCATGGTGCCGTCCTCGTTCATAATCTCGCAGATGACACCCGCCGGCGGCAGGCCGGCCATGCGCGCCAGGTCCACGGAAGCCTCGGTCTGGCCGGCGCGCACCAGGACGCCGCCTTCGCGCGCGCGCAGGGGAAAGATGTGGCCAGGCCGCGCCAGGTCCGCCGGGCGGCAGTCCGGATCGATGGCTTTGAGAATGGTACGCGTCCGGTCGGCGGCGGAGATCCCCGTGGTGACCCCCTCCAGAGCGTCGATCGATTCGCAGAATGCCGTCCCAAAATTCGAGGTGTTGCGGGGGCTCATCAACGGCAGGCGCAGATAGTCGCAGCGCTCCGCCGTCAACGGCAGACAGATCAGCCCGCGCCCGTGCGTGGCCATGAAATTGATGATTTCCGGCGTGACCTTCTCGGCGGCGATGGTGAGATCCCCCTCGTTCTCCCGGTCCTCGTCGTCCACCACCACCAGGATCCGCCCGGCGCGGATCTCCTCAATCGCTTCGGGAACCGGCACAAAAGGCATAATCCATTGTATCTACGGGGGCGGGGTGGACAGACGACGGAAGACGATCGTCTGTCCCACTGTTAAGATGGGATTTCCTGGGCGGGATCCGCCCGCCGCCCATATGAAGAGAATGCTGCCATCCTTGCCGGAACTGACCCTCACCGGGATTGTCGATATCCTGGTGGTCGCGTTCCTGGTGTATCAGGCCCTGATGGTGGTGCGCGGAACGCGCGCGGGGCACATTCTGATCGGTATCCTCATCATGGTCCTGCTCTACGCCGTCTCACTCTGGGCCGGGCTGGAGGCGCTGCGATCGGTGCTGGCCTATATCGTTCCGTATCTTGGGCTGGCGGTGATCGTGTTGTTTCAGTCGGAAATCCGCCGCACCTTGGCGCGCCTCGGGCGCAAGCGCTGGTGGGGCTTTGGCGGAGGATTCCGCGGCCCGGAGTCGGTCAGCGAGATTCTGCTCGCGGTGGAGCAGCTCGCCGCCCAGAAGATCGGCGCATTGATAGTCCTGGAACGCGACATCGGGTTGCGCACCTTCATCGAGAGCGGCGTCCGCCTGGAGTCCCTCATCTCCCGCGACCTGCTGTTGTCGATTTTCAAGCCCGGGCTTCCCCTGCATGATGGCTCCGTGATCGTGCAGAAGGACCGCATCGCCGCCGCGGCCTGCTTCCTGCCGCTCACCACCAACCCCACGCTTTCCAGTACACTCGGCACCCGCCACCGCGCGGCCATCGGCATCACGGAGGAGACGGATTGCCTCTCCGTGGTGGTTTCCGAAGAGACCGGACGCATTTCCGTAGCGGCCTTCGGCGAGTTGCATCCGGGGCTCTCGGTGCCCGAAGTGATCGAGCGCATCAACCGGCACTTCGAGGTTCAGCGGCCGTCGCCGGTTTACGTCGACGCGTTTGCGGCGGACATTCCACTGGCCCTGGAAAGCACCCACGCGCCGACCGACGCCCGTTCCGCCGATCGGATGAAGCCGTCATGAGCAGGGTCTTCAAGTGGTTGAAGGGGCTGCTGTTCGAGAACCTAGGATGGAAGCTGCTGTCGCTGGCCATCGCCGTGGCGCTGTGGGCGTTGGTGGCCAGCGAGCCCGAGCTCGTGACTCTCGTAACCGTCAGCCTGGAATACAAGAACCTGCCGGACGATATGCTAATGAGCGCCGAGCCGGTCAGCCAGGTATTGTTGGAACTTCGCGGGCCTTCCGGTGAGTTGCGCGGTCTCGGAGAGGGCAGCCTGCATCCCGCGGTAGTCCTGGATATGTCGGATTTGCAGCCGGGAGTGCGCACCTTCCCGATTGACGAGGGAAGCGTGAAGCTGCCGCGCGGGGTGCACCTGGTTCGCGCCAACCCGTCAGAAGCCCGGTTCGAATTCGACCGGCGCCTGAAGCGTATCGTGCCTGTGCGCGTGCGCCTCATCGGCGAGGGGCAGAACGGCTACGTGGTAGCGTACCAGAGCGTGCAGCCGCCGGAGTTGCAGATTGAAGGCCCCACCAGGAAGGTGTCCCGCATCGCCGACGTGGTCACTGATCCGGTGGACGTCTCATCCGTGTGGGGCTCATCCGAGTTCCGGGTGAATGCATTTGTGGAAGACCCCTACGTGCGTTTCCTGTCTTCCCCGCAAGTAGTGGTCACCGTGACCATGAAAAAGAAGTAACGCTGTAACAAAGGAGAGTCAGTGGGTAAAGAGCTATTCGGTACCGACGGAATTCGCGGCGTTGCGGGAGACTACCCGCTGGATCCGGCGACGGTCTACGCGTTTGGCGTAGCCCTCGGGCACGATATCACCCAGGGCCGGTCGAGCCCTGAGGTTCTGATCGGCGCCGATACGCGCGAGTCCGGCCCCTGGATCGCGGAATTGGTCGCCGGCGGCCTGGAGAGCTGCGGCGCGCGCGTGCGCTATGCCGGCGTAATTACCACACCAGGCGTGGCCTACCTGACCCGCACCGGCGAGTTTCAGGCCGGCGTCATGATTTCCGCATCGCACAATCCCTATCGCGATAACGGCATCAAAGTCTTCGGCCATAGCGGGTTCAAACTCCCGGATGCCGAAGAGCATGCCATCGAACGGGAGATCTTCAAGCTGGCACAGGAGTCTCGTCCGGTGTGTCCCCGGCCGGTGTCTGTCGATGTGACCCTGGACCGGCAGTACCTGGAATTCCTGGTCTCCAGCGTTTCGGTGCGCTTCGATGGCATGAAGCTGGCGGTGGACTGCGGCAACGGCGCTTCCTACAAGCTGGCCCCCGAACTGTTCTGCCGGCTGGGCGCCGAGGTCTTGACAGTCTGTGCGGAGCCCGATGGGCGGAACATCAACCTGAACTGCGGCGCGCTGCACCTGGAGCGGCTGCGTGAAGCCGTGCTGGCGAGCCATGCGGATTTTGGCGTGGCCTTCGATGGCGATGCGGACCGCGCCATCTTCGTCGCCAGGAGCGGCAAGATTGTGGATGGCGATGCCGTACTGCTCACCTCGGCGCGCGCGCTGAAGGCGGCGGGACGCCTTCCGGGACATACGGTGGTGTCCACCGTGATGGCCAACCTCGGGCTGGAGAAGGCCTTCGAGCGCGACGGAATCCGCATGGTGCGCACCCCGGTGGGCGACAAGTACGTGCTGGAAGAGATGGAGCGGCTGGGCGCCCGATTGGGCGGAGAGCAGTCCGGGCACGTCATCTTTCGCGAGTACGCCACCACGGGCGACGGCCTGCTCACGGCGCTGCGCCTGTTCGAGGTCGCGCGAATGGCCGGCGTGGGTCTCGATGAGCTGACGGCAGACCTCACGGTCTACCCGCAGAGGCTGGTCAACGTTCGCGTGCGCGAGAAGAAAGGATTGACGGAGCTGCCTGCCGTAGCGGCGGAAATCCGGCGTGTAGAAGAGGCCTTCGGCGGCGCCGGCCGCGTGCTGGTGCGCTTCTCCGGAACTGAGCCCCTGGCGCGGGTGATGGTGGAAGGGCCGAATCTGGAGCAGGTGGAGAGTTTCTGCGCCAGCATCGCGGAGGTGATCCGCCGCGAAATGGGAGCTTAGCTTAGCCTGGTGGGACTGGCATGTACCAGTGACCTCCTCTCGTTCCAACACGATTGGCGTCCGCAACTATATCTCTATTTCAGGTCTGTTTCTTGCGCGGGGCGGCAGACGTTCATCGACCACGATCAGTAACCGCGCTGTTTGTCCACCACGTTGATCAGCGGGAGGCCGCTCGTATAGCGCCGGACGTTGTCGGCCAGCAGCCCGATCAGACGGATCTGACGTTGCGGCGCGAACCCGGAGCTGTGGCAAGTGATAACCAGGTTCGGGCAATCCCAGAACGGGTGAGTGGATGGCAACGGCTCGGTGCGCGCCGGGTCCAGCCCGGCGCCGGCGATCCAGCCTTCCTTCAGCGCTTGGGCGAGCGAGTTCTCGTCCACCAGGGCTCCCCGTGATAGGTTAATGAAGTACGCCGTCTTCTTCATCGCCCGGAACACGTTCTCATTGAACATTGCTTCGGTTTCTTTGGTCGCGGGCGCCGCACTAACCAGAATGTCCACCTGCGGGACCATCTCCATCAGCCATGCCGGCTCCCGGAGCGTGTCCACGAAGATCGGCTTGGTGATGGGTTTCGCATCCGTGGCCAGTATCCGCATGTTGAAACCATAGTGCGCGCGCATGGCCGTGGCCTGCCCAATGCCGCCCATGCCGACAATCCCCATGGTCATGCCATCCACCTCCACCAGGTTCCGCTCGGCATGCCAGGTCCGCTTCTGGAACTGCGGGTAGTAGAACTTGTTGAGCCCGCGCGTCAAGCTCAACAGCATCGCGATGGCTGTCTCCGAGATGGCCGGCGCGAACATCCGCGCCATGTTTGTCACCACCACATCGCTCTTGATCAGCTCGGGAAACAGCACCCTCTCCATTCCAGCCTCGGTAGCCTGCAGCCACCGCAACCTCTTCGCTTTCGCCAGCCACTCCGCGTTGAGCGCGCCAAAAACGACGTCGGCATCGGGCAGCGCCTTGTTCAACTCGTCGGCGTTAGCCGGCAGGATGATCTGAACGTCCTTGCCCTGGGACGTGATCTGTTTAATTTCCGCCGCCGTGTACCTGGCGGGCCCGACTACGGATGATGCTGTGGCCGCCACGATTCGCACGCGGGCAGGCGGCGGATCGAATATCACAATTCTGTCCGAGGCGAGTACGACAGGCGCCGCCGGAGCTGCCGCCGCCGCCATGAATAACCGACGAGATAAAGAATGATCGGCCATAATCTTCTCCTCTTCTGTAAGCCGTTCGGGACCTTGAGACTTCCTGCCACTCGTGTGACCCGAGTTGTGTCCAGCGAGGACCGGGTGCGCGGTTGGGACCCAGCTCGCTTCCGCTGGCACGAACGGATTTATCCAAAATCGTAGTTTAGGATCTCCAACGATGTATTCTGCGCTGTTTCTCAGCCCAATTCAAGCCCAATCGGGCTCGGGTGGGCTCGGGTCCGTAATCCGACCTTCCGCCGCTGTTCGAAAGCTATCAGTTGCCCGCAGATTCCTCGACGAGGCTTTGTTCCTAAGCCCGCATCGACACGATCAGGAGGGCCGCCAGTCCTCCGCCGGCCGCCAGCAGCACGGCCCCGATCCATCGCTCGCTGTGATTCAGGAACCACAGGTACAGGCCGGTCCCGCCGAGCACCAGCAGCCCGAGCGAAACCAGTCCCAGCACCGCCGACCAGGCATTCAGCAGCGGATACTCATGCCACGTGCCCTCGACGTGGTGAAGCCGGTTCAGCAGGCCCGTGAATCCCGAATCTGTGGTCCTGATTTTCGTCTCTCCGCTGGAGGCCGAATACTGCACCTGGTTGACCGCCCCCGGCCGGACGATCCGAAAGGATAGCGCATCAGCCGAAGCGCGTACCGCCGTCAGTTCGCCCCGGATGGCAAGTTCCCGGGACGCCACGCGGGCGTCGGTGAGCCCGGCCGGCAACCGCACGCTCCGCTCGGCGACGCGCTCCCGGATTGGCCACCAGCGGCGATGCGCCATCTGCACCCCGCTCGCCCCGTACATCAGCAGGAACGCCAGGCAGAACAGGCCGGTCGAGAGATGGACGCTGCGCACCTTCTGATACATTGGTCACCTCGTCCAAAAACACAGGGCCGCGAACAGGCCGCAGCCAATGGCCAGCGACCACAACGCCCACCGATGGCACGGCTGCGATAAGAGCCACAACGCCACGCCCGACGCCAACATGCCGATAAGACACCACATCGCGAATTCGTTGTAATCGGCCCACAACTGCATGCGCCAATCGCCCGAATGGAACTCCGCGGTGGTGGCGTGGAGCGTGCCGAGATAGCTCCACAGGCTGTTGCGCAGCTCTTCCACGCGCAGATGCCCTTCCGCTTCCAGCACCGTGACTTTGTGCCGGCCGTTGGCGTGCCAGAAGTCGAGCAGCAGGTTGTTCGCACCGTCGTGCTGGATGACTTCCTTCTGGATTGGAGTTGCCAGCGACAGGTGCAGCAATGCGCACACGCGCTCAGCCACCTGCCGGTCGGTGAGATTGGGTTCCACGGTGAACGGTACGAACCGCACCTGAGGGGCGCGATCTTGCGGCCTGGATTCCAAAGCCGCAGAGAGCCCCACAAGGCCGAATACCGCCAGGTTGACGAATGTCAGCAGGCCCGCGTAGGTGTGGAGTTTCTGGATCAGGCGACGCGTCATATCCTGGTTGTATGCATGTTTCGGAAATCGATACGCCGGCCCTGGTGGTGGACCTGGATGTTCTGGACCGCAACCTCCACCGTGTGGCCGAGTATACCAGGGAGCACGGGCTTCGGCTGCGCCCACATACCAAGACGCACAAGTCGACGCGCATCGGAAAACGCCAGTTGGATGCGGGCGCCGCGGGCCTGACGGTGGCCAAGGTCTCCGAAGCGGAGGTCATGCTGGGAGCGGAACCGGCCGACCTGCTGGTGGCCTACCCGATCATCGGGCACACCAAGCTGGAGCGCTTGATGGAAGTGGCGCGGCGGACTCGCGTGACGGTGGCGTTGGACAGTAGCCAGGCCGCGCGCCAGCTCTCCGAAGCGGCCCGCGCCGCGCAAGTGGAGATCGGGGTGCTGGCCGAAGTGGATGTGGGGCTCGGCCGCGTCGGCGTGTCCCCCGGCGAGCCGCTCGTGCACCTTGCCCAGACCATCGGGAAGCTGCCGCACCTGGTGTTCGAGGGCATCACGTTCTATCCCGGGCAAGTCAAGGGTCTGGATGAGTCCGGTCTCCGGGCATTCGCACAGGTGGGCGAGCTGCTTCGCTCCATTCTGGCGGATTTCCGCGCGGCGGGGATTGAGGTGAAGATCGTCAGCGGCGGGTCCACTCCCACGCTCTTTCACTCCCACCAATTGGAGGGACTGAACGAAATTCGTCCGGGCACCTACGTGTACAACGACGTCAACACCGTCCGCAGCGGCGGCTGCGCCCTGGAAGACTGCGCGGCGAGCGTTCTGACGACGGTGGTCTCCACAGCCCGCCCCGGGCAGATGATCGTGGACGGGGGGTCCAAGACATTTTCCTCCGACCGCCTGGTGAACTCCGCGGAGGTGACCTTCGGGCACGTGGTGGAAGCGCCCGGCGCGCGATTTCACAAGATGAACGAGGAGCACGGTTACATCGACATCATGCGAGCGGAACTGGAATTTTCGATCGGAGACCGCGTGCACATCATCCCCAATCACATCTGCGTGGCGGTGAACCTGCATGAGCAGATGTACGGAGTTCGCGGCGAGACGGTGGAGGAGATCTGGAAAGTAGAAGGGAGAGGCAAGCTGCAATAGCGGCTGGACACTACTCGAGCAGTTGATTCCAGTCCAGGCCCGCCGCCAGTCTCTGGCCGATTTCCACCAGGGTCGGGATGGCGGAGAGATCCGCCTCGTCGATGTCGCTGGGTAGCTGCACGTTGACGCTGCGCATTACGCCAGGCCACTGACGATTCACCGCAGCGTCGACCCAATCCTGGGAACTCTCGACCAAGGTGCTGGTGGTCCAGCCAATTACATTCAACAGGCCGTTGGGCGGATTTTCGGACGCGGGGTAAAAGCCCGTTCCGAGCGCCACGAGCCTGGTCTCCGCCGGGATGAAGTCATCGTATTCGAAGGCCTCCACGCAAGCCTGGTAGGCGGGGTTCGCGGTTCCCCCTACACCGCCATCGAAAAAGCGGACGGTTTGCCCCATGATTCCGTCAATGCGCCAATGGTCGAAGTATGTGGGCGCGCACGCAGAAGCGACGGCCGCTTCGATTACCTTCACGGTCCCGGTGGTCCGGCTGTTCTTGGGGTTGTCCTTCACGAAGAACCAGTTGTGCCCGTTCATGGCCGTGGCCGAGATCATCACACGGATGGAACAGTCATTGATGGTCGATGACGCCTGCGCGCCGAAAACGCTCACCAGAACATCGCGCAGGTGTGTTGGGTCGTACATGAAGCCCTCGGCGATTCGTTTGGCTGTAGCAATCACACCGGTCGGCGTGAAGATTTCGTGGGAGCGGTCCGTGTAGACCTTCAGAAGGTCGCTGGCCGGGATGCCCGCGGCAACTGCGGCGCTCAGAAGGGCTCCGGTCGAAGTCCCTGCGCAATACTCTATGTGGTCGCGCGTCAGGCCGCCGAGCTGCGATTCCAGTTTGATCAGGCAGCAGCAGGGAATGATCCCGCGGATGCCTCCGCCGCGTATGGACAAGACATGACGCACGATGCCTCCGTTTCCGTTCAAGTATACGGCATGACGCCATCTGCGCGGAATCGGTTTCGAGGAGAGTCAAAGGGGAGGCAGGCCTGGCTCAGTGGGCCCCGTGATAGCATCGTGCATGAAAAGAGGAGCGAGATGTGAGCTTCACGCAGACTGATTCAAGAGCTCCAACGAGGAGGGGTCCAGCACCAGATTGGCGGCTTCCATCAGCTCATGCAACTGATCCAGGCTGGTGGCACTGGCAATCGGGGCGGTGATGCCGGGCCGCGCCATCAGCCACGCCAGCGCAACCTGCGCCGGCCTCGCATGCTGGCGCCGCGCCACTTCGTCCAGGGCCTTGAGGATGCGAAATCCCCGGTCGTTCAGATACGTCTTGACCGTCTGGCCGCGGGGGCTTCTGGAAAGATCGGCCTCGGACCGGTA
>JAIQFL010000169.1 GCA_020073365.1 Terriglobia bacterium | reverse complement strand
CATAAAGACAGATCGCGGGACAAGAGGTCAGGTCTACACTACATTGCGATTTTGCGAACTCCCGATGGCAGCCATGGAATTTAGACTCCGTGCAGGCCCCAAAATAGCTTAAACGACAAATGTCGTGACGAACTTGGGCTAGCCTTGCAGAACCCGCGAGTCATCTATGGGATTCTGTTCCAGGCCGTGACCGAGGCTCTTCTGGAAATGGCCGCCGATCCCATACGTCTCGGAGCCAAGCTGGGCTTTCTGGCCGTCCTGCACACCTGGACCCAACGACTTTGTGTCGTCCCCGCCGGTGGATTGTCACCAGACGGACAGCGATGGATCTCTCCCCGAAAGAAAGATTTCTTTCTGCCGGTAAAACCCGCTCGGCTGTCTGTTCCGCGGCAAGTTCCTCGCGTATCTCAAGGAGGCGTTTGCGGAAGGGCAACTGGGGTTCTACGGGCAACTTCGCGAACTGGCCCACCCGGCCCGCTTTGCGGATTGGGCAGCGCCCCTGAAATATAAGCCATGGGTAGTCTACGCCAAACCCCCTTTCGGCGGACCAGAGCAGGTGCTCCGCTATCTGGCACGGTACACCCATCGAGTGGCGATTTCCAATGGGCGATTGCTAAGCCTGGAGGACGGCCGCGTGCGTTTCCGCTGGCGGGATTCGCAAGACGACAATCAGATCAAGGAGATGTCCCTGGATGCGGTGGAGTTCATCCGGCGCTTCCTCCTCCATGTTCTTCCCCACGGCTTCGTAAAGATCCGGCATTTCGGCTTTCTATCGAACCGCAATCGCCAAGCCATGGTCCTGCGATGCCGGAAACTTCTGCCAGCGCCGACTTCTCCACCAGTCATCTGCAAGCGTCCCGAACGGGTCTGCCCAGCTTGCAGGGCAGGACTCCTCCATGTGATCGAACCCCGCTCGACGACGCCAGTACGTTCAGGCGTTGGGCTACACCAAACACTGCGGTTGGATTCTTCGTAAAGGCCAATGATCGTTGCGATCCACATTCGCCTACATAACTCACCAACCGGTGTGAGCAGGCGATGTGTGCCCCCGTGCGCTGGCCGGGCGCCCGAAAGGCCGGTTGCCGCCTCATGCTCAACCGAATCCCCCCCTGCAAAGCACCCGACCCCAGTTAAAGTGCCGGTCCCAGCTAATCTGGCGCGTACTGGGGCGGCACCTCTACATGTCCTTCATGCCGGCGAATCTCCAAGCACGCCGGAAACCAATCCCCATAGGTCTCCCCAAGCGGCTTAGTTCAAGGGGTTGTATCGGGAATGCGCCGGCGGTCAGCTTTTATCTCATACCTCAGCTTACTTCGGCCGGCGCACTCCCGATACAACGCATATGACTTCGCACCAGCAAGGCCCGGCCTTATCTTAACCCTATGGCTGGTCCGCGCGGGTCCCTCCGGACCCGCTTTCGGCAATGGAATCAACATACGCCCCGACGCTAAAAGGCCGACGAGGGCGTCGGCCGCGGACCGGAGGGCCCGCCCCACATTATCCTCTCAGATGCTTATTGAAGAAGTCGAGGGTGCGCTGCCAGGCCAGTTTGGCGGCGGCCTCGTCGTAACGAGGAGTTGTATCGTTGTGGAAGCCATGGTTCGCGCCCTCATAGACGTACGCGGTGTAGGTCACGTGATTGGCCTTCAGTGCTTCTTCGTACGCTGGCCATGCGCCGGTGATCCGCGTGTCCAGGGAGGCATAGTGCAGCAGCAGCGGCGCCTTGATTTTGGCGGCATCCGCGGCCGGGGGCTGCCCGCCGTAGAAGGGTACCGCCGCGGCCAGATCCGCGCCCAATCGCACCGCCAGCGTGTTGGCGATGCCGCCCCCATAGCAGAAACCCACCACGCCGATTTTGCCGGTGCAGTCGGGCCGCGCTTTCAGCCAGCGGGCCGCCGCCACGAAGTCTTCGGTCATTTTCTGCCGGTCCACCTTTTGAAAGAGCTGGGCGCCCTTCTCATCGTTGTCCGCGTAACCGCCCACGCTGGTAAGCCCGTCCGGCGCGAAAGCCATGAAATTCGCGGCGCCCAAACGCCGCGCCACGTCCTCGATATAGGGATTCAGGCCCCGGTTCTCATGCACTACCAAAACGCCGGGCAGCTTTCCACCGGCGCTCGCCGGACGAACCAGGTATCCGCGTATGCTTCCGTTGCCCTCTGGCGAGGGTACGGTGGCGGACTCGGTCTTGATCCGTTTGTCGTCTTTGGGAACCTGCTGAGCCCAGGCGTAGTTGGGGCGGAGGCTCTCCCAGATGGCCGTCGCCGTGAGGCCACCGGTCGCGAATTTCTTCGCGCCATCCAGGAATCCGCGGCGGTCGATATCGCCGTGAACGTAACGGTCCAGCAGGTCCAGCAACTCTTGTGGGAAATCGGAGGCTTTTTTTCTTTCCATAGTGGTTGGCTCAAATCCTTGGGCAAGAATATCACATTGGGGACGCCGAATTGCACTCTGGGGCAGCGCCCTGGGCCGGTAACGCTCTGAGGACCGGCAACGCGGCCGTCCCTGGTTAAATCGGAGTGGATGTGGGCTCGCTGCGATATGCTATGATCTTACTGGAATCTTACCAGAGAACAGGTAGGCGATGGAAATCACGAAGCTCAGCTCCAAAGGCCAAATCGTCCTACCGAAGCCGATGCGTGAGGCGCGCAATTGGCAGCCTGGGACCGAGTTCGTCGTCGAGGAGGCGAAAGGGGGCCTGTTTCTAAGGCCGTTGCGGCCCTTCCCGTCATCCCGTCTCGAGGAGGTCGCCGGGAGCCTCCCCTATAGCGGGAAGCCCAAAACGCTAAGCCAGATGCGCAAGGCAATCGACGCGCGCGTGAAGGAGCGGCGTGGTCGCGGTCGATACTAATGTTCTGATCCGGCTCATCACCCGAGACCACAAAGAGCAGGCGGCGCGCGCCGCCAGGGTCTTCGCGGAAGAGCAGCTTTGGGTAGCCAAGACCGTACTGCTCGAAACCAACTGGGTGCTGCGCAGCTTGTACGGATTCGCAACTCGTGACGTCGCACATGTCCTCACCAAGCTGGCAGGGCTCGCGAATGTCCATGTCGAGGATCCTCTGGCGGTTGCGCAAGCCCTCCTATGGGTGGAGTCTGGCCTGGACTTCGCAGATGGTCTTCACGTGGCAAGCCGCGGCCGGGCCGAGCGATTTGCCACCTTCGATACCCGATTGGTGAAAAGGGCAGCCAAATTGGAAATCGCCACCTTCCAGCCCTGACGGTCGTGCGAGCGCCACGTGCGCCTGTCCCACACCCTCCCGAATATACTATGGAGACATATGAAGCTGGTCCTGATGTCTCTCTTCGCAGGGGTCGCATGCGCTCAAACGTGGGTCGCCCAGCACAGCGGGACCACTGCTTCGCTCCGTGGTCTCAGCGCGGTGAGCGCCCGAGTAGTCTGGGCCAGCGGCACCGGCGGCACGTATCTGAAAACCACCGACGGCGGCGCCACCTGGACCGCGGCCCAGGTGCCCGGCGCGGAAACCCTCGACTTTCGTGACATACAGGCGGTAGATGAACAAACCGTGTACCTGCTGAGCATCGGGTCGGGAGACAAGTCCCGAATCTATAAGACCAGCGATGGCGGCCGGCAGTGGAAGCTTCAGTTGACCAATCCCGATCCGAAAGGCTTCTTCGATGCCCTGGCTTTCTGGGACGCCACGCATGGCACGGTGGTGGGAGATCCCGTAGACGGACACTTCGTGGTGCTGACAACCTCTGACGGCGGTGGCCATTGGGAACCCCGGACGGCGCCGCGGGCCCTGCCCAACGAGGGCGCCTTTGCAGCCAGCGGTACCTGCCTGGTCGCGATGGGGAAACGTGACGCCTGGTTTGCCACCGGCGGCCCCCACGCAGCGCGGGTCTTTCACTCACGCGATCGCGGAGCCAACTGGACCATCGCGCCCACACCGATCCGCAACGACGGAGCAGCGGCCGGCGTTTTCTCGTTGGCTTTTTCGGATTCGCTCCATGGAGTGGCGGTGGGCGGCGATTACACCAAGCCCGACAGCGCCGAGCGGAACGTGGCCGTCACTTCCGATGGCGGGCGAACCTGGACCGAGCCGGTGGGAGCACATCCCAAGGGCTTCCGGTCGGCAGTGGCCTTTCTGACCGGCCGGAAAGTATGGATCGCCACGGGCACCTCGGGCTCCGACATTTCTTCCGATGACGGAAAGAGCTGGAAGCCCTTCGATGGCGGTGCGTACAACGCCCTAAGCTTCGTTTCGAGTAAAGTGGGATGGGCGGCGGGGCCCTCCGGCCGGGTCGCGGCATTCCAGCCCTGATTCACGGCCGCGTGGGCAGGTCGCCGGGCGTGGGCAGCCATACCACCGCGCCCTGGCAACCTCGAGATATTGCCAACTTTTCCGCCCGCTGTGCGTAGTAGCTATTGATGTCCCGCCTCCTCTCCGACGTCTCGTTTGCCTTGCGCAATCTGCGCCGCAGCCCGCTCTTCACCCTGGTGGCAGTCTCCTCGCTGGCTCTCGGCATCGGCGCGAATACCGCCATCTTCACGCTCATCGATCAGTTGATGCTGCGGCTGCTGCCGGTCCGGAGCCCCGAACAACTGGTGATGATCTGGTCCACCGGGCCGCACATGGGCAGCAACCGCGGCTATCACATGGCATCTTACCCGATGTATCAGGATTTCCAGCAGAAGGCCCCGGCCTTTTCGTATGTCTTCTGCCGGTTCTACACGCCCACGTCCATCAGCTTCTCCGGCCAGACCGAGCGCGTCAATGCCGAGCTCGTCTCGGGAAACTATTTCCAGGCGTTGGGGGTCAAGCCGGCACTCGGCCGTGTATTCTCCTCGCAGGAAGACGATCGCGTCTACAAGGGCCACCCCTACGTGGTGTTGAGCCACCAATACTGGGTGACGCGGTTTGGCGCAGACCCCGGCGTGGTCGGCAAGAGACTCCTCGTCAATAACTATCCCATGACGATCGCCGGCGTATCCGCGGCGGGATTCACGGGGCTCGATCCATCCCGCTCGCCGCAGATCCGCGTCCCCATCCAGATGAAGCCCCTCATGACGCCCGGCTGGGACGAGATCGGCGACCGGCGCAGCCAGTGGATCCAGATCTTCGGCCGGATGAAGCCCGGCTACACGGTGGAATCGGCCAAGGCGTCGCTCCAACCGCTGTTCATCCAGATCCTGAAGGACGAGCTGACGCAGAAGGAAATGCGGGACACCTCGGACTTCAACCGCAAGCGCTTCCTGGAGCGGAAAGTGCAAGTGGAGCCCGCCGCCGCCGGCTTCTCCGAGATGCGGCGGGACTACTCCACGGCCCTGATTGTCCTCATGTGCATGGTCGGGCTGGTGCTTCTGATCGCCTGCTTCAACGTGGCCAATCTGCTGATCGCGCGGGCCATCGCGCGGCAGAAGGAAGTGGCCGTGCGCCTCGCGATCGGCGCCTCGCGCGGCCAGCTTTTGGGGCAACTGCTGATCGAGAGCCTCCTGCTGTCGGCGGCCGGCGCGGCCGTGGGACTGCTCCTCTCGGTGGCCATGATCCGCGCCCTGCTGGGATTCCTGCCTGCCGGCGACATGCCTCTCACGCTCCGCGCCACGCCCGATCTCCGCATCCTCGTTTTCAATGCCGCCCTGGCTTTGCTCACTGGCCTGTTGTTCGGGCTGGTGCCCGCCTTGCAGGCCATGCGGTTGGACCTGTGGACTACGCTCAAGGACGTCGTGGGCGCGATTACCGGCACCGGGGGCTCGGTGAAGTTGCGCAAGGGCCTGGTGATCGCGCAGGTGGCGCTCTCGTTCCTGCTGCTCGCCGGCGCGGGCCTCTTCGTGAAGACCCTGGCCAATCTGAAAAATATGAGCTCGGGATTCCACGATGCGGAGAACCTGGTCACCTTTCAGGTGGATCCGGCCCTCAACGGTTACTCGGTGCCGCGGCTGTTGGCCTTCTACAAGCGGGCATTGGAGAACATCCGGTCGCTGCCGGGCGTGAAGTCGAGCGGATTCGCGGCGGTTCCGGTGCTGGCCGGCGGGGAATGGGATTCTACTATGTCCGTGGAAGGCCACAAGTCCCGGGACGGCGAAGATATGCAGGCCTTCATGAACGCGATTTCCCCGGGCTACTTCCAAACCATGGGGGTTCCCTTGCTTGAAGGCCGCGACTTCGATAGCCGCGACGAAGGCGGCGGCCAGTTCAAGGTAGCCGTCGTGAACCGCAAGTTCGCCACCCATTTCTTTGGAGACAAGAGCCCCATAGGCCGGCACGTGGGGTTCGGCGATGGCCCCAAGTCGAAACAAGATATCGAGATTGTAGGGTTGGTGGAAGACTCGCTCTACGAGGGCCCGCGCGATGGGGTACACCGCCAGGTCTTCGTACCGTTGGCCGAGGGCGGGTATCCGGCTTCCGTCTCCTTCTACGCGCGCACTTCCGTCGGCTCCGCCACGATGTTCGCGGCGTTGCGCCAGAAGGTGCAGGAGCTGGACCGTTCCATGCCGATTTTCGAGATGAAGACGCTGGCGAACCAGCTCGATGAGACTCTCAGCACGGAACGGCTGATTGCCGTGCTATCGGGGGCCTTCGGTGTGCTGGCCACGGTGCTGGCGGCCATCGGCCTGTACGGCGTCATGGCGTTTGTAGTGGCCCGGCGCACCAAGGAGATCGGGTTGCGCATGGCGCTGGGAGCGCAGCAGGGCGCGGTGGTGTGGATGGTGCTGCGCGAATCGCTGCTGCTGTTGGGAATCGGACTCGCCGTCGGCGTCCCCGGCGCCTACCTGCTGAGCCGCTACGTTTCTTCGCAACTCTTCGGCGTCAGGTCCACCGACCTGGGGACCGCCATCGCGGCGCTGGCGACCCTGGCCGCGGTGGCTGCCGGTGCAGGCTTCCTCCCCGCCCGCCGCGCCAGCGGCATCGACCCAATCAAAGCCCTGCGCTACGAATAAGGGGCGCCCTCGCCCCGCCATAGGCGTCAAAACAAACATCCGGATAGCCGGAACTTACCGAGCTGAAAAACTCGGTCTACACTGCGCTGGCTCGAGGTTCACCCTTTCACGTACGCGAGCTTGGCGGCCACTTTCCCATCGCGTATGGTGAAGACGTCCACGCCGCGCAGATGCCACGGTTGTCCGTTGCGTATCTTGCGATACACCCACCGCACGACGGCACGATCACCACTGACGATCATCTCCTCGGCCTCGAATCGCGCACCGGGATTGCGCGCGAACCACTCCCGCCAGAACGCGACCACCGCGGCCTTTCCCTCTGTGCGCTGGCCGTCGGGCGCGGGAGACGTATCCTCGAACACCGTGTCGTCAGTCAGCAATAACGCCAGGGCGTCCGGGTCGTGCCGATTGAATGCGTCGGTGAAGCGATCGACCACCATGCGGGTCGTGGCATCGGCGGTCTGCGGATTCTGTTCGGAGCTCATACTCATCCCGTGCGCCCGTCGCGGTGCCGTTGAAGTGGAGAACAAAAGTGCGACACATGTGACGAGCAGTAATTGGCCCTTTGTCGGCTCTTGCGGCATCCGGTCCTCCAGGAACCTCGAATTGTATCAACTCCGTGCCGGGTGCAGCACCGCCCCGCTGCGAGCCAGGACACCAGTTCCGCGCTGCCCGGTTCGAAGCCCCTGCCCCGCCCTACCCGCCCACCAGGAACCGCAGAATCCATCTCGCCCGCTTGCCGTACGGGGGCCTCAGCAGGCTCAGCGGCGACCATCGTCCCTGCACAAAAACCCCTTTCCTCTGCGAGAAAGTTTCGAAGCCGTCGAAGCCATGGTAGCGCCCCATGCCGCTGGGGCCTACGCCGCCGAACGGGAGACTGGACTGGCCTACATGGAAAATACAGTCGTTTACCGTGACCCCTCCGGCCATCGTCTCGTTCAGCACCCTGCGGATGCGCCGCCCGCTGCGATCGAAGTAGTACAACGCCAGTGGGTGCGGCCGGCGATTCACAAACTCGATGGCTTCCTTCAGTTCCCGGTACTGCACGATCACGAGCAAGGGCCCGAAGATCTCCTCCTGCATGACCTGCATCTCATCCCCCACCTCCCACAGCAGCGTGAGGGGGAAGACGCGGTTCGCCGGATTGCAGTCCTCCTTGGCCGGGTTGATCTGCAGCACGGTGGCGCCTTTCTGCCGCGCGTCTTCCACCAGTCCCGTGAGCCGCCGATAGTGCCGCTCGGAAATGATGCGGGTATAGTCCCGGTTGTCCACCAGTTTGGGGTAAAGCGCTTTCACCGCGCGCCCCGCCTCATGCAGAAACTCACCCATCTTCCTGTGAGGCAACAGCAGGTAGTCCGGCGCCACGCAGGTCTGTCCGGCGTTGTATAGCTTACCCATCACAATCCGCGTCGCCGCCTGGTGGATTGGGTAGCTGGCATGGACCAGGGTCGGGCTCTTCCCTCCCAGTTCCAGGGTCACCGGCGTCAGGTTCTCGCTGGCCGCTTTCATCACCAGTTTGCCCACGCGCGTCGACCCCGTGAACAGAAGATGGTCGAATGGCAGGCTCGCAAACTCGGCCGCGGTTTCCGCCTCGCCCAATTCCACCGAGACATAGTGGGCCGGGTACGATTCCGCTACCATCGATTGCATCAACTGCGCCGTAGCCGGAGCAAACTCGGAGGGCTTCAACATGACGTGGTTCCCTGCTGCCAGGGCCCCGACCAGGGGACCCAGGCTGAGAAACACCGGATAGTTCCACGGTGAGATGATTCCGGCCACCCCCAGCGGCTGGTACAGTACCCTTGCCCTTCCCGGCCAAAACTGCCAGCCCACGGGAGCTCGACACGGTTCCATCCACCGCTTCAGGTTCCGCGCCGCATGGCGGATCTCATTCAGCACGGGAAATAGTTCCAGTGTCAGGGTCTCCTCAGCCGCTCTGCCGCCGAAGTCCTGGGAGATCGCATCGATGATGTCGCCCTTGTGCTTGAGAAGTGACTGCTCCAGGCGGCGCAGGGCATCCATGCGCTCCCCGAGACCGGGAGAGCGTTTACGAAATGCCGCCCGCTGCGCTTCCAAGCGCGCACGCAAACCGTCCATGTTCCAATTGTCCCGCGCCGCGGGGTGTGCCGGGGGAGGTGGGACTACTGGAAGAAACCCGACAGGCGGAACCGCCTGTCCCACCTGCTTCGCCACGCTGGTGGACACGGGTGGGACAGGCCTTGGCCTGTCAGAGGCGACAAGGCAGCCGCCCTGCCCCGCTCGGCCTAGATCACGTTACGGCCGTGCGCGTAAGATGAAGCATTTGTAATGATTGCGGGTATTTTGCATGGTACTCGCACGCCAAAGTAACTATAGACTATTAACCCCTTACGGCGGATAATATCTAACAGTGGAATGAAACTCGCCATCTTGTTCGTCCTGAGCCTCGCGCTACTGGGTCAGGCCGGCTCTCCGGAGTATTTCAACCCGTCGCATCGGGTATCCGGAATCGGAGTGGCGCGCGACGATGTTTCCAACGACCTTCTGGCGGTCCGCACGGACCGCATGATCCAGTCGCAAACCTTCGCCATTATGCGCGATCCCATGGCGGTTGCCGGAGCCAGGCGCATTACCAGCCCCAAGCTCGTGGCGCTGTTCCGCAAAGCCTCGCAGGAGACCGGCGTGGCGGCATCCCTGCTGGAGGCCATCGCGTATCTGGAAAGCTGGGGCGATCCTAACGCGGAAAGCCCGGCGGGTCCGCGTGGCATCATGCAGGTTTCCGGGGCCACGGCGCGGAGCATGGGCCTGAAGGTGATCGTGACCACGCGTTACAAGGTCACCCGCGAACGCGTGCTCATCTCGAACAAGGGCAAGAGGCCGAAGTACAGAACCATCACTCGAAAGACCCCCTACGTGGTTTCGACGCGTGATGAACGCATGATGCCCGAGCGCGTCATACCTGCGGCGGCGAAATACCTGGCGGGCATGCAGCAGAAATTCGGCGCCATCGATTGGGCGGTCTTCGCCTACCACTGCGGTCAGGGCTGCGTCACGGAGATGATGGAATTGACCCGGCGTGCGCGCGGCATCCCCAAGGACGGCGTGTCGGTTCCGCGCATGTTCTTTTCCGCCAGCCCGGCGTGGAACCACGAGTTGTACGAAGCCATCCGGCAGCAGATGCAGCGCGACTATTCGCCCACTTACTATTTCCGGGTGATACGGGCGGAGCAGTTACTCGCTCTCTATCGCCGCGATCCCAATGAGTTCGTCTCGCTGGCGCAGGAATACCGGAGTGACTTTGTTCCCACCACTGTACGTTCGCCCCATCGGCTCTCGGTATGGCTGAAGCGGGACGACCTGGTTTTCCAGAGCTGCGACGATATCCGCGCCGATGCAGGTAAGCGGCTGGTCAAGGCGCTCGACCGGCCGGAGTATCTCGGCTACCGCCTGGACCTCTCGCCGAACTCGCCCTCCGATCTAGAGGCTTTCTCCGAAGCTTCTCCCGCCGCCATCGGCACCCTGACTTACATCGCTTTTGAGACGCGGCGGCTGCACCAGGAGATGAATCCCAGGGGTGAGAAGTTCCGTCCTCTAGCCGTCACCTCACTGGTGGAGCCGGCAGCTTACTCACGGCAGTTGGGCCAGCGGGAAGGCCTCTCACACTGCTCGGGACAGGTCTTCGACATCGACTATGCGAGCCTCCCTCCGGGTGAGCTTGAATGCCTGCGGTTCGTGTTGAACGATCTCGGTTGGGACGGCTACCTGGGCTTTGTGGAAGATGGCCGCGATAACCTGCACATCGGTTGCTCGCCGGCTTCCCGCGACTTCTTCGCCACCGTGTTTGAGGAATCCGTGGGATCGAGGGACGCGTTCGGCGGCAATTAGCATTAGCCCAGTGGGACAGACGATCGGGTTTCGTCGTCTGTCGGCCGGCTGACAGACCACAAAAAACGATGGTCAGTCGCACCCCGCCTATCCGATCAGGTGGTTCGCCACGAACGCCCCCGCGTAGGCCAGGACGCTCATGTAACTGAACTGCAGGATCGGCCACTTCCATCCCCCGGTCTCGCGCCGCACCACCGCGATCGTGGAAATGCACTGCATGGCAAACGCGAAGAACACCAGCAGCGCAAAGGCCCCGCCGGGCGTCAGATCGTGGTGTAACGAATTCTGCAGCCCGAGCTTCTCCGATTTGGGATCCATGCCATAGATAGTGCCCAGCGTGGCGATGATGGTCTCCCGCGCGGCCAGCGCCGTAATCAGCCCGATCCCGATCTTCCAGTTGAACCCCAGCGGCTTGATGGCCGGCTCGAGGGTGCGGCCAATGGTCCCGGCGAGGCTGTTCTCAGGGACGGGAGGCTTGCCATGCAGGTAGGGCAGATTCATCGAAATCCAAAGGATCACGGTGACCAGCAGGATGATCGTGCCGGCGCGGCGCAGAAAAACCTTGGAGCGGTCCAGCAGGCGCAGGCCGAGCGACTGTACCGTGGGCCAGCGGTAGGAGGGCATCTCCAGCAGGAACGGCGTGCGGCCGCTCTTCAGGATGGAGGATTTCAGGACCCTTGCGGTGACCACCGCGGCCACGAATCCCAGCAGATAGAGCCCCAGCATGGCCGTGGTTCGCTGGCTCAGCAACCTGCCGAGCACCTGCCGGTTGGGGATAAACGCCGCGATGATCAGGCTGTAAACCGGGAGCCGCGCGGAGCATGTCATGAACGGCGCGATCAGGATGGTGGCGAAGCGGTCGCGTTTGTTTTCGATGGTGCGCGTCGACATGATGGCCGGCACCGCGCAGGCGTAAGCCGAGAGCAGCGGGATGAACGATTTGCCCTGAAGCCCCACTTTCGCCATGGTGCGATCGGCGATCAGGGCCGCGCGCGCCAGGTACCCGGAATCCTCCAGGATTCCAATGAACAGGAACAGCAGGAGCACCTGCGGCAGGAACACGATGACCGATCCAACGCCTTTCCACACGCCGTCCACAAGCAGCGATTTGAGAAGAGAGTCCGGCAGCGCCGATGCAATCCAATTGCCCGAAACGCGGATCACCCAGTCGACTGCATCCTTGGAGGGATCTGCGATGCTGAAGATGGTTTGGAAAACCGCGATCACGACTACGAGGAAGACCAGGGGGCCAAGCAGGGGATGGAGGAATACGGAATCCAGGCGGCGCGTCCACTTGGGTGGGATGGGCGCGCGGTAGGATGCCTGGCCGCTCACGCGG
The DNA here is from genome assembly GCA_020073365.1 of Terriglobia bacterium. Lineage (GTDB taxonomy): Bacteria > Acidobacteriota > Terriglobia > Bryobacterales > Bryobacteraceae > JAIQFL01. Next base: position 10,592 of record JAIQFL010000169.1, on the reverse strand, counting down.
CCGGCCCACGCGCGGCACTTCGGTACATCCTGCAGGATGGGCAACTCTCTGGGCAGTGGCTTGGCCATTACGCCAGCCAGGAAATCCACCACCTCTCCGAGGCCTTCGCCCTGGCGCGCGCTGATCAGCGCCACGGGCGCGCCCAGTTCCTTGGAGAGCGCCGCCAGGTCCAGCCGTCCGCCGCGATTGCGCAGGTCGTCCGCCATGTTCAGAATGATGAGGGTGGGAAGGCCGAGCGACAGAATCGGCGCGGCCAGCATCAGGTGGCGGCCCAGATTGGTGGAGTCCAGCACCAGCAGCACCGCTTCCGGCTTCGGAGTATCGGCCCGCTGCCCTGTGAGCACGTCGTGTGCGATCTGCTCGTCTTCGGAGCGCGGCGACAGGCTGTAGACGCCGGGGAGGTCGATGACCCGGAGCACTCGCCCATCCGGCAATTCGATCACGCCGGTGTGCTGTTCCACCGTCACCCCCGGGAAGTTCGCGACCTTCTGCCGCAGACCGGTCAGGCGATTGAAGAGCGTGGTCTTACCCGAGTTGGGCGGACCGATCACCGCCACCGCCTTGGGTGCCGCGGCGCTATGCGGGAATTCCAGGACCGACGTGCTGCCGGCCGAGCTGCCGCATGCGTGGCAATCGCTGCACTCGCTCATGAGGGCCTCGGAGTCTTGGCTTGCGAGAGACTCGCCGGTTTTGCGGGCCTCGCTGGTTTTGCGGGCCTCGCTGGTTTTGCGGGCCTCGCTGGTTTTGCAGACGTGGCAGGTCTTGCCAGCCGAACCATCAGCCGCCTGGCAGTCTCACGCCGCAGAGCGATTTCCGAACCATCCACCTGGAAGACACGCGGATCGCCGCCCGGCGCGCTGAACCCCGCGGTGATCCTGCTGCCGGGCAGAAATCCAAGCTCCATGAGGCGGCGGGCATCTTCGCCCGGCAAATCGATGCGGTCGAGGATCGCGGCGTCCCCCCGGCGGAGGTCGACCAGCGTTGCGGAGAAGGCTTCCGGTTGGATGCTGTTGCCACTCAGTTGCATCTTGATTTCAGTATGCTTGAGTCCGAAATCCCTGTCAATAGGCGGATTGTATTTCTTTCGTTTTTTTACCGCCACGGATTTCCAACGGCCTCCAAGTGCGCCAAACTAAAGGATAACAGAATGCCCACGCGATATTTGGTACGGCGTCTGCGCACCTCGGATCTCGACCGCATCCTGGAAGTAGAACACCTTAGTTTCGGCAAAGATGCATACGACCGCAACTTGTTTGCAGAATTCGCCCACAAATGCGGGGACCTGTTTCTCGTGGTGGAGCAGGGCCGAAAAGTTTGCGGGTATATGGTCACCTGCATTCGCGGGCAGAGGGCCTTGGGACGCGCCGAATTGGCCTCCGTGGCGGTGGATCCCACATCGCGTGGCAAGGGTGCGGCTTCGGCCCTGATGGAGAGTACCTTGCGCCGTCTGCGGTTACGCGGGATCGGACGCCTTGGACTCATGGTGAAAGTGACGAACCACGAAGCTCGCGCGTTCTACGAAAAGTACGGGTTTCGCAAGGTCCGAACGATACGAGGGTACTACGAAGATGGCCGCGACGGTTGGCTGATGGCTCGGACTGAGCCGCGGCCATGAGTGGGGCAGGCGGTTTCGCCTGGCGCTTCCGCCTGCCAAGCCCGCTTGCGGGCGATTCTTTCACGGCTTCTGACTCTGACGCAGCCGTCCGGGTTTCCCGCAACTCAACTACGGCGCTCCAACGTCCATATTCTTCTGGAGAACACCGCGACCTGGCTCTTTGACCCGCGCCGGGCACGCCCCACTCCCATCGATAGACGCGGGGACTTGACAAGTCTCCGCTCTCGCGTCATACTTCCATCGGTAGACGATGGAAACATCCAGAGACTCGATGGAATTGCTGCCGGGCACGTTGGACCTGCTGATCCTGAAAGCCGTGGCGCGCGGGAAAATGCACGGCTACGGCATCGCCCAACTGCTCAAGGAAACCTCCGGCGATGTACTACAGGTGGGCGAGAGCTCGCTCTATCCGGCGCTGCAGCGGCTGCTGCTGAACGGTTGGGTGAAGGCGGAATGGGGCGCCTCGGAGAACAACCGGCGCGCGCGCTACTACTCGCTAACGCCCGCCGGCCGAAAGCAGCTCGCCAGTGAACGCGCGGACTTCGAACGAATGGTCGTGGCCATCCAAAAGGTGCTGGCGACCGCGTAGTGTGGGGCATGCTTTAGCTTGCCAAGAGGTGCCCTCCGCTGGAGCCGCGACCCTCCGATCGGAGGGACAGCTCCGATCGGAGCCACGAGCCACGACCGTGAGGGAGCGGTTATTCAGGTAAGGACATCATGGCCAAACTGATTCGACGTATCGCTTATTTTGCCCGGCGCCGCAAGCTTGAGGCGGAGCTCGCCGAGGAAATGGAATTCCATCTCGCGATGACCGGCCGGAGCGCCATGGGGAACACCACCCTCGCCGCCGAAGACGCCCGCGCGGTCTGGATTTGGCCGTGGATCGAGAGCTTCCTGCGGGACCTGGCCTACGGATGGCGAACCATGCTGAGGCAGCCAGGCTTCACGCTGGTGGCGCTCCTGGCCCTGGGCAGTGCCATCGGCATCAATACCAGCCTGTTCACGGTATTCAACGGCCTCGCTCTCAAGCCGTGGCCGGTGAGGGATCCGGCTCGCGTGGTGACCATCGGCGAACATTATTCCATCGCTCAGTATCGCTACCTGGCGGAGAACACCCACGCGCTCTCCGGCGCCATCGCGATGAGGAGGTGCGGCGACGTCAAATACCAGGGCCGGCCGATCGGCTGTTCCGCGGTGAGCGGCAACTACTTCGGGGTGCTCGGCGTGGAGATGCAACTGGGCCGCGGCTTTCGTCAAAACGAGGACCGCGCCGACGCCACTCAGGCCGTGGCAGTCATCAGCCACGCACTCTGGCGCAATCGCCTCGGCGAGGACCCCGACGTCGTGGGCAAGAACATCCGCCTTGACGACATTCCGTTCACCGTGGTGGGCGTCGCGTCGCGGGAGTTCCTGGGCACGCCGACCGGCGACATCTGGATTCCGCTACCGGCCCTGCTGACGCTGCGGCCGAACGATCCCTCCATGAGGCAAATGCTCACGTCTCCGCGCTTCTGCTGCTCGCAAATCGCGGGACGCCTCGCGCCGGGCGTCACGCGGGAACAGGCCAGCGCCGAGATGGAACTGCTGTTGAACCAGTTCGGCCGCCAGTTCGCCATCGACAACGCGAAGGTGGAAGTGCGGGACACCCGCTGGTTGTCCGCGGCTTCGATGCGCGACAAGACCGGGTATGCGATCGTGGCTCTGGGCCTGCTGTTTGTGGCAGTGACGCTGGTTCTCCTGCTGGCCTGCGCGAATGTCGGGAATCTGCTGCTGGCCCGGGCGGCGGCGCGCCGGCAGGAGATCGCGGTACGGCTTTCGCTGGGCGGCAGCCGGATGCGGCTGATCCGGCAACTGTTGGTGGAGAGCCTCGCGCTGGCGCTCAGCGCCGCGGCGGCCGGCTTCGCGATTGCCTGGGTGCTGCCGGGCATTGTGGTCAGCCGGTTGGAACCATCTTCGGTGGGCCGTCTCCGGCCAGATGCCAGCGTCCTAGCCTACACGATGCTAATCGCTGTGGCGGCCTGCATCGCGTTTGGACTCGCCCCGGCGCTTCACGCCACGCGCGGGAATTTGGCGGATGCGCTCCGGCAAGAATCGCGGCTTCCCGGTTTGCGCCTCTCGCTGCGGAACGTGCTGCTCTCCGTGCAGGTGGCGGTCAGCGTGGTGCTGCTCACGGGTGCGGGATTGCTGGTTCGCGGCATCCAACGTACGGAGGCCATGGATCCCGGCTTCGTCATCAAAGGTATCTCGGTGGTCTCGCTCGATCTGCCGGCCAGCGACTACGCGGGCCCGCGAACCAAGGCTTTCGCTCAACAGTTGCAGGCGCAATTGGAGGGCGCGGGAAGCGGCCTGGCCTTCTGCGAGCTCGCGCCGCTGGCCAACTCCCACCGCCAGATCTCGTTCCGCCTCCCGGGAGAAGATGCGCAGACAGGTCACTCGACCGAGTTCAACGAAGTCGGACCCGGCTACTTCGAATTGCTCGGAATTCCTTTGCTGTCAGGTCGCATGTTCATCCAGGCGGATTCCGGCGGGAAGGTGGCGATCGTCAACGAAGCCATGGCACGGTGCTACTGGCCTGGGGAAAATCCCGTCGGCAAGACGATCTTCGTGGGCGTACCCCGGCAGATTGTGGGCCTGGTGAAAGATGCATCGACGCAAGGACTCGGGCCGGCGGAGCCGCTCCTCTATGAGCCGTTCAGCGGACGAGTGGTCCCCCATATCCTGGTGCGGGGCGGCGGACCGTCAGAGCGAGTCAGCACCGTGGCGAAGCAGTTGGAGCCGCGCGTGGAGGTCCGGGTAGCTCCGCTGACCGAGAGCCTCGATCGAGCCATCGAGCCAAGCGTGATCGGCGCCGAAGTCGCCGGCGGACTCGGCGTCCTGGCGCTGGTGCTGGCTTCCATCGGCCTGTCCGGCGTGTTTGCCTACATGGTGCGGCAGCGCACCCGCGAGATCGGAATCCGGATGGCACTGGGCGCGCGTCCCTGGGATGCGGTGCGGTTAGTGCTGGCGTCCAACTTGCGCGGCCTGGTTGGAGGGCTGCTGTTGGGACTGGTGGGTGCGGCGGGTGCATCCAAGGTCTTGGCCCACCAGTTCTCCAGCGTGACGGCGCTCGATTCGCTGGCGTATGCTGGCGTGATCCTGCTGCTGGGAGCCGCCGCCATTACTGCCACCGCCGCCCCCGCGCGCCGCGCCGCGCGAGTCGACCCGTCGATCGCCCTGCGCTGGGAGTGACCGGGGGTGTTTGGTCGGACAGACGACAAAAGGCGATCGTCTGTCCCACCCAAAAAGGGCACACAAAAAACGGGCGCCCGCGCAGCGGACGCCCGGTGTCTTACTTGCTCTGTCGTTCTTAGAAGTTGAACTTTCCGGTCAGCACCAGCACGCGGCCGGAAACGATCGCCCCCTGGCCCGATCCGTAAATGCTGACTGGTGGGCTGACAGTGCCTGTGATCTTGCCCAGCGTGGCCCCTGTCGCGGTGCCGTTCGGCAGGCCGAAATTGGGGTGGTTCAGCGTGTTATAGGCGCTGGCGCCGATTTGCAGGTTCATGCGCTCGCGGATGCGGATCGTCTTGGTGACCTGGGTGTCGATGTCGAAATAACCCGGTCCATAGAAGCTGTTCGGCGGAATGTTGCCGTAGTTGTTCTGTGCTGTCAAGCACCCGTTGGTCGATCCATTGCACGCGGAAGTGGTGGTGTAGAGAAACTGGGATTGTGTCAGACAGGGCGTGTTGACGGCTCCCGAGCCGCAGTTCCTGCCCAGGGCAGTGGGATCCACCAGGTCAGCCAGGATGGTGCCGCTGAAGTTCGCCTGGATCTGACCGCCGAGCTGGCCGTTGGTGACGGAGAACGGCCGGCCCGAAAACGCAAATGCCTTCACGCCCACGGTCCAGCCGCCCACCACTCTATCCAACAGGTTGTTTCTGAGCTTGGGCATCATCCATAACAGGTCAGCCGTCAGCTCGTGACGGGTGTCCAGACCGCTATTGCTGTAGCCGAAATTCAGATTGCCCGGATCGTAAACGCCGCCGAGTTGCAGGCCATGGCTCCAGGTGTAACCCAGTTGTCCGGTGAACCCCAGGCTGAAGGCATGGCGCAATTGAAGGGTAAGGCCATCGTAGTTGGAATACCCGGAGAGCAGCACCTGGGTGACGGCAGCGAAACGCGGATCGGGCGCAGCCGTGGGCAGGCCCAGAAAGCCGGCCGGAAACTTGCTCGGGTTGGCGTTGTAGTTGTTCAACGTCTGGTTGTTGTAAGTTTCGTCGTACCCGTGGTTGCCGGCATAGGTGGCCGCCAGAACGTTGTGATTGCCCAGCGGCTGCTCCACTTCGAGGCTCCACTCCCAGACCTTCGGAGGACGGAACTCGTCGGGCGGCGAATAGTAACCGGGCGCCGCAAATGCGATCTTCCCTAATGCCGACTGGATCTGAGACAAAGTGAAGCCCTTCGAGAAAGAGCTTTCGAATGTATTGAACGAGGCCACCGCAATGGCTTGCGACGTGCTGGGGTCGCTCCCCAGTCCCACGTTGCCGAAGGTGACGCTGGGAGTGAACTTGGCCGGGGCATTCCCGAAAATACTCGACGAAATGCTGGCCTGAGGCAGATTCGAGAACAGGCCAACGCCGGTCCGAATGACGGTCTTGCTCGAACCGAACGGCGTGAAGACGATGCCGAAACGGGGCTCGGTGACCAAGGACTGATAGTGGTTGTACGCAGTGCTCAGGCCGGAAGTGATGGTCTGGTTGTAGGGCACGTTGGCGCCGGCCTGGTAACCGCTCGCCAGGAACTCCGTGCTCATGCGCGAGAAGCAGTCGTCCACGCAGAGCGGGTTCTTGTCATGCTCGAACCGCACGCCATATTGAATCTTCACGTTCTTCGCGACAGCCCATTCGTCGGTGAGATAGAGATCCAGCGAGGCCACGCGAATGTGGGCGGCGGCCAACAGGGGGTACGATTGTGAGAACGTGCTCCCCTGGTTGCTGCCGTTGACGATTCCGCTGGCGAAGTCCGCAAGGTCCCGAAGAGTGTACAAGCCGGAGATGGTGCCGCTGGAGAGGCTCGTGTCGGTGACCTTGTTGTACCGGTAGTTAACTCCGGCCTTAAAGGTATGAGCGCCCCGGATGTACGAGAGGTCGTCGATCAACTCCAACTGGCCTACGTTTCGTCCGGTCGGAAAGCTGGCGCCCATGGTGGGGAATCCGCCGCCGCTGGCGCCGCCGTCGCTCAATGTCAGGCGAACCGGGATGGCGGCCTGCGTCGCGGCGAAATCCTGCACGCCGAAGATCGCCGTGTACCAGCTCGACTGGCCGGTGAACGTATTGACCAGCCGCGGATTAATGACATAGGTGTAGGTCATCTGTCCCTGGTGTTGGGGTTGGCTGCTCTTGGAATCGAACAGGTGCGAAATAGCGCTCGTGCTGGTGGCTTGCAGGCCCCAATCGTATTCGTAGCGGAAGCCCAGCTTCTGCTTTTCGGTGAGGGTGTGGTCGGCTCTGGCGATGAACAGGTTCTCCACGTTGACGCTGGACGTGTTGGTGCCGAAGGCGCGCGCGCACGGCACGTCGATGCCGAAGCGCGGTCCGCTCGATCCGTTCAGAAACGGGTTGGCGGTGGCGCCGCTGCCGAAGGTGTGAGTGCCGCAACCCAGGTGGTTGTTGGGATCCTGCAACACGCCGCCGCCATTGGTGACGTCCACCGCGCGATTCAGGCCGGGAGCGTTATTCCAAAGCTTGATGGCGTCCTGGTAGATCGGGATAGCCGAAGGGGTGGCGTGTGCCAGCGCATAGTTTTCCAGTTCGACGGTCGGGATGGACACGATGCCTGCTCTTGGCAGCGCATAGCGCAGGGCCTCGGTATCCACGAAGAAGAACGTCTTGTTCTTCCGGATGGGCCCGCCGGCGGACGCCGCATAGAGGTTCGCATCCGAACGCCCCTTCGGAGTGTTGCTGGAGTTATTGAAAAACGAATTGGCGTTGAAGAGCGCGTCGTTGTAGTTGTAGGTCGCGTTGCCGTGGAAGCCGTTGGTGCCGGTCTTCCCGACGATGTTCACCTGTGCGCCGGCCATGCGCCCGTACTGCGGGCTGTAGGCGTTGAGCACTACCACGGCTTCGGCCACCTCGTTGGCGCCCAGCAGGTTGTTGCTGGCGCCCGAATTGTTCAGATTGTTGTACGGATCCATCACGTCCGCGCCGTTGATGGTGAACAGCACGGAGGTCAACGGAATGCCATTGGCGTTGAAGTTTCCGTTTCCGCCGCCCACGTTCATGCGGACACCGGGAACAGTGAACGCCAAGGTTGTTAGATCCCCTCCGTTCATGGGCAGATTCACCACTTGCGCCGTGTTGACCGACGTGGCCAGATTCGCGTTCTCGGTCTGGATGACGGCCGCGTCGGCTTTCACTTCCACCACTTCCTGGGTCCCCTGTACGTTCAGCGTCAGGTTGACGGCTTGCTGCTGCCCGACGCCCACCGTGATCTTCGAGGTGTTGGACTTCAGGCCGGTGCTCTGGGCCGTAATCGTGTAGTCGCCCGGCGCCAGAAGCGAGAACCGGTACTGTCCGGCTTCGTTCGTGGCCGCCGTGCGGGCTTCGTTCGTGTCCACATTCTTGAGGGTCACGGCCGCACCCGGGACGATTGCGCCCGACGCGTCCGTAATGACACCCGTGACATCACCGGTGGTGAGAGTTTGACTGAAGGCCAACGGCGCGCAGCAGATCAGCAGCGCCGCGACAAGGATTCGCATGGTCATTTGCCGAGAATTCATCAGGCGGGTCTCCCTTGTTTGGTTTTCATGATTCGTTGACTCCCCTCTGTTTGCCGCGCAGGACTAGCGGAGACGTGCAAAAACGGGTGTCTCGGGGTTAAGCAGACTGTATGAAATGCGGTGAACCGCTCCCGGGAACCTCATCGCTCCCCCAACTCCCCGTCTGCGAAGCTCCGTGGCCCAGCAGATCCTTTGTAAAACCGCGAATGTGCGCAAGCATACCACTAAATCGCCCGGATGTAAACCGAAACTAAAGGATTGGAAAGGATTGGAAAGGATTGAAAAAGGATTGAAGAAAGGATTGGAGAAATTGGTAGGAATTGGTAGGAATTGGAACGGAATCCGCCCGCGGGAAGCTTCGCACGGCCGCCGGGGGCGTCAAGTCGATCGCCCGAAGAGCGGCGACACTGGGGCGTGTCAGCCCGATGCTCCTCGATGGAACACCAGCAGTTCGACAGAGCATTCCCGATAGGCGGCGACGATCTTCTCAATCAGGGCGGGACCGAAAGTCTCCAACAATTCGATGAACGGCTTGGTCCGCTCCGGCGTGTGCTCCAGGCGGGAGAGAGCTTCCATCAGATGGGGGTTTTCCAGCGCTTCAGCCGCCTTCTCCACGGCCACGATCGGAACGTTGGAGTAGCCGAAGGTGCCATCCGACGTCCACGGACCCATTTGCCGCACTCCGGGGCCGAATCGTTTTTCGAGAGGCTTCAGTTCATCGTCCGTTAAAACTATTGTTTCCATTTGCTTCTTCCCAACCCAAAGAGTCTATGCTCCCACAGCAGCCATCCTCTGTCTGGTTCGGACGCAATGGAGATCGTGCCGATCCTGCCAATGCCGCCACGCCAAACTGACGATGCGGATTACTTCTGCGGCATCAAACGGCTTTGCCAGTACGTCGTAGGCTCCCAGGTTAAGGGCCTCCGCCCACAAGCGGTCGTCTGCCAATCGGGAAATCACGATCAAGAGGGGAGGATCGGGAAGAAGCGATATGTACTCTAACATCTCTTGCCACGTACCCGGCGACAGATCGCCCTCGCAAATAACGATTGGAACTGGCGCTTCCCGTAAAATGGAAAATGCCGAATCGAGTGCGGTTCGCGCGATCAGGGTCCATTTGGAGTTCGTGTACACGCCCCAGCCGGATTCATAGAAGATGCGCTGCAGAGAAACGCCGTCTGCATGACTCGGGCTGACACACAGAACAGTGACGTTTCCGGTTCCGGCGGTCTCGATTCCAAAGGGTCTCTTCATACAGTTCCAGCCTTAAAAGTTTTCTTCCTGCCATCCCTGCTCAGGGGATGCCGGGTGATGAGTCCACCATTCGGAATTCATATGCCAAAAATCAATACAAAGATTATTTGTTTGACGTTTGGAAAAGTCAGCACTATCAATTTGTGCTTAAATGTCAGTTCGGGCGAAAAAGCGGTCAGGCCGGCGGGATTGCGCTCTAAGGCCCTCACAGCTCCGGATTCAGCATCTCCGAAACTTCAGTTCTATACGGGTACTAGATGTCCTAAGAATAATCCTGGATCTTATCGGTTGTCAACGTGAATTTCACAGGTTTTCGACAGATTTTCCGAAATACTTGGAGCCATAGTAGGATAGGCATCGATGGGCGACCGGCATCGGGGCCGCCTTTCCATCTGCGCTGCCTTCGTGACCGGCAGGAGATCCGGTGAAAGTCCCCAAGCATATTGCGAATCAAGGCCTCGCCAGGGTATATACTGTTGTCCGTTTAGGGAGGTTCGAGATGGAAAAACATCCGATGTGCCGGATTGCCCGAGGCCGCCACCGTTTTGGCTCCGGCTCGGCAAACGCGATCGCCGTGTTTGCTTCCGCAACGCTCATGTTGAGTCTGTCGGCTTGCAGCGGTTCACGCCATGGGCCGACTGAGAAATACTACCTGGTAGCGGCCAACGTCCAGCACCCATACTGGCAGACCGCCGGCGCCGGACTCGCCAGCGGGGCGCACCTTTTGGGGGTTCCGGCGGAAATGGTCGGCCCCGACGGGTACGATCCGCAAGCCGAGGCGCAGGCGTTTCGCGATGTACTGAGCAAGAAGCCCACGGGCATCCTCGTTTCCGTCGCCGATCCAAAGGTAATGAAAGATCCCATCGATGCCGCTATCGCCCAAGGCATCCCGGTCATCACCATAGACTCCGACGCCCCTGAGAGCAAGCGCCTTACCTTCATCGGCACGAACAACTACCAGGCCGG
>JAIQFL010000620.1 GCA_020073365.1 Terriglobia bacterium | reverse complement strand
GCACGTACGCCTGAAGGAAAATGCGGTCGATGGAACGGCACCGGAGCGTCACGTGGTCCCGGAGCAGAGCGCCATAGTCGGTCATGACAACCTCTCTGCTTTCAAGATACAGCCGCGCGGCCGGGGCCGATCGGCCCCGGCCAACAAAAGACGTCAGCCGGCGTTCACGCCGGCTGACTCGATGTTTTCGTTCTCTCGGCGGTATGAGGCTCCCTCGCTACGTCTAGGCAAATCAGCGGGCAGGCAGGCTCTCGCGGTACGGAGCATTGCTCTCGTAGAGCGCGATCCTGCCTTTCAGCGCCTCCGCCAGGACCGGCTTCCCCTGTTGTATCGCCAGCCCCAGCGCCCGGCGGGCAGTGCCTGCGGCCTCGCGGAAACGGCCGCTTTCGGCGTACGCAGCAGCCAGCGTGTTCAGCCCCTCGGGTTCGGGCGCCCCGGCTTGCCGGATCAGCCGCTCCGCAAGCTTGACTGCCTCGTCGCCGTTCCGGATGGATGCATCGGGACCAGTCGCCAGAACCCACGCCATCTGGTTCAAAGCGGGCAGATAGTCCGGATTCGCGTCCAGCGCCGCCCGCCAGTGCGCCAAGGCATCGGCGATCCTTCCGCTTCGCGACAGCACCACCCCGAGATTGTAGTGGGCCTTGGCATACTTAGAATCGATCTCCAGGGCGTTTTGGAATTGCGCCATCGCCTCGGCCGATCGCCCCGTTTGGAGCAAAGCAGCGCCCAGATCGTTGTGCGCCTCGGCGTACCTGGAGTCGATTTCCAGGGCCTGGCGGAACTGCGCGATGGCTTCGGCGACCATCCCCTTCTGCGCCAACGCGCCGCCTAAGCGGTCGCGGGCTTCGGCATATTGGGGGTTGATCTCCAGCGTCCGCTGGTATTGGACGATGGCTTCGTCCACCTTTCCCTGCTGGGCGAGTGCGCCACCAAGGTTGTAGTGGCCTTCGGCGTACTCGGGGCGGATCTCGATGGCCTTCCGGAACTGCGCCATCGCCCCGTCGAGGTCTCCCTTTCGAATCAGGGCCACACCGAGATTGTTGTGCGCCTTTGGCTCATCGGGACTGATTACCACCGCCTGCTCCCACAGGGCGATGGCCGCATCGTACTGGCCCTTCGCGCTCAATTCCAGTGCGGAATCGAAAAGCCGGTAGAACTCCGCGGCCGGCACGTCGATGCTGAGCAGGCCGTCTTGCGGGATATTCACGAATTCGGGGATGTTCACCGCCCGGTTAGCCGCGGTCGCGTTCTCGATCAGGATGGGCGGCGTGTCGCGGCCGTCTTCGTCCAGGTGCGTCAAAAACATCTGTGTATAGGGCGACCGGCTCTTGGAGGAGAAGACCAGCCAACGCCCATTCGGCGAGAAGCTGTGCCACGAGTTCATCAGCGCCGTGTTCGAGCGCATCCGCCGAGCCTCGCCGCCCTGCGCCGGAACGATGTAAAGCTGGCTGTCCGGGCGCATCAACTGGCCGTTGCGGCATTCGACGAACACGATCCAACGCCCGTCGGGCGACACCTTCGGAAAAGTGTTGCTCATGCCGTTCCGGGACGCGCCGGCAATCGGCTCCGGGCGTCCTCCTTTTCCGGCGTTGAAGGGAATCCGGTAAAGATCGTACTGGATTGGAATTTCGTTGGGGTCGTTGGCGTATTCGGCCAGCTTCCGGCCTGCCGGGTAGGGGTCTTTCGCTTCCGCGCGCGCGAAGACCAGGAATTTGCCATCGGGGCTCCAGACGGCATCGGTGTGCACGTAGCGCGGGTCATCCGCCCCTGGGAGGGCCTCCATCCGGCCCGACGAGCGGCTGTACCAGGCGAGGATTCCGCGCGTCGGATAAAAGACCTGGAGGAAGCGATAGTCTTTGAAGTTGGAAACGTAGACCGACTCGTTCAACGTGGTCACCGCATACTGGCCGTCCGGCGAGATTTGCGAAAGGAAACCGATGGTATGATGCCCCGGCGGCTTCTGCGGGAACGAATTCCAGGTGATCACGTCCTGGTTGCGGATCGTCATTTGGGGCTGGACGGGCACGATGGCGTACGTACCCTTATCGTTTTCGGGGCCATCGACATCCATCCCCAGGGTTTTGCCGTCTCGGGAGAATGAATGGCAGTTCGCGCAGGTATGCAGGCCCTCGAGAACCAGACGGCTGCGGGCTTCGCCGAGATTGCGCAGCCGCCACGCGATCAGCGGAACGTTGTTCTCCGCCAGCGGCTTGATGACCCCTTTCTCCAGTTCCGAGGGCATCAGGGGAACGTCCCGGTAAAAAATCGGCGCGCCTACCGGATCGGGCGAAGTCTCGATGGTCACGCGGCCAAGAGAAACGGCCGGACGGAGGTCGCCGGACGGAAACCCGGAGATCGTCATCGTGGCCGGATGCCCCACGGAGCGCTTCTTGATCGTCTTCCAAGTCTCGTCATCCGCTTTCCAAGTACGTTGCGCGGCCTGCCGGGGCGTCAACTTGGGGAGTTCGTTCGTTTCTCCGACCGCGCGCGAATCGATATCACCGATAGCGAACGGCTCACCCGCGGCCTTCAACCGTATTGGAGCGGAACCGTCGGTGAAATCGAAATCGATACGCCAGACTGCCGTGCCTGCGAAGGGGTCGCGCCAGAGGAAGGTCGGGGCGGTCATCTCCGATGGAAAGACCGAACCCTCTTCTGGATAGTCGATCACGATCGCGGCGGGAGCGGTGGGGGAGCCCGCCGTGCCGCGCTGCGCCCGGAGGCGACCGATAACCGATAGCGCCACTGCCAAGGCAGCGACCAGGAGGATGTGGGTAACGGGCTTTGTAGCAGTCTTCGTAGCGACCCTCCTCTCAGTTAATTACAGCCTATCAGGAGAGATAATGCTACTACCTTGGCATCGCTCCTTCCCCCGAATATCAACTACAGCGCGTTTCGGAACTCCGACTATGTGGATCTGCTTTCCAGAGGGTTGTACACGTAATGTGACCCGCGGCAGTTCGCGCCTGGAAGACGACGCCCTTCCAGCAGAACGCGCTGCTGGGGCCCGTCATGTGGACCATAACAGGGCGCTGTCGATGCCGGCGAGGATCTGGTGTGTGGCGCCCGGCGGGAGTCAACCTTCTCGTGGTGTACTCCGTTTGTACTCCATTAAGAGGAACTCGAAGCAAAGGAGTGGAGACTCACAGTGATTTTCTGTCGCCTGAAATCGCTGCCAGAGACGCTAAATCCTGTATTGACAACATGTGCCCAATTTCTCAAGCTGGACGTCGCGGGTTCGAATCCCGTCTCCCGCTCCATGTTCTCGACGTAATCCGACAGGTGGACGCCGAGGCCATGTCCCTGCTGGTCGGCAATTACCTTCGGGTCGGTTCCCTTCTCTTCGTGCAAGGTTGAATGCGACCGCCGCAATACGGCGAGTGTGATCCAGCCGAGTTTCAACGGTTCCAGGCGCGGGCGAATCCATCGCCGTATCACGTTGTCTGGTAGCAACGGAGCCACGATCCGTTCGCACGGAAAAACCCACCCTGCTCTACTGCGGTCTGGCAGTGTTTCAATCCAAGCCAGGAGTCGCTCGAAGATTTCAGGCTCCATGCCGACATTACGGACCTTGTTCGTCTTCGTCGGATTGACAGAACCCTTGAATTGAACCACGACCGCTCGACCCTGATTGCTCCCTGCTGAGGATTTGCCGCAGGCCGAGATCAGGCTATTTAGGCGAATAAATAGCGAACTAAAGGTGAAGGTTTCTTAATCTGCCGGCCTGATCCCCGCCTGGAGCGCCCAGGCCATTGCCAAGGTCGGTGCCTCATTAAGAGCCTATTGACCCAGTAATTTGGACAGCAACGTGAAAAGACCGCGGGAAGCACTTACTTCGGTCTGGGCCGAAGCGCAGACGCGCGTCCAGGCTCAGAGTTGGGCTATACCCAATGTTTTCAATGTCGGAAATGTGGTCAAACAGCTAATTTGGACGCGAGTGATCCAAACTCTCCTGCTGCTCAGAGTGAGGAACCCTCGCCCACACCCGATACTCTGGTGAGCGCAACTCGCTAGCTTTTCTGCGGCCGGCCCACGTTCGGGTTGTCGACGTTCATACGTGCGCGGGCGCTGGCACTTTGCGCTAGTTCGAAGCTAGTGCTTAATTGCGTAAATTTATAATTGTATTTTGAAGTTGACTGCCCTTGACCTCGCGTTTTCGCCAGCGGAACGGTTTGGCGTGCTCGTTGTGTTTTCGGATGAAGGTTTCAATGGCCTCGCGCAGCTGATCTTTGGTTTTGAAGCTTGATCCGTTGAGGGTCTTACGTTGCAGGAGGCTGAACACGATTTCAA
>JAIQFL010000619.1 GCA_020073365.1 Terriglobia bacterium | reverse complement strand
GAAGCGCTGCGGCGCACGGTGGAAGGAGGAGACGGGTCAGCACATCGTACAGCTACGAGCCCTCGCCCTAAGTGATCGATGGGGGCCTGCAATCGAACTAACACTTCGCCCGCTGCGTAAGGCTGTCCGCGCGGCTTGACGTGTCAATGTCCAGTATGAGAGCCACACCCGTTCAATCCACGGAGGATCTGCGTCCCCATCGTTCGCCACCACGATGGTCAGGTTGCGGTGCGTCTGGCGCAGAAGACTTTCGACCGCCCGACGAATGTGCGCCTTGCACTTGAAGTGCGGTATGCAGGCGACCACCCGATCAACCTCCCGAGGCCACGTCATGCGCTTATCTTGGCTCCCCTCATTTTTGTTGGGCCTATAATACGACAAACTGAACGCCGCGAACATTCGAATCCGACCCACCAGTCCGTCCCTGCATCGGCCGTCCGATCAGGAAATCCGGTGCCATCGTTTGGCCTGGTTCCAAAGGGATCGGCGCCGGAGCGCTTCCGAGAACTGGCCGGGAAGCTCGTCCATATCTTCCACTCCAGTTCCGCCCGTTACGGGCCGGTTTTAAATGTTTGAAATAGGAGGCCCGGAAGATGCTTGCCGACGATACCGCCGATCTGGGTCTTTCCTGATACCTGCCGAGTTGGGCCAGTCCACGTTGGCCGCGATCTCGCACGGCGGAAATCATGCCGGCCATGGCTGCTTGTTCATCTGGCTTCATCGCGTTCTTCGATCTGCTCATCGCACACCATCCGTCATCAACGCTAGTAGCGCGAACGGACACAGCAGTAGCGATTCTTAAATTGGCCTGGCGGCGTCGCGTGGGAGCACATCTCCACAATTATAATGGGGATATTGTTGCATTTTGTTGCATCCTGTCTTCCTGAACTGTTGCGTGTACTGACCCCGCACTGACTGGGAGACCGGCGCAGCCTGCTGCTGCCGCTCGGCTCGATCCTTCCGCTTTTCCTCTGCCGCACGCTGACGGGCCGCGATCTCGTCGAAGGCGCGCCGCTAGGTTCCATCCGAACGTGGGAGTAGCGCGAGACCATGGCGCACGAGACGTGGCCAGCGATGCTCATTCAACCTCGTCGCCTGCGCCCGCCTGCGCGATGAGCGGGTGCGGAAAGTCCGCTCGACGTCAAATTGACGGGAAACTGTTGCAGAGATTTGCCGGCCGCGGCGTTCACATCCTCCCTGACGGAGTAGTGTAGAACGAAGGCGCTCAGCCAGGGTAGTCGCGCACTCGGGGAGAGCTGCCGGATGGCTTGCTAATCGTCAGTATCCTCCGGGGCACCACATTTCCGAGGCGCCGCCAGGATTCCCTCGCAAGGTTTGAATTCCACCCGTCATCAAGCTGCTTTGCTGTTAGCCACGATCGTCCACATGTCAGGTCCGCCGCCCTGGTGTTCCTCGACCCAGCGCCTGGTGTAGCTTTGCAGCCCTTCAAGCCATTGCGCGGGGTGACCCGATTCAAGTCGGATGCGTTCAGCCTGCGTGAACACCGCACAGCCGGCCTGCCGATCTCGCGACTTCGCCATGTACTCGGCAAGCTCTCCCGTCGCTCGGGCCATAGGTAGGTATAGCCAGCCGGGCGTCATCGCAAACGCGAGCTTGTCGGCGTAGCAGAGCTTTGAAACGCTCACGCCGTTCCTCTTAGCCCAGTAGCGCGAATGTCGATGGGTGAAGTCGGCCCACCAATCGCCAAAAAGCAAACCCATGATCTTCGCTCCGAGATGGACGTGCTCTTCGCCCTCAGGCCCGTCCATGTTAGGACTGAATAAGTAGCCCAAATCATGCAGAAAGAACGCCGCCCAGAGCCGCGGATCCCACGGAAACTGTCCGAGGGCCCACCAGCCAAAAGCGACGAAGAATGGATGGATAAAGAAGCAGTGTGCTCCGAAGAGAACGCTCTTGGTTCCGACTCGCATAAAGCACCTACGATTCCCTGCTATACGGTAATGCGCCGCGCGATGGCGGTCCTTTGGAAAGTGAGCCGGGGCTGTAGCTGGAGCCCTGGTGCTTGGCATCGCCTTCGATATGGCCGCTATGCCATGACCAGGCTTGGGTGGTTCCAGCGCGATACGGGCACCGGAACGGACTTCGTACCCTACTCTCTCCGGCGCTGAAGCCCTCTTCCCACGCTTTTGGGTCGTCTTTGAGCACAATTTGTTTCCGCGCCAGTCCACCGGGCGACTCTTCTTTGCCCCGGAGCGGACTGAAAGTGTCTGCGGCCCGCTCTGGTTCGCCTATCCGAAGGCATGATGCGAAACGAACAACCAACGCTTTCAGCGTCACTGTTCATGGCCGTCCCGTCGGCCCCTCCATCCGAAGCACTACGACTTGCTCGGCCGGCCGCGACATCGACTCTGCGTGGGCGACGAGTGCCGTCGTGGACCTTTCGGACCCTGGCTTGCTCCGGCTCGGCGCCACGCGGTTAAAGATATGAACCAAAAGTGGTGTCCCGGCGAGTGCGCCGAAAAAAGTGCCCACTTCATTTGCCCGGAAGTAGCTGCTGAAGATCACCAGCAGCACTACGAACAGGCAGAGCACCAAACCTGTATTCTTGAGTCGTTCCATTGCACGCTCCGTTTCGAAAACCATTTCACAACCGTGACCTTTCAAACCGCCACCGCATCCACGCTGGGCGCCGGCTCGCCGGTCGCCACCGGAGTGACAGCATCGGCCTTCTTCGCCGCCGCAGCAGCTTTCGGTGCCGTCAGATAGTGCTGATGCGTGCATCCCACACAGGCCGCTCCGCGCACGGCGGCTTTTAGCGCCCCCACGAACTCCGGCGGGATCTCGACACGTTCCCCAGCCCTGTTGAAGAATTCGGGAACGATTTGGCCCGCCATCCCCTTCTCATCACCGGTCAGATCCAGCGGCAGATGACCCTGGCGGCCCCGGAAGAGCACTCTGGCTTCGATCCGTCCGCGCTGGCCCTCAGCCGGTTGCGACACCTCGTACCTCGCGATCAATACGTCATAGGTGTTTCGCACGCGGAAGACTTCGACGCTCACCAGCCCGAGCGCAATCACCACCGCGTGACGACCGTTCACTCCCACCGAGTCGATCGGCTGCAGCCAGGCGATTCGCTCCCCCTTCTCGTCGCAGAAGGTCACGTAGCGCCCGATTTCCTTGATCGCGCCCCCCGACTCGACACCACGAAGCACCGAGCGTTTTGCCAACGTCTGATACTGGAGCGACACTTCGGGCTGACACAGGATTCCTGCCTCTTGCAGCCGTCGCTCGATCCGGCGCCGTTCACCGCGCGCTACCAGGCTCGGGGGCCGGGTTCCCTTGTCTCTCCCGTCCGGTTGTTCCGAATTCGGCATCTTCAAAACTCCTTCCTTTTCGGTTTGAGGTTCAGTACTGCGCGGCAAGTGCGTTGAGAAGGCTCGATCCCTTGCCGGTCACGCCAACCTCCGGTCGGAGATCGGCCGGCCCACCGCCGCGCGAATCATCTCTTTCGTGCAGCCCGCCCAGCAGCAGTATTTCCGAGGCTCCTCGACCGCGATCGCCAGGTTATCTCCGCTCCTATCGTTACCTTGCGCGGCGCACGACGGACAGCGAGTCACCCAGTTCCGGCCAGCTTGCCTCTTCACCTCGACGTATTCCAGAATTCGGAACTCGCCTGGCTTCGACTGGAAATACTTTGGACATTCTGTCCGGCGTGCGTGCTGAGCGAATTCCTGAGGAATCGCCTTCCCAGCAATCATGTACTGCAGGTGCGATTGCTTCACTCTCTCGATTCGCTTCAGGTATCCTCGCGACGGACATTGAATCCTGCGGGCGGGTCGGGGACCGCCTGTTTATCGTCTGGGCCCAGTTCGGGCGGCGGGCCGAAGCTTCCCGGGCCTCTGCCTGCCGGCTGGCCGGCGCGTGCGCCGCCCGGAGTCTGGGACTGCGGAGCTTGAGCGGGCGCGGTCTGCGGCCCCTGGGCCACGACGGTTCCCATGAGCAGGAACGCCGCAATCATAGCGAACAGCACGGTCTTCATAAATACAACCTCCTCTGATTGAGATAACGAAGTGCATCGTCCTGCCCACGGAAGTCAGCGGGCTTGGACCACTAAGCGTCTGTAAGAAAATAACTGTAGCATTCATGAGCGAGGCAGGATGGCGTAGTTCCATTCGCCGTGGAAGGTGTCGCGGCGCATTTGGAGGGCGGCAAACTCCTCTTTGCCCACTTTGATTCCTTTCGGGTACTTGCCTGTGTCCAACTGGCTTTGAACGCGAAGGCCGGTTCTTGTGGTGGTGGCTGCGATCAGGTTGACGATGACTTCATGGCTCACCAA
>JAIQFL010000618.1 GCA_020073365.1 Terriglobia bacterium | reverse complement strand
TTCGAGGAACGCGACCCGCGCGGCAACCCCATCATCGCGGAACAGTTCAACACCATCAGCCCCGAGAACGTGCTCAAGTGGGGATCCGTGCACCCGCTTGCGGATGGTTACAATTTCGGTCCCGCCGACCGGTACGTTGCCTTCGGCGAGAAACACAAGATGTTCATCATCGGCCATTGCCTGGTGTGGCATAGCCAGACGCCCCGCTGGGTCTTTCAGAACGACCAGGGCGAGCCCCTTACCCGTGAAGCTCTGCTCGACCGCATGCGCGATCACATTCGGACGGTGGCCGGCCGGTACAAGGGGCGGATCGGCGGATGGGACGTGGTCAACGAAGCGCTGAACGAGGACGGCTCCCTGCGTCAGTCGCCCTGGTACCGGATCATCGGTGAAGACTATCTGGTGAAGGCGTTCCAGTTCGCGCATGAAGCCGACCCGCAGGCGGAGCTCTACTACAACGACTACTCGCTGGAAAACGAAGCCAAACGCAAAGGCGCGGTGGAATTGATCCGCAAGCTCAAGGCTGCCGGAGCGGCAATCAGCGGCGTCGGGCTATAGACACAGGACGGCGGGGTGACTGAAGGCGCGACGCGGCCGGTGGCTCCTCGGCCGGTGGCCCCCACCGGAAATCGGCCTTGTAGGATCCGGGCGGAAGATCGATTCTGACCGGATGCTGAGCCGTTCTTCGCGAGGTAGTGCTGGGCGAGCTTCTTCCGTACTTCATTGGCCGCGACGCGGACAATGGTGTGCTGATCCGGGTCGAAATCCTTCGCAAGCTCGAAGAGTTCCACTCCGATCGGACCGGAACGTCCGGTTTCGAACCAGCTTCGCATACTGGCGGCCGTCGTAAGAGTAATTGATCTCTTCGGTCATCAGACCGTAGAGTGGCGGGCTCACCGGTGATTTGGTCAGTTTCAAGTCCATACTGAGTGCTGCACGCGATTGTCCTTGCAGGAACGATGTCGCGGCGGCGGCCCCTAAGAATACCGTTAATAGTCCAGTAGAGCGATAGCTCATGAATCTCCTTTCTGGATTCCGTGCATCATCGCTTGACGGCTACCATCACGTACGGCATGTCGCGCTCCAGGTCCGGGTACATGCGCCCAGCGCCATTTTTGCCGACCACCTCGACGAAGTACATCAAGTCCCACTTCGGGTCAACGAAGGCAGCGGGAATTGCGGCTGTGTACAAGCCGGTCTTTGCATCCAGCGCCATTTCAGCAGTCTGATAGTCCTCGTATTGGGTGACATGGCGGTAGCGCAGCCGTATCCACTTGACCTCGCCGGGGACGGCGATTCTGGCTGTGATACGCAGATCACGGCTTGGCACAACCGCAGCCGGGGGTACCAGCGAGACCATCGGCGGTTTCAAATTCGGATCGCGCGGAGCCAGCTTTCGCCCCGGCCTGGCCTCCACCTTCGCCCGTTCGGCTTCGAGCGCGGTGAAATCCTGTTCGAGCGTGGCCAGTTCCTCCTTCCAGTGTTGGCGGAAGCCAACGGCGCGAGCGCCGAATGGAAGACGGTCATTGTATACGTCGCCGGCGGCAGACACGATTTCACGCCATGCCGCCAATGCGCGCTTCTCGCCCGCGATCGCTTCATCGAGAGCAGCCGTGTCGCTCGACTCCTTGTAGACGTTATACGCGACCGCGGCGGGCAGCCGGGCGGCGTAGTATCGCGCCAGGCCGGCCAGAATCTTCAGGTCTGTGGCCGTCGAGAGGAACTCATTACTCGACTTACTCCCAATTGCCTTTTCGGCCAGCGTCAGTTCGGAAGTAATTTCGCTCGCCGTCTGTGCGAACCAACGGCTGGTTTCCTGAGGGCGGCGCATAGGGGTGTCGGTGCCCTGAAGGATACTTCGCGCCTCGTCGCGCGGATTCTCGAATTGCTGTATGTCGCTGTTTTCCGCCGTGGCGAACTTCGGCAGCGAATCCTGGTGGTTCATCTCCGCCCAGCCGCGCGTAGTCGGGAAATACTGGTATCGATACGCCGCGGCCACGATGCGCGGCAACACGCTGCTTCCAGCTTCCAGCGCCTTCATGAGGTGGACGCCCGCCTCCGATCCGAAACGAGCTTCGAACTCGCTCTGCCACACCTCCGGATCGGTCCGCGGATTATAGGTAAGCCTCCCCCACGCCCGATAAAAGGCCCAGTAGCGCTCGAACTCGTAGTCGTAGTAGCGGTAGCGGGCGTTCAGGATGGGAAGCGGCTTCTCATCGGAGGGTTCGCCGAGCATCCTCGTAGCGAGCATTTCGTTCATTTCGAAACTGTTGCCGTCGTACAGGCGCGCACTGGCCGCGAATCGCCGCACGTATTCCGGATCGCCCCACAACAGGAGGCGCGTCGTGCCGCCGGTCCACACCTGCCACTGCACACGGTAGCGCTGCGGATACCGCAGCAAGTCGGCGTAGCCGTGGCGGCGGTCTTGCTGATTTTGAGTGTTTACGTGCGTCGGATGAAACGGGAGCCCCAACTGCTCCATCCAGTACTTGGTGTTGACTCGCGCCCGGAGGCCTTGGTCAAGCGCGTCGTTGATCACCACGTCGGGCAGATCCTTCGCACGCAGATCGATTCGCCGGTTCGGCCGCTCGGCTTTGATGAACGAGAACACCTCGTGCCAAAAGCCGGCCATCTCCTCGCGCTTCAGGCCGCTCTCGTCGTGCATGCGGAACTGGATCGCATCCACCTCCGGGAATACGCTTAGGAACCGGCGCAAGGCCGCTTTGGTGTAGCCGGCAAGATTGTCCGCGGTGACGCCCCAGACAAGGCCCGGCACGCGTTTGCCCGCGTTCTCCGACGCACCCGGGATGCCTCCACCCTGGACTCCGCCGCGATAGATGTGGTCCCAGATGCCGGCGGTGACGTCGATGCCGCGCTCATGCGCAATGCGCATCATGGCTTTGAACGCCGCCACGTTATGTGCCTGCTGGGCGGGCGTAATCCCGACCAGTTCGACTCCCGGATACTCCGGAACGTTGAAAAAGTACGGATACAGCGGCGCCATGAACCCACCGTTCTCGTACCCGAAAATCACGATGAAGTTGTTGATGCGGCTGGATGCCAGCATGTCGAAGTACCGCTCCCAGTACTTTTCGTCGTAGAGCCGGCTCTCGAAGTATGCTCGCTGCATGGTGTAGATCGAAACGCCGCGCTCCACCAGGTAGGGCTCCTCGGAGACCTCGCGTACGCGCGCGAGAGGATCTTCGACTTTCGCGTTCCACCGAATGCGATCCGCTGTATCCAGCGCCGCATACATCAAGCCGCGCGCATCGCCGCCCGAGAGAGTCACTGCCGGTTTGCCTCTGTACCGGGAACGGCGGATCGAAAGCGATTGCGGCGCGCCTTTGCCCAGACCAGCCAACACGTAGAAATCGGCTCGGACCGGTTCATCCGCGCGTGGATGGACTACCGAGAGGCCTTTGGCTGCGAGCGCCTGCTCGAGGCTCCCGATTCCGTATCGCGCCGGCGGCTCCAGTTGGCCATCGACCACAATGCCAACCTGGCGCGCGGCCCAAACCGGCAGTACGGACAACACTACCAGCACAGCGAATCTCATTGTGCCTCCTGATTTGCTCGATACACCTCGAAATCCCGCCGACGCGCTGGGCCGGCCCGGCGCGGCCAAACGCTATTCGCGAAATAGAAGCGGTGCGTACTTCGAAAGGTAGACTTGCCAGTTTGGCCAGCTATGTCCGCCGCCCGACGGGTTCCAGACGTGTTTCACGTTCTTCTTCGTGAGCAGGTCGTCCATGGCTTTGACGCCGTTATAGCCGGGGTCTTCTGTGCCGCAACCGATCCACAGGACTTTGAGTTTTTGGTTGAGCACCGCGGGATCCGCTTTCTCCCAATCCGTGCGATTACCGCCGCCGCTAAATGCGGCGATGTACGCGAACTGATCCAGGTTGTGAAGCCCGATCGACATCGATTGGCCGGCGCCCATCGATAATCCTCCGATCGCCCGGTGATTGCGATCGGTCAGCACCCGATACTTGCTTTCGACCAGCGGCTTCACCGCCGTAAGCAGTTCCTTCTCCATTGCCGCGGGGTCATTGGTGGGTGCCGGGGTATTGGATGCCGTCTTGATTTCCCGCGGTACGTGGCCATAGGGCATCACCACGACCATCGGTTTTACTTTTCCGTCGGCGAGGAGGTTATCCATGATCACGTTGGCGCGTCCGGTCCAGGTCCACGATGCTTCGATCTGCCCGTTGCCGTGCAGCAGATAGAGGACCGGATACTTCTGTTTGCTGGATTCGTAACCCGGAGGCGTGTAGACGTACACCATGCGTTCGGCATCCAGAT
>JAIQFL010000617.1 GCA_020073365.1 Terriglobia bacterium | reverse complement strand
CGTAGTAGCGGATGCCTCCGCCAACATCCACCAGAAAGTGGTTGCTGCTGGTGTAATTGTTGCAAGTGAAAGCATTCGTGCAATAGGGCAGATAGAAGCGGGTGGTCTGCCATCCGATGCCGCCCATGAGATCAATGCCGGCTTTCTTGCTCAACTTGGGTTGAAACACGCCGTTGAGGGTAAACAAAATGGGACGAAAAGGCTGACCTCCGGGTCCGCCGTAGGCTCCCTGGCCTCCCTTCCAAGCAGCGCCAAAGGCGAAGCCGACGCGCTTGTGGAAGATGACATCAGCGCTGAGACTGGGGTAGAAGCCCCCCTTTTCGGGACAGAAGCCGGTGGTCGCGTCGCACGACCCGGATGACATGGTCGTGCTGCCACCGAACATGGCATCTAGTTGTTGTGCTTGGGCGAGGCCGGCCAAGAAGAACAGTCCACTAACGATTGCGAACAGGGCTATCTTTCTCAAAGGAACCTCCTGTGATGATGGATGTTGACGGTTAAGATGCAGCCAACAAACCCCTTGGATGCAAGTGTATGGGTGACCCACCCATCATAATTTCAACCCCCTCGGGATTCAAACTGGCGGTACATGAGGGGTAAAGGTCGTTTTGGGTGCACTTTGGTTTCGCACACCAGCTCGCAGCGCGGCTGACCATCCACTCAAACCCGCCCCTCAGGGATAAGTTGCGGTTCTCCGTACTCGACGGATCCTCTTGGGTAAGTCGAGTGGAGGCGATTCAGGATCGCTTCGAGGCGCCGCTGCCGCCACCGCGGAGGACATGATCGATGGCGATGGGACCTCCGCCAAAGAAAATCAGGGCAAAGGCTAGCGCGGCGGCCGCAAGGGCGAACTCGTAGCCAGGCCGGTCCGGCGCTCCGATGAGTCCATTGTGCAGGTGCACTTTCCAGATAGCCACGGCCAGATCGATGCAAACGGCAAAGGCCGCGGCGCGAGTGAAGAAGCCCACGAGGATCATCAGGCCACCGAGCAATTCGGTGAAGGCGGACACATAGCCCAGCCAGGCGGGCAGGCCCAGGCTGGCGACCATTTGTGCGTGGTGATGCAAGCCGCCAAAAACTTTGTGGTAGCCGTGCGCCACCATGATGGCGCCCAGCGCCACGCGGATCAACAGAAGGGCAAGCGGCTGCAGGCGATCGAGATAGCGCAAGATGTTCCTCCGGAACTGCGGAACTAGATTACCGCAGGCAGAGGTTGCGAGGAAGGATGTGAGGTCTTGGAGTAGTGGCTCAATTGAGCCACTAGAAATCCTAGAAAACGATTGCGCCTCCTGCCGGATTTTTGGTAACGTTGCTGCCGCCGCAGAATGCCAGCTTGGGTACGTCCGATGTCCCTTGCCTAGCATTTGTCGGCCCTCCCCTCGGGCCCCGAAAAAACGGTCGGAAACCATCTTGCTTGGGTCGTCGAAGGACTGGCTTTGCACGTTGCAATCTGGCAGTCGGATGAAATCTTTGGAATCTAGGAGTCTGCGATGAATTTCACGAAGAAGGAAAGTGCCCTGCGGAAGTATGTTCTGCTTTCCCTCATGATGGTGGTTCCGGTTTTCGGCTTCGCTCAGCACAAGAACAGCCCTGCTCCGAGGAGCGCACCGGCGCCGCATGCGCCGAGCCA
This sequence comes from Terriglobia bacterium, assembly GCA_020073365.1. Lineage (GTDB taxonomy): Bacteria > Acidobacteriota > Terriglobia > Bryobacterales > Bryobacteraceae > JAIQFL01. The sequence goes on along the minus strand of JAIQFL010000617.1, from coordinate 2,683 downwards.
TGCGAGCGCACCTAGCCACGCGCCACAGACACACGCGGCGCCACAGAGTCATATGCAGACTCATACGACGCCACAGACTCATGCAACGACGCCCAGCCACACGAACACGATGGGCGGTCATGGGACGAATACCCCTGGGCATGGGACTGCGACCGCCGGACATGGAACGACGATGGCCGGCCACGGGACGGCGAACACCGGCCACGGGACAGCGACTGCTGGTCACGGGAACGCGACTGCGGGGCACGGGAACGCGGCAGCCGGACACGGGAACGCCGGTGCCGGACATGGAGCTATGTCCGCTGGTCGCGGGAATGCGCCGGGTGGTCACGGGAATACTCCGGGCGGTCACGGGAATACGCCTGGCGGACACGGCGCCATGAACGCGCGGGCGGCTCACACTCCTCCGGGCAGGAGCGTTTCTCTTAGGTGTGGAGTAGCGGCGCACATCCGTCCGAACGGACAAATCCGCTCGGTCAACCGGAACGGCATGCACATTGACCACAATCTGCATGGCGGGCGCAGGATTGTGGCGACTCACAACGGAGCGCGGGTAGTGACGATGGGAAGGCACGGAGGCTACGTGCAACGCACCTACGTCGTGCGCGGCGGGCGTACATACTATTCGCGGACCTACTACTACCACGGCGCTTACCGGACCGGGGTCTATCGCGGCTACTACTACGGGGGACGCCCGTATTATGGCTATTACCACCCCTACTACTACCACCCGGTTTACTACGGATGGGCCTATAACCCGTGGCCGGCACCGGTGTACTACGGCTGGGGCTGGGGAGGGTCGCCCTGGTACGGCTACTACGGCGGATACTTCGCGCCGTATCCCGTGTATCCTTCGGCGGCGTTCTGGTTGACGGATTATCTGTTGGCAGCGAGTTTGCGGGCTGCTTACGAAGCGCAAGCGGAGGCCAACGCCTCCAATGCAGCGGCTGCGGATCAACTACAGGCAAGCACCTCGCCTTCGGCGCCAGCAGCGTCCGGACAAGTGACTCTCACTCCGGAAGTGAAGCAGGCAATTGCCGAGGAAGTGAAAGCACAGCTGGCCGCTGAGCAGGCCGAGTCCGGCAAGGCCGGGGCTTCCTCCGGGCAGCAGGCGGCTGCGAACACCAACGAAGCACCGCCCGCGCTCGATCCGGCGCGGCGGACATTTGTGGTCAATGCTGACCTCAGTGTCGTAGCTGACGGGGAGGAGTGCTCTCTGACGGCGGGCGACGTGATCACCCGGCTTACCGACACACCGGACGATGATAACAATGTGAACGTCAGCGTCGCCGCGAGCAAGAAGTCGGACTGCGCCGCCGGCAAACAAGTGGCGGTTTCGGTCGACGATCTCCAGGAGATGCAGAATCATTTCCAGGAGCAGCTCACTGCTGGCATGGGCGAACTGGCCAAGAAGCAGGGGACCGGCGGTCTGCCGAAGGCTCCTGACACCTCCACGGTTGCATCAGATGTTCCCGAGCCGCAGGCGGACAAGACCGCAGCCAAGACGCTGGAAGATCAAGAGAAGGCTGCCGATCAGACCGAAACGGAAGTCAAACAAGAAGCTGGTTCATCGGGCGGTGGTTCGCAGTAGTCTGACGAGCCGCTCGCTCGGTGTTGCTGCAGATTGCCAGAGGGGCGTCACCCCACGGGGTGGCGCTCCCTGTTCCTTGTAGTCAATCAGATTCCTGAGGCACAGGCTCCGCTCCATGTCCGATTTGATTGAGCGGCATAGGGGCAAATTCTGAGAGGAGAGTTCCAGCCATGGGACAGAAGTTTGAAAGGATCATTCCTGCGATCGCCGTTATCGTGTGCGCCACGATGTTTCCGGTGTTGCGCGCCGGAGCGCAAGCATCCGTTTCCCTGCAGGAGCAACTGGCCGCGCAGTACAAGTCGGTGAAGATGGGGTCTGACACGAGCGGGTACTCCGTCGTGGAGGCGGGGACTCTCCTTGAAATCAAAAAAGGCGGAATTCTGGGCGTGCCCTACGGCGATTCGGCCGTGCTGGCCTCGAAGTATGAAGGTGGGACGGTTCATGGTCCGAGCGGCCTGTCGTTGATGGGACGGAAATCCATCATGGGGAAGCTCGGCAAAGAGCAGAACACCCACTTGTTTCAGGTCGGAAACAAGGTCTACCCGATGAAGATCGATGTCAACGTGGGCAAGGACACGGTAACCATGGGGATCGTTGCCTGTGATACCTGCAACCAGACAGATCCGCCGACGTACAACAAAGCGCAGGTGGTCTTCCAATTCCCCAAAGGATCTTTGGCAAAAGCGGCGGTGGGCGACGTCGAGGACACGATCGGGCAACTTCTCGCCATCAGCGAAGACGCCCAGCAAGATCAGGGTGGGCAGCAGCAGGGCGGCCAAGGCGAGCAAGGTGGCCAGGAACAACAGGCTGCACAACCGCAGCAACAACAACAGGCTGAACCGGCGAACATCGAGTTGGGCATGACTCCGGCGCAGGTTGAGTCAGCACTAGGCAAGCCGGAAAAGAAAGTGACTCTCGGGGCCAAGCAGATCTACTACTACAAAGACATGAAAATCACGTTCAAAGACGGCAAAGTTTCAGACGTTCAGTAACCGGGGCGGGCTTTTTGCCCCCAAGGCTAAAGCCTGCGAATGCAGCATCTTCACCGGACGATGTAGTACCTCCGTACCGTGCCTAGTACTTCAGTTACCG
>JAIQFL010000616.1 GCA_020073365.1 Terriglobia bacterium | reverse complement strand
GTCTTGCACCCCCGAAACGACATCGGCGGGAGCGCCGATCACGAAGACGGAGGGTTATTTGACACGCTCTAAAGAGACTGGCTATGGGAGACGCCACTGCCGAGAGAGTTGCCGAACAAGTCCGCTGTGAATGTTCAAGCGGCAGGAATCTAATGCAGCCCGACGCGCCGAATGAGATCCTGGAACCTTGGTTCCTGGCGCAGGCTGTCGAATCTCGGATCAACCTCAAGCCACGCCATCATGGGAGAGTGCTGATCGAAGGCCTTTTCCAGCCATGCAAGAGCTTCGTCCTTTTCGCCCATGCCGATATAAATCAGCGCAAAGTGATGGGCCGCAATGGGAACCGTCTTCGATGTGCTCAGCAATCGGTCCAGGATCTTCTTCGCCTCGTCTTTCCTGCCTGATATCCCATAGATGAATGCGATTTCCGGGGAAAGGCCCTGATCTTCCCCGTAGAGAGCGAGGCTCTTTCGAATCTCTTCCATGCCTTTGTCATACATCCGCTTATAAACGTAAGCCCACCCGAGTGAATCTCGCGGAGCGGCCTGATTGGGATAGAGTTCGAGCGTCTTCTGATACTGTTCGATGGCCGCGTCGTACTGACGCGCGCTCAAGTGTGCATCCGCCAGCTCTTCGTTGGTAAGCGGTGAAAGCGGGTCCAACTCGAGGGCGCGCCTGGCTTCTGCGATGCTTTCTTCCCTCCGCCCGAGATGACGCAGCATGTTGCTGTAGTACAGATGCGCCAACGGAAAACCGGGGTTGAGCTCGATGGCCCTTCTTGCTTCTGTCTCGGCTGCAGACCTTTCCCAGTCATTGGCTCTCACCGACGCCATTGCGGCGTGAGCTTCGGGGAGGGTGTCATCCATCGCCAGAGCTTTGCTGGCCGCCTCCAACGCCCTGGGATGAACTTCCTCGGGCCGGGCGGCACCGATCTGCTCCAGGCTCGCCAAGGCATCTGCCAGCCCGGCATAAGCGGAGGCGTAGTTTGGGTCCAGCTTGATCGCCTGCTCGAAGTGCTCGATGCTTTTCGAGAACCCATCTACCGTGAACCTGTTGTAGTAGTAGCGGCCCTTGAGGTAAGCGTCATAGGCGTCGGCGTTGACGGAACGGCTGCGCGCCAACCGTATCTGCTCCTGCGCTGTAAGCTTGGCCTGCACCTCGCCGGCAATGGCCCGAGCCACCTCGTTCTGTAAATCCAGAATGTCACCCAGACTTCGCTCGTAGGTCCTAGCCCAAAGTTGCTGGCCTGTGGCGGCGCGAATCAAGGCGGCTGTAATTCGCACCCGGTGCCCGGAACGAAGCACCGCGCCCGACACTACGGCCTCCACGCGCAATCGCTGAGCAATCTGCGCCAACGGCTGTTTGGTTCCCTTGTATTGCATCACCGAAGCGCGAGCAATCACCCGCAGTGCCCCGATTTGAGCCAGGTCGGCAGTCAGGGCTTCGGTTATTCCGTCGGCAAAGTATTCCTCGGCCGGGTCTCCGGAGAGATTCTCGAGCGGCAGCACGGCCATTGCGCCGATGTGCGTGTCAGCGGGAGAACCGGGCAGCCTCCAGTGCCATACGTCCAGATACAACAAAGGCAGCACCAACACCAGAAGCCCCGCCGCGGCCACGAGGATGACTCTGGGCCGCACCCGTTTCCGTACACTTCCAGCAGTCGCCGCCTCGGCTGTGGCAACTTCGCTCAGTCCGGACGGCCGGCCTCCTTGATTGGATTCCACTTCCCCGGCCGGTGCGGCTCCCGAGCGAACGTCCTGGCCAAAGAGGGGGATCGGCGGCTCGTTTCTAACCTGTTTTACGGCAGCGACGAACCGGTAGCCCCTCTTGGGAATCGTTTGGATGTAATCTCCTCCATCAGGGGGAACACCCAACTGCCTTCGAAGGATCGAAATGTTCGAGGAGAGATTGCTCTCTTCCACAAAGGTGTCCGGCCACACGGCGCTCATCAGGTCGTGGCGAGCCACCAACTGCCCGCCCTTCTCGACCAGAATCAGGAGCACTTCCACAGCCTTCGGTTCCAGGGCAACGACCTTATCGCCACGGACAAGAAGATGAGCCTCCGGATCGAGGCGGAACTGGCCGAATTCGTAAATGACCCTGGGCTGATCCGTCGCTTCTACCTCTGCGTGCGCTCTATTCTATCGCAGTCTCCGGGCTCGATGGTTCACACAGGTTGTTTCTTTTCATCGTGCTACGCGTTTCGGGATCTTCCCAAGGAAAACCCAAGATTTTCCCCAAGACTCATCAGCTCGACCTCGGCTAAGGTTTCTCCATGCCGCACCAAACAATTTCGGGTGCGGCGAAAGAGGATAAACTTATGACGACAAAAAACGACCCGGCCGCAGCGGAGCGATCGGTTGCAGTGGAACGTAACAACATTCAATTCGCTGTTCCGGCAGCGGTGAACCGGCGCGGCCGGAGAGGCTTGCTGGCACTCGCCGCGGCCGGACTCGTAGCGGCGCTGGCGTTCAGCCAGGTGAGCCCGCTGCAAATCATACCGTTGGCACAGGGCTACAACCCAGACCACAACGTCATTTTGCACCTGAAGGGAGCGACCGATGTGCTCCAGACTGACCTGATCTTTCAGCCTGGAGGAACTACGGGATGGCACATACATCCGGGTCCCGTGGTGGTCGTAGTGAAGAGCGGCGCTCTCACGGAAATTCACAGCAATGGCTGTATGACCGTCCACCCTGCCGGTTCGGGGTTCTTTGAAGACGCGAACGAGGTGCACAACGTCGTCAATCAGACTGGCATCGTTACTGAAGTTTATGCGACGTTCCTATCGCCAGCCGGCACCCAACCTCTGATCCCGGCCCCTGACCCCGGAGGAGTTTGCCGCAATTGGCACGAGAAGTGACGGTGACGCAGCAGCGGCGGCGTAGCAATAGGTGATTCGACCTGCGCGCGTGGAGTGCCGCAGCCAGTGTCGGCAATGGAAAGCACAGCGATGGATGGGGCCGGGAAGATTTGTTTCACCGGCCGCTATCCCAGCAATTCCGTTTTCAAGGTGGAACCAAGGCAGTGACGCCGAGACGCGCGTAATTCCAGGACCGATTATTTGGAAGATGCGGACCCGCCACCAGCGCGACACTGAACTCGCCGCCGAGCCTGGAGCATGTCCAGAACCACCTGGTCCTCTTACTGAATCATTCGATGAGCTGCGCCGGGAACTGCCGCTGAACGGCAATTGATCGACCGAGCCAACCAAAGTAATTTCCGTGAAACCCACGGCTATTTTGCCTCAGACTCATTTGACGTGGATTCCTTGATTGGGGCAGGATTGTCGGGCACTCGGAAGTTGCCCGGCAATCATCGGAGGAAGCGCGGCGGCGATCAGTCGACGGAACTCGGCCAGTCGCGCTCACGACGCCGCTGGCTCGATGCCGATGTGATCATTGACGGCATTGCGGAGCCGCTGTTTGCAGCCGAGATACCGCTCAGTTGTTTGGACGCCCACGTGACCGAGCAGGAACTGGATCTGTTCAAGCTCCCCCCCCGGCCTCGTGACAGAGGTGCGCACAGGTTCGACGCAGATCGTGAGGAGCAACGCCATCAAGGCCGCATTTTGAACATCCTGTCTTCACCACGCCCCAGATGACCTTCGGACTGAATCCAATTCGGCCAGCCTTGGCGGCCGGTTCATTTACACGTTCCGAAGCGGGTCGTTTTTCGGCCGCGTCGGCGACAGGTTGCGCGAATCCAGGGGACTTGCGGTGGCGTTGAGATGACGCTGGGAAAGGTGAATGGGCGACCGCATGGAAGACATCGTCCTGGTCACCATGTCCGAATTCGGCCGCACCGCGCAGGAAAACGGCAACAACGGCACCGATCACGGTCATGGCGGTCTCATGATGGTGCTGGGCGGGCCCGTGCACGGAGGCAAAGTCTACGGCTCCTGGCCCGGCCTGGCACCCGAGCAGCTCAACGAAGGCCGCGACCTGGCCGTAACTACGGATTTTCGCGCCGTGCTGAGCGAGTTGGTCGCCGGCCAGCCCGGGCAAACCAATCTCGGCGAAGTCTTCCCCGGATATCGCGCCGGCGACCCCCTGGGCCTTCTGCGAGGGTAGCCGGTGGAGTTTGGCTCATCTTCTACACCATGTCCGCGGAAGTTACGCATTTCCAAGGGTTTGCAACTTTGAAAACGGCCTAGTGACACGCTTTCTCTCCGCCTGCGCCCATCTGGAGATAAGTTCAGCATGGGCGTAGCGCGGGTGGCATGGCGACGCCGCAGGCTTGAAAAACCTTGCCCACCACTCCGGAAGTCTGGCCGCGAAAAACGTAACCCTTCCCACTGATCGCAACTTCCAT
>JAIQFL010000168.1 GCA_020073365.1 Terriglobia bacterium | reverse complement strand
TGTTCAATAATTATCGTTAATATCGTGCCGATTTGCGCGGCCGTCTGAACAACTCGCATCCTCTTACAAGCTCACGCGAATTGGGTCATTGACGAGTTCTGGGACTTAAGCGCCGGAGCGGTGGGCGCTCGGAAACATACAGATACTCACTGTTTCCATTTGGGCGTCGTTAACACGAGCACTCGCCCCGCAGGCGACTACTATAGGAGTTCTGAGACTGCGGCGTGAAACAGAGTGCATGGTTTTCTCCTCCAGGGCGGTTCATCCAGTTCCTGGCCGCCCGGTTCTACCGGATAGTATGCCCGCCTCCGCCCTTGCCGCCAGCCATGCGCCTGCTAAACCGGGTGAGGAAAATGTAAGGAGATAAATCCCCACCGCTCAGTTGGTTGCCGGGGGAGGTGAGGCGCGGTGTGAAGCACTGTCGGAAGCCAGCCGTGGGGTTAAACCGGCCACGATGCGCCGCGCCAGGTCGGATTGCGTGCGCACCGGGTCATCACCATTGGCCTCCAGCCGCACGACGTTGAGGTGCGTCTGTTCCGGCAGGCGAATCAAATGCCCCAAGACCTGAATGCCGGATGGACTCCGTTGCACTTGGCCCAGAACGACGTAACCAACCCGCAGGGAAGACGCGATGGCCAGCAAGTCGCGCCGTTCCCGTGGCTGACGCAGGATCGCCGCGTTTCCGATCACCCCATAGCGCCCGCCGCCCGCGTCTGTGAGCTCGGCCACCACGGAATCGGTGAGCCCGTCGGCGAAGCGGTCAAGATCCGGGCTGCCCGTCTGGTTGTCAAAACGCAGCACCGCAATCCGGATGCTTGCCGGAGCGGAGGGAGCCAGGCGGAGAATCCACAGGCGCGCTCCCAAGAGGATCACCGTACCAACCAGTGCTGCCGCTAGTGCTGATGTCACCAATCGCTGCTTTGCGAAGGGCTGGCCGGAGACCGCCTGGTTAGCCGGCGGCGGTTCACTTGATGGCGGGGCGGCCACCGGTCCCACCGGCGCGATGAACTGGTATCCGCGCTTCGGAATGGTCCGCACAAAACGCGGCGACTCGGCGGAATCTCCCAGCGCGGCGCGAATCTGGGCCACGCAGAAATTCAGACCGCGGTCGAAATCCACGAACGTGTCCGTGCCCCATACTGCCCGGCGCAGCGTTTCGCGAGTCACTATTTCGCCCGCATGCGCCACCAGCAGCCCCAGCACCTGCGCGGGCTGCGATTGAATGCGGACACCCACTCCGCCGCGGCGCAGTTCGCCGGTGGCCGGGTCAAAGTCGAAAATACCGAATCGGACTCGCGCCATCTCACCCATCGAGCCAGTCCGAATTATTGTCGCACGGCTTCGATTCCGTCGCTCCCGGGAAGACAGGTGGGTGAACCGTGAGGGCTGGCGCCCAGGTCCGCAGGACGAATCACGGCGCCATACCCACCGCTGCGGAAAGCTACCTGTAGGTCTTGCTGAACGCGTTCCGGCCGTTCGTAACTGAGAATGTCCCGCTGCTCGCAGCGGACAACTTGATCCAATGCGTCCCGTCTGCGCCATCCAGATTGGCTATGTAGTCGTCCGGGGGATTGTTCTCTTTCCCGCCCGCAATGGAGTAGTGCACCTGCCAGATGTCCTCCATTCCCGAGGCGCCGCGCAGCGTCGTCCACGTCTGGGGGGCGCCACCTTTCCGCGGCCCGTTGCCCATCAGCGCCACTCGGGCCTGGAGCGCCTGCGCCAGTACTGGGGAAACACCTTTATCCTGGCCGTGGATGCTCACCTGGTAAACATCCACGCTCCCAATCGGATTGTTCGGACACATCAGTTTGTAATCGTATGCCGACTCGAGATCCGCCAGGTCGAGCATGCGGAACTTGCCCAGCGTAAACAACAGGCCGATGGACATGTTGTCTTCGACATCCGACGGCCGTTCCGGCACTTCCGGGGTGGTGGCACAAAGGGGATTCGGACCGCCGCCGCCCTTCAGCGGTCCCTCGATATGCTTCCTGGCCGCCGTCACCACCAGAACGTCGACACCCTTGAGCGGAATGCTGTCGCCAGCCTTGACCACGATGTGGTCCATCCGGTCGCGCACCGCGGCGTACGCCTTGTATTGGTCCGAGGGCGTTTTTCCGCTGGCCTCCATCGGACCGTGGTCCACGATGTGTTTCACCGGGAACTTCGAAACCAGCAGGGGCACGTCGCCCAAGTGATCGATGTCATAGTGCGAGATTACCAGGTAGTCTATTTGCTTCAGGCCGGCCGACTTCGCGGCAGCCACGATCCGGTCCGAATCCCGGCCATTGTAGCCGGGCCAGCCGGCGTCGATTAGCATCGATTCGCCGGACGGCGACACGATCAAAACACTCTTACCGCCCTCCACATCGATGTCGTAAACATCCAGGGTCTTTGCCGCGCCCGCCAGGTTCGTCGCGACTGCGGCCAGCAGAAACAAGTGGGGCAGGCGCTTCCGCCTGCCAACCGCCGTCTTCATTTCATGCCCTCCACCGTGAACTTCTCGTACATCTGGGCGGCGTTCTCCGGCGTCACCATGATGGAATCCAGCACGTACTCCTTCTCCGCCCGGAATCCCGGTTCGTGCAGGATCCGGTTGCCGATCTCCACTGCCTTGTCCACGCACAGCGGGTACACGAAGGTGGCCGCCAGGATTCCGTCCATCACCTTTTTGATTCCTCCCGCGGGTCCGCCCAGGCCGTCCACTCCCACGAAGATCATCTCCTTCTCGCGGCCCAATTCCTTCGCCGCGAGGTACGCGCCGATCGCCATCGGGTCATTGTGTCCGTACACCACGTCGATTTTGGGCTGCCCCCGCAGAACTTCGGTCATGCGGTCTTTCGCCTTGGCCTGGATCCAGTCCGCCACCGGATCGGCCACGATCCGGATCTCGGGATACTGGTCGAAGATCTCCTTCGCGCCGCGGTTCCGATTGATCTCGCCCTCCACGCCCAGCAGCCCGCGCATGGCCACGATCTGCCCTTTGGGCTTGCCGTACTTCTTCGTGAGGTGCTCCACGATGAACTTTCCCGCCAGGCGGCCGATGGCCACATTGTCGCTGTGGACGTAACTCGTATAGTTGGGTTCGAGGATGTCGCGTTCCAGGCAGATCACCGGGACCCTGGCCTCCATCGCCTGCCGCATCACGGCTGTCAGCGCGGCTCTCTCGTTGGGCGCGACGATCAGCAAATCCGGCTTCTGGCGAATGAAGGTCTCCACCTGCGCCACCTGCTTGCTGTTGTCCTGCTGCGCGTCGGCGATCGCCAGTTTGACATCCGCATACTGCGCGAACAGTTTCTCCATCAGCGCGTTCTGTGCAGCGCGATACGGCTCGGCATTGTTGGCCTGGCTGAAGGCCACCACCAGTTGCTTCTTGCCCGCGCTGCCGCAGGATGTGGCGAGCAAGGCCAGAGCGAGGCCCCCCGCGATGAAAAGTTTCTGAGTCATGGGCTACTTCGAGTTTCCCCCGCGCTGCACCGCCACCGCCAGGACGATGATCGCGGCCTTGATCATCATCTCCATGTTGCTATCCACGTTGTTGAGCCGCAGCATATTGGTCAAAACCCCCATAATCAGAGTCCCCACGATGGTACCCGAAATCGACCCCTTGCCGCCCGCCAGCCGCGTGCCGCCGATCACCACCGCCGCAATCGCGTCCAGCTCATACGCCACTCCCGCATTGGGATTGCCCTGATGATTCTCGGCGGCGTACAGCACGCCCGCGCAGCCCGACAGCAGGCCGGACAGCGAGTACACCCAAACCTTGGTGCTGAGGATGGGCAGACCCGCGTACTCCGCCGCCCGTTCGTTGTCCCCGATGGCCCGCACATAGCGGCCGAACACCGTCCGCGCCAGCAGGACCCAGAACACCGCCGCGGCGCAGGCGTAGGCGCCGATCACGATGGCCTTTTCGCGGAACACCGCCGCAAACTCCGCCGCGACGTCGCGACCGAAGCCGATGTCGATGTTCTCGTTCTTCGAGAGCCATTTCGCAAGGCCCCGCACTCCGATCATGGAAGCCAGCGTGACCACGAACGGCTGGATCCGCAGCGTGGCGATCACCACGCCGTTGAGTGCGCCGGCCAAGGTCGAAGCCGCCACCGCCGCCAGGATCGCCCACAGGATGTGGCTGGGGTACGGCATCCCCTCCCAGGCCCGCGTCAGCCCCATGGCCGCGAGCGTAGTGGAAAGCGCTAGAATGCTGCCGACACTGAGATCGATGCCTCCCGTCAGGATCACGAATGTCATGGCCAGCGAGATGATTCCGATCAATGAGATCTGCCGCAGAATGTCCGTCAGGTTGCCGGCCTGAAGAAAGATGCGCGAGCCATCGGAAGCCGTGGGGCTGATGAGCACCGCCAGAATCACGATGCCCAGCAACGCTGCCAGGCTCTGGCCCCGGCGCAGCATCGCCGCCATCAGGCCCGGCCCTCGCGCAAGGCCGTGACGTTGGTGGCCGATGCCATGATTTTCTCCTGCGTGGCTTCCTTCGCATCATAGCTGGCAGTGACTCTGCCGCGGCTCAAGACCAGGATCCGGTCACAGCAGCGCAGCAGTTCCGGCAGTTCCGAGCTGACCAGGATCACTCCCTTCCCTGCCGATGCCAGATCGTCGATGATCCGGTAGATGTCCTGTTTGGCGCCGATATCGATCCCCCTCGTGGGGTCGTCCAGGAACAGCACGTCGGGATCAAGCAGCAGCCATCGCGCCAGCAGTACCTTCTGCTGGTTGCCGCCGCTCAGCGTGGCCACCGCTGCGCCCAGCGACGGGCAGTTCAGTGCCAGTTGCCGCCCCACCGGCGCCAATTCGCTCTTCTCCTGCCGCCCGCGAATGAATCCCAAGGCCTGCATACGGCCCAGCACCGCCATGGTGCTGTTCTCCAACACGCTCATGCTCATCATGAGCCCTTCCAGCCGGCGGTCTTCCGGCACCAGCCCGATACCATGCTGCATGGCCTCGCGCGCCGACCCGGGCGAGATCGGCCTGCCCTGGCGGCGAATCGTGCCGCCGCGAATCCGGTCGAGGCCAAACAACGCCGCGCCCAGTTCGCTGCGTCCGGCCCCCACCAGCCCGGCCACACCCAGCACCTCGCCGCGGCGCACTTCGAACGAGACGGATTTCAGCTTGTCTGTGGTCAGATCCTCCACGCTCAGTACCACATCGCCCGTCCCGCGGTGCTCCCGGCGGCCGGCGATCTGCAGATCGCGCCCCACCATCAGGCGGATGATCTCGCGCGTCGTCGTCGCCCGCGCCTCCAGCGTTTGGATAGTCTCCCCGTCGCGCAGCACCGTCGCGCGGTCGCAGATTCGAAAGATCTCATCCATCTTGTGCGAGACATAAACAATGGCCACCCCGCGGCCCTTGAGGTCGCGGATCAGTCCGAACAGCCGCTCCACGGCGTCGTCGAACAGCGCGCTGGTTGGTTCGTCCATCACCAGGATGCGCGCATTCATGCTGAGCGCGCGGGCGATCGCCAGCAGTTGCATCTGCCCGATGGAAAGCGAGACCACCATCTGCCGGAGTCCGCAGGAGAGTCCCACCTGTTCCAGATAGGGCCGGCAAAAGGCTTCCATGCGCCGGAACCGCACCAGCCGGCCTTCCCGCAGGCGCAGATTCCCAATCGCCATGTTCTCGGCCACCGTCAGGTGCGGAAATAGGTCGAGCTCCTGGTAGATGATTCCGATGCCCAACCGCTGCGCGTCGAGTGGGCTGCCGATGGCGACGGGTTGCCCATCCATGGCGATGCTCCCCCGGTCGGCCCGGACGGCCCCGGCAATGATCTTCGCGAGCGTGCTCTTCCCCGCCCCGTTCTCGCCGATCAGCGCGTGGACCTCGCCCGAAGCCAGCGCAAAGCGGGCGTCGCGCAGGGCCGCTACCCCGCCGTAGTGTTTGCTGACCCCATCGGCCTCGAGAAGGTTCGGCACCGGTGGAACATCATAGCAGAGGTGGGACACGCGCTTTCGCCTGTCACTCTTCTCACTCCTCCGCCGCCACTCGAAACCCGTAATCCGCATACCGGAATTCCGGCGGGATGCTGCTCCTGGCCGCGCACCGTGCAATCTTGATGTGATGCCTCCAAGCCCCGCCGCGTGAAGCTCGCCGTGTGCCCGTCTCCGGCCCCCGTGGATTCTCCGCCGGCGAAACCAGGTAGTACCCCGGGTCATACCAATCCAGGCACCATTCGTGCACGTTCTCGCACATGTCGAACAAGCCGTAGCCGTTCGGCTCCGACGTCGCCACCGGCTCCGGCCCTTCGCGCCACCGGTCGCCGTATCCCGCGCGCGAGGTCACCGGCGCGTCGCCCCACGGGTACAGTTTCTGCTCCATCCCGCCGCGCGCCGCAAACTCCCATTCGGCTTCGGTTGACAGGCGGATCTCCCGGCCCCATTCCACCGACAGCCAGCGGCAGTATTCCACCGCGTCGAACCAGCTCACCGACGTTACAGGCAACGTCGGCCCATCGAAGACGAACTTTCGAAACGCCGCAAAATCCTGGTTGGTCACTTGAAACCGGCACAATCGGAAGGGCGCGACCGTGACGCGGTGTACCGGCCGTTCTTCATCGCGACCGTCTTCCTGGCCCATGAGGAACTCGCCGCCGGGAATGAGAACCAGATCGTTGGGGGTCATCTCCGATCAGTGTATCCGTGTTGAAGCGCCCGATTCCCGTGCCGCAGAGAAGAAACTGCGAACTTTGCGCGCCCCCCAGCGTATTCATTGGTATCTATGGGACCATTCGGGCAACAGCTCAAGCATGTTTTGCGCAGCCTGGCGCGGACACCGATGTTCACGATCGTAGCCTTGGTCACGATCGCCCTCGGTGTCGGCGCCAACACCGCGATTTTCAGCATCGTCAACGGCATCCTGCTCAAGCCTTTGCCCTATCCCCACCCCGACGAACTGGTGAGCGTCATGCAGACCGCCCCGGCGATCGGCATCGTGGATTGCGAGCTGGCGCCGTCGGACTACTTCACTTTCCGCGAAGTGAACCAGACCTTTCAGCAATTCGGCGTGTGGACCGGCGACAGCTCCAGCATCACCGGCCTGGCGACCCCCGAGCAGGTGCGGAGCCTGGACGTCACTGAGGGAACGCTCAACGCCCTGGCCATCCAACCGGCGCTGGGGCGCTGGTTCACCGCCAAAGACGACAGCCCCGGCAGTCCCCGCACGGTGCTGCTGACCCACGGGTACTGGCAGCGCCGGTTTGGCGGCGATGCTTCAGTGATCGGGCGTCACCTTCTGGTGGACGGAGAGTCGCGAGAGATTATCGGCGTGATGCCGCAGAGTTTTCGTTTCCTCGATGAGAAGCCCGATCTGATCCTCCCCTTTCGATTCGACCGCGCCAAGACCACGCTCGGCAACTTCAGCTATCGCGGCATCGCCAGGCTGAAGCCGGGCGTCACACTGGCCCAGGCAAGTGCCGATGTGGGGCGCATGATCCCCATGGTGAATACCAGGTTCCAGCCGCCTCCGGGTTTCAGCGCCAAGCTGTTTGAAGAGGCCAGGATTCAGTCGAACGTGCGCCCCCTCAAGCAGGATGTGGTCGGCAGCCTGGGCAAAGTGCTATGGGTGCTGATGGGAAGTATCGGGGTGGTGCTGCTGATCGCCTGCGCCAATGTCGCCAACCTGCTTCTGGTGAGAGCCGAAGGACGCCAGCAGGAACTCGCGGTGCGCGCAGCCATTGGCGCCAGTTGGGTCCGCCTGGCGGGCGCCCTGCTGATGGAAAGCTTGCTGCTCGGACTGCTGGGCGGAGTCGCCGGGCTGTGCCTGGCGTATGGCGCGCTGCGGCTTCTGCTGTCTGCCGCGCCGGATTTTCTGCCCCGCATCGAGAATATCGCCATCGACCCGGCGGCACTCCTGTTCACACTGGCCATCTCTGTGGTAGCGGGCCTGCTGTTCGGAGTGATTCCCGTGATCAAGCACGCCACTCCGCGGGTCACGCAGGCGTTGCGCGCGGGAGGACGAACGTTGAGCCAGAGCAGGGAGGCGCATCGCGCGCGGAACACGCTGGTGGTGCTGCAAATGGCCCTGGCGGTAGTGCTGCTGATCGGCTCCGGCCTGATGATCCGCACATTCCAGGCGTTGCGTCTCGTCCAGCCGGGCTTTAGCGATCCCGCCGGGTTGCAGACGCTGCGCATTTTCATCCCCGAAGCCCAGGTGAAGGAACCAGTGCGCGTCATCCGCATGATGCAGGAGATGCAGCAGAAACTGGCCGCTATCCCCGGCGTGTCGTCGGTGGCGTTCGCCAATTCGGTGCCCACCGACGGCAACAACAGCACCGACCTGCTCTACGCCGAAGACCGCTTTTACCGCGAGGGACAGCTTCCGCCCCTGCGGCGTTTCAAGTTCGTCGCTCCGGGCTTTTTTCAGACGATGGGAACCAGGCTGATTGCGGGGCGCGATTTCACCTGGACGGATATTTATGACCAGAGGAACACCTGCATCGTCTCCGAGAACATGGCGCGGGAAATGTGGCACGATCCGTCCGCGGCGCTCGGCAAGCGGGTCCGCGAGGGCATGAAAGACTCGTGGCGCGAGATCGTCGGGGTGGTCGCGGATGTGCGCCACGACGGCGCCGATCAGAAGGCTCCCACCGCCGTTTATTGGCCCATCCTGATGACGAATTTCTGGGGCGATTCCACCCACGTGCAGCGGGGCGTGGTTTTCGCGGTGCGCAGCGCGCGTGCCGGCTCCGAGAGCTTTCTGCAGCAGGTGCGGCAGGCGGTGTGGTCGATCGACTCCGATCTCCCCATCGCGCGCGTCCGCACCATGGAGCAGGTGTACCGCGAATCCATGGCGCGTAGTTCGTTCACCCTGGTGATGCTCGCGGTGGCGGGCGGTATGGCGCTGCTTCTGGGCATCGTCGGAATCTACGGCGTCATCTCCTATTCGGTGTTGCAGCGCACTCGCGAAATGGGCATTCGTATCGCGCTGGGCGCACCGCAAAACGCCGTCAAAGGCATGGTGGTTCGGCACGGAATGCTGCTGGCTGCCATCGGTGTGGTGATTGGTCTGGGCGCCGCCGCGGCACTGACGCGCATCCTGGCGTCCTTGCTGTTCGAAATCAGCCCGGTTGATCCGCTCACGTACTCCGCGGTATCCGCCGTTCTGCTGGCAGCCGCGGCCGCCGCCAGCTACGCCCCCGCCTACCGCGCGTCCCACGTGAACCCGGTAGAAGCTCTCCGCGCCGAATAGAGTTTTGTGGCGCGGCCACTCATGGCCACCGCGGCCCGACTCATCGGGATGCTTGTGCATGGGTTGCACGTACGGCGTGATGACCGCAGCACGGCGGTAAGCCACACGCGCGGAGGTTTAGCCTGGATTTCTCATCGAAGTTTCCTGGATAGCGTGCAAGCGATAGACAACAAGCCATATAGGCCTACCGAGCAACGCGAAGAGGGCAACAGTGTGTGGCGGAGAACTCTTGCACATCCCGTTAGTCGGCTTGCTCTGCTTGCGTCGCCAGTTGAGCTACGGCGGTCCGCGACAGACGTTCCATCCGCGCCAGAGTCGCCTTAAGCTTACGGTGCTGCTTGGTGGCGGCCAGGTAGAGCGGTGCTGCGTGGGGGCTGAGCTTGACGTTGACAGTCTTGCCTTTGACCTTATATGTCCATTCGAAGTAAGGGCCATGCCGTTTGGCGGGATCGTAGTGGCAGGCGCACTGCGGTTGGCCGCACTTCATCATGCGCTTCAAGACGGTTCCCTTCAAGAAATAATCCACCTGCTGGAGTTCCCGTTGAGCCTCGCGGAACCGTTTGGCAGAGGTGCTGAGCTGGGACGATCGGGTTGCTTTGCGGGAAGGCATGTTCTCGCGAGGTATCTCCTTCTGTATAGATACCGTAGTAATTAACCGGATGCAAGCCCGTATAAAACATTTTCGCCCAAAAGTGTTACTTATCACAGGCGATCTACGTCTGTGTCTGCATGGGACTAGTGATCACTCCGCTGGAGACTCCGAAACGATTCGATCCCCTCGCCCAGCCTCTGGGGACCTCGCAGAAATTGGGAGGACGGGATCTGGTTTGGTGCTTCAATGGCGGTGACGTCACTTCCGATGGAGGAGCGCTGCTGTTGAAGCAACTGGAGCAACGGACCGGCATCGTGCAGCGCTTCGCCGCTTGCTTCGAGGACTACCGCCGCCCGGACCGGGTCGAGCATCCTCTATTGGACCTGATCCGGCAGCGTATCTTTGGGCTGGCACTGGGCTACGAGGATCTCAATGACCACGATGACCTGCGGCGCGACCCCATGCTGGCTGTGGCGCTGAGTAAGGACGACGTAAAGGGCGAACACCGGCGCCGCACACAAGATCGGGGCAAACCCCTGGCCGGCAAGAGCACACTCAACCGCTTGGAGTTGACGGCGCCGGACTACGACGGCAGTCCCCGTCAGAAGGGTTCGCACAAACCGGAGACCAAGAAGATCGTGGTGGACCCGGAGAGCATTGATGCGCTGCTGGTGAATCTGTTTTTGGAAGCGCATGAGCAAGCTCCCAAACAGATCATTCTGGACTTGGATGCCACCGATGATGTGTTGTACGGCAAGCAGGAAGGGCGCTTCTATCACGGTTATTACCACGATTATTGCTATCTGCCGCTGTACATATTTTGCGGAGAGCATCTATTGTTAGCGCGCTTGCGCATGTCTAATATCGATGCCTCGGCTGATTCGATGGAGGAATTGCAGGCACTGGTGGCGCCCATTCGCCAGCGCTGGCCCGCGGTAGAGATTTGGGTGCGGGGCGACGCGGGCTTCTGCCGGGAGAAGTTGATGGCTTGGTGCGATGGTGAGAGAATCCACTACATCTTGGGGCTGGCGCAGAATGTGCGTTTGAAGAAACAGATCGAGCCGGAGATGGCGCAAGCCGAAAAACAATACCAGCAGACCCAAGCGCCAGCCCGGGTCTTCACCGAATTCTTCTATTCCACCAAAGAGACCTGGAGCCGCGAGCGACGGATCGTCGCCAAGGCGGAGTACATGGACAAAGGAGCCAACCCGCGATTCGTAGTGACCTCGTTGTCCAAAGAGGAAGTGGCCGCTCAGGAGTTGTACGAGAAGATCTACTGCGCCCGCGGCGAGTGTCCGGAGAATCGCATCAAGGAGCAACAGTTGGATCTGTTTGCGGATCGCACCAGCACGGGCAAGATGTGGTCGAATCAACTGCGGTTGTACTTTTCTTCGATCGCCTATGTCCTGCTACAGACGCTGCGGCGGATGGCACTGGCTGGCGGTGAGATGGAAAAAGCGCAATGCGGAACCATCCGGCGGAAGTTGCTCAAGATCGGTGCGCAAGTCCGCGTGACGGTGCGCAAGGTTTGGGTGTCTCTGTCGTGAGCCTTCGGCAAGCGTGCGTGACGGGGGATGGTAGTGAGTAGTACCGTGGGGCATGTCCTGCTCGAAAGAAGCGATACCC
This sequence comes from Terriglobia bacterium, assembly GCA_020073365.1. Taxonomy (GTDB): domain Bacteria; phylum Acidobacteriota; class Terriglobia; order Bryobacterales; family Bryobacteraceae; genus JAIQFL01. The sequence goes on along the minus strand of JAIQFL010000168.1, from coordinate 11,536 downwards.
GACGATTTATTGTAACTGAAGCAGCGATTGGAACAATGGCGTAGCGGGCAACCGTCGCGGTCACGACTGCCGGAGGCATTCTGGGGGGAGACGGTGGAAATGGCACGACGGTATGGACTGCACGCCACCGCCAAAACGTTGCGCATGGATTACATGCGGTTGAAGAAGCGTCTGTCGCCAGCAGCCGAATGCCATCCCAGTGTGCCTCGATCGGCGCCCCCGGCATTCTGGGAGCTGCTGACGTCGCCAGCTACAGCAATGGCCGAGTGTGTCGTGGACGTGGAGTTGGAGTCTGTCAGGGGGAAGATGCGTGTGGCGATGAAGGGCATGACACTGGATTGGGGCAGCTTGCTGCATGCTTGGCGAGAGGCGGCCAGATGAACCAGATCACTCCCCAGATGCGGATTCTGGTGGCGGTCGAAGCCGTGGATGGGAGAAAGGGGATCGACTCGCCGGCCCGCTTGTGCCGGGAGAAGCTCCAATGTGCCGAAAGACGCGGCAAACTTCGGCCCGATGGGTTCCTGGGAGAGGAACTCCAAAAACGCTGCACCGGGAGTTCGGCATCAGGAAGCTGATCGACTAAGTGATGGATCGCATCGCGGTTTGCCGACATAACATAACAATTCGTGTCCCTATTGGTAGTGTATCTTGTCGGGGACACGTAAACACCGGGCAGGTTCCGACGTCCCAGTTCCTACCCCGCGGCTTGGCACGACATGGGTCATGGTCGCATCGCCGCCTCAACCCGAGCAATGGCTTCCTTGTACGAACTGTTTGCGTGACGCGACCCTGCTTTCAGAATGACCAATGCGGGTTTTGCCGTCTTTATCTGTTGCGTTGACGTTGGCACCTTGGTCGAGAAGAGTACCGATGGCAGCACACCCAGATTGGCCTTCCACACTGCCTGGCTCAATGGATCGTGATCGCGGACCGCTCCGTGGCCCCGCCTCGAACGGCGCTAGGCTTGGTGCACTTCAGTTCGACCCCGCTTCCGACGAGTTTCGCGTCGATACGGGCCTGCCCCACGTGCACGCTGGAGGAATTATGGAATCCCACTGGCACTTGTTTGATTTGATCAACTACGAGGTCCGTCGAAGAAGTAAACCGAGTTCCGGGGTGCAGGTCCCGCGCATAATATGGCTGAGCCTCAACAGGGAGTTCGAAGTTCACCGCTCGAACCGCAAGCACGCCCGCCCGAAATAAATCTCATCTCCCGGCTTGAGCCGCTCCCCGCGCCGATTCCCCGCCGGCACCTCGATCGGCCGCCCGTCCCGGAACACGCGCGTCCCGAACTCGCTCTCGTCATCGCAAACGCGGTACTCCCCCGCGTCCAGCCGAATGTGCGCGTGTCGCCGCGACACCGTGGCATTGGCCTCGTCGCCGCCCTCTTCGAACACTACATCGTTGCGACGTACCACGCGCTGCTCGGAGTCCGTCAATTCCGCCAGCCGCCCGATATTCGTCCGCGCCTTCTCCAGCGCGTACTCGGAGCTTGCCGCCTTCCCCTTCACCACCACCAGCCGCCCGGTAGCACGGACCTCCTGGTCTGTGTGGGTTTTCGGCGCCGCCGCTTCCACTCCATACTCAATCGCAAACGCGCGCGCGCCCGGAAGCTCTTCGTCCTCCGCGATCTTCACCGCAACGCGGAACCCCCGCGGCATCTCGCACTCCGCTCCCTCCAGCGCCTCGCGGATATCGCTCTCCAGGCGCCCACCCTCGTCGAAGGCCGTCTGGTACAGCGCCCGCCGGTCCGCGTCCGCCGACGCCAGCGTCACCGTGACGCGCGAATAAGGAAACACGCGCTTCCCCCGCGCCAGCACCTGGATCTTGCCTTCGATCTCCTCCAGCATCGCGCGATGCACCAGCAGCAACTCGTCCGATTGCGCCTCTCCAAACACCCGCTCCGTCCAACGCCGGAACCCGCGATCGATGGTCTTCTCGATATCCGAAAACAGCTTCATGGGTTGAGCTCCCGCCTCATGGTTGAATCAGCCCCAGCTTCACCGCCGCGTTCACAATCTCCCCCGCCGCCGGCGCCGCGGCCGTGCCGCCGTACACTCCATTCTCCACCAGTACTGAAAGCGCCACCTTGCGCGTTCCTTTCCCATACGGCGCAAACCCGATGAACCACGCGTGCGAAGGCGCGTCCGCCAGCTCCGCCGTGCCCGTCTTCCCCGCCATGGGCACGCTCGCCACCGCGCGCCGTCCCGTCCCGGAAGTCACTACTTCCCGCATGAACCGCCCCAGCGTCAGCGCCCGATCCGCCTCCAGCACGGCTTCGGGAGCCGTCGTGCGGGCGTTGGTTTCATCCGTGATCCAGCGGCCCTGCGGCATCGCCCCGCCGTTCGCCACCGTGGCCGCCACCCGCGCCATCTGGAACGGCGACGCCACCACCTGTCCCTGGCCGTACGACGATTGCGGCAGCGATTTCTTCAACTGCGCCGCCGTATTCGGAGACGCTACCGCAATCCCCAGCAGGTTCGCCGTGGCCCACAGCGTCTCCGCGCCCACGTCGTACGTCCCCAACTGCGCGAAGAAGGCGTTGCACGAAACCACGATCCCGCGCTCCATGTCGACCGTCCCGTGCGGCGCCGAATCCTGCACATCGTCGCGGATGGGCCGCGTCGTGCCCTTCATCACAGTGCCCACGCGCCCGTCCGGCAGCCGGATGCACTCGTAGGTCCGATGCGTCAGCCCCGCGTCTTTGCGCAGCGCAGCCATCGCCGTCACCACTTTGAAGGTCGAGCCCGGCGGATAGAGTCCGTACCGCGCGCGGTCCAGGTAAGGATTCGACTCCTGCTCCGTCGCGCGCGGGTCGTCCGGCGGCAAGGGATAGCTCACCGCGGCCAGCAGGTCGCCGGTCGCCGGGTCCATCACCACCGCGGCGCCTTTGTCCTGCCCCGCCTGTCTCAACTGGTTCTTCAGAATTTCCGCGACCCGCACCTCGAACCGCGCGTCCACCGACATCCGGATATCGCGAGGCCGGTCCAGCACCTTCCGCACCTCGGCGTTCTGCGGGTCATACCGGTGACGCAGCAAGGGCACAAGTTCCCGATAGTCATACCGAATCACGCGTTCCACCCGGCCCCCCACCTTGACCTCCTCCAGCGTAGGCCGGTCGTCGTACCCCCGCAGCCGCCGCGCCGAATCGCGTTCCACGTAAGACGTGTTGGTGGCGCCCCACCGCGTGCGCGTCCGCAGGTCGCCCAGCAGGTCGAACATCAGCCCGCCGAACGGATAGTGCCGGTTCTCCGTGCGCGAACAGGCGCGGTCGATATCGATGCCGAGCTCTTTATACTCCGCGCGGTGCTTCTCCAGCTCGTCCCAGTTGCTGGTGGCCAGTGGCAGCCCATTGCGGTCGTAGATGGTGCCTTTGGGAATATCGCGCATCACTTCCTGGAGCCGTGGATTGTATTGGTAGCGCCGCCCGCCGTCGGCCTGTGTCACCAGCGTGCCCTCGCCCATGATGGCCGCGCTGTGGAGCGCCTGCGTGTACCCCGCTTTGGCCAGCACGATCGCCCCCGCCATCCCGAAGATCGCCAGCACGGGCCTTCCTGCCTGTCTGATTCCTGCCGGCGCAGCCTCACTTTTCCCTCGCGCCGATATCGACATCAGGATCGCGATCACCGCGAAGTTCGCGATCATCGACGTCCGTCCATAACTCAGGAACGGCGTCACCACGCCCGTAAGCGGTCCTACTCCCAGCGCCCCGCTGGAAATCATCAGGATCTGCAACGCCGTGGCTGCCGCCAGTCCCGCCGCCAGGAAAAATTCGTAATCCGTCCGGGCCCGCCCCGCAATCCGAAAGGCGCGGTGCACCACCAGCGCAAATAACCCGAAAACCACCGCCACACCCAGGAATCCCATCTCTTCGCCCACGGCTGAAAGGATGAGGTCGGTGTGCGCGGCCGGCACCAGTTGCGGATCGCCGCGTCCGATCCCCATTCCCCCAACCCCGCCGGTGGCGAAGGCCCACAGCGAGTGCGCCACCTGATCGCCGCCGTGCACCGTGTTGTTCCAGGGCGAAAGCCACATGGCCACACGCTCCCTCACCGTGTGCGGCACGCCGATGACATACCCGAACAGAAGCCCGCATCCCATCAGCGCCAGTCCCCCCACCGGCACCAGGGCGCTTCCCCGCGCCATCCCGTACAGCACCAGAAACAGACAGGCGAACACCAGCGCCGGTCCCATGTCCTTTTGCAGGAAGAAGAAGGCCAGCGCGAGCACTACCGACACCAGCACAGGGAGGGTATACTCCACTGGCGGGATATCGAAGCGCCTGGTCAGCCTCGCCAGCGATGGGCGCGTCTCGCGGGCGTGCCGCAGAATGTCCCAGCGGCGCGCAAAATAGCCCGCCAGAAAGAACACCAGCAGAATGCGGATGATCTCCACCGGCTGGAAACCGAACAGGTTGACCTTGGCATCGCTCGTGCCCGGGCCTTGTCCGAACAGGATCAGCAGCACGGAAAGCGCCGCGCTGCCCAGCAACGGCACGTAGCTCAGCTTTCCGAAGAGCCGCTCGTAATCGAGACCGCTCAACCCCGCCAGCAGCACGCACCCGCACACCACCCCCTGAGCGAAATCCACGAACAGCAGGTTGTCGCGCACCGGATCGCGCAGGCTGATCATCAGGGTCAGGCCCACGCCGCTCAACAGCAGAACCGCCGGCAGCAGCGTCTGGTCGCCGCGGAACCCGCGCACGCTCCACCACAGGTGCGCCAGCAGGAATCCCGCGAAGAACAGCCCAGTCCAGAGGAAGAACGCACTGCGGAACTGTCCCGGCCGCCGCACCACGAACAGAGGTTTCAACTCGCGAAACTGATCACCGGTCATCAGCCCGCGAATCCGGCCCACATTGGGCAACCCGCCAGAAAGATAGTAGATCTTGCCGGCCTCCTCCACTCGCTCGCGGGAGTTGGCGAAGATGCCGAGCGCCGGCAGCAGATCCTCGCGCGTTCCGAGTTCATTCAGGTTGAGCAGTTTCTTGGCCGCTAACCCGTGTTCGACCTCCGTTAAATCGCGAGTCTTGGCCCGGTATACGAGAACCAGCCCGGTCGCCACCGCGAGCACCGCCGCAAGCGTCCACGCCAGTTCGTTGCGCCGCCAGCCGCCACGCGGCCCCGCGACCGTGCGAACGTCCGCGCGTTCTACTGCTTTGCTGCGCGTGACTGCCATATATCACGTAAAATCGTATGGACCCAAGGCGGGACTTTGCTCGGCAGCGCTCCCAAAGGGCCCAGGCTGTTCCCCGGGTTGCCCTCCTGCTCGATCTGCTTGAGCCGGAAGTCCACGCTCTCCAGACTGTTCTCGACCCGCACAATCTGTGCGGTCGCGCCGGCGTATGGGGCGATCGCTTGGTATAGCCCCAGCGCCCGGCCGTAATCGTCTTTGGCTCGCTGGATCTGGTCCTTCTCCTGCGGCATGCCGCGCACGTTGCGCGAATCCCAGAACAGCCGGTCCGCGCGGTCGCGGTAGCCGTCCGCCAGATATGCTTTCTCGCGGTTGCCCATCGGATACCCGCGCGACTCCGCCTCCTGGAGTGCGTGATAGGCCTTATCAATGTCCTTCAAACCGTACACATATACTCGCGCCAAGCCCAGTTCGGGATCGGGCGACCTGGGCATCAGGCGATCCGCCTCCGTAAACTTCTCCACCGCTTCGTTCAAATCCGCCACGCTGTGGTGGCTGGTGCCGTTGATGCGCGCCAGGTGGCCTTCGGTGAGCCGCAGTTTGCCCCGAACCGTGTCCTCCGGTTCCAGTAGCAGCGCATGCACCAGCTCATCCCGCGCGCCTTTCCAGCTACTCTCGTAAACCGCGTCGCTGTTCCGGTAGCTGTCGATCACGCGGTCCGCCGCTGCCACAAGCCTCTGCTTCACCAGTTTTCGCGGCCCACGTAATAACCAAGACGAGGGATTGCCCTGGGAAAGTTCCGTCCACTTGTTCCAGATGTCACTTGGATCGGTCACCTGCTCCGCCGCGATATCGCGCTCCAGTTGCGCCCCGCGCCGGTACAGAACGACATCCGACACCACCGCCCAGCCCAGCCAGACGCCTGTCAGCACAACGGCCCCCGCCACCGCGCGCCGCGTCCACAGCGGCATGGGTCTTCGGGCTTTGGTTGCCTTAGTGCTCACCGGTTTTCCCCCCGGCCCCCAAACCGTACTCCGCCCGGTCTCGTCACTCGCCTCGTCCTCCATCGGCCCCGTGCGCCGCGTCTCATCGTCCACGCCCGTCCGCCGCGTTTCATCGTCGCCGCCCCGTGCGCGACGGAACGTCCGGCGCGTGGCATCCGGATCCTCCGAGCCCGCCAAAACCGTCCCCCCGCTGCGAAACGCCATCAAGTCCGCGCGCAAATCGTGCGCCGTTTGATACCGCACCTCCGCGTCGGGCGCCATGGCCTTCACCAGGATGCGCCGCACCGGTTCCGGACACGGGTCCGGAGCCGGCGGAGGCGGAATGCGCGAGCGGATCATCCGCTCCAGCCGCTCGGTGCTCTCCGCGTGATACGGTTGCAGCCCCGTCATCATCTCGTACAGCATCACCGCCAGCGACCAGAGGTCCGACAGCTCGTTGACTTCGCCCGCCTCCAAGCGTTCCGGTGAACCATACGGCACGCTTCCGAACTCGTTGCGTGTCAACCGCCGCGTAAGCGAAAGAGCTTTGGCGATTCCGAAATCCAGCACCCGCACCTCACCCCGCGCGTCGATGCGAATATTCTTCGGCTTGATGTCCCCGTGGACTATGCCGTGAAAGTTCTTGCCGTCAATCTCCACCTGAAGGTCATGCGCGTTTTCCAGCGTCTGGGCCACCGCAATCGCCACGTCCAACGCGAACTCCGTCTCCAGCCGGCCCCGCCGCATCAGCTCCGAGAGGTCCTGCCCATCCACATACTCCATAGCTACGAAGAAGAACCCGTCCGCGTCGCCCGAATCGAAAATGCGCACCACCCGCGGATCGATCGCCGCCAGGTGCGCCTGCAGCACCGATCCGCGGCGTTCCGCTTCGATAGCGTCGCGCGTGTCGGCGTCGTCCGCATGCTCGATGAGCTTCAGCGCCACGGTCCGGCCCGTCGCCGTATCCTGCGCCAGGTACACATCCGCCATGCCCCCGCGCCCCAGCTTCTGGAGAATCTCGTACTTCCCGAGCTTACGGCTTGCCGGCGCAATCATTGCTTCTTGCCCTCAGATGGCGTAGCGACATGCCCCCCGCGGCTCGGGACCGGGGCCCCCGGCTTCGCGTCCAAGAAGAAATTCTTCTCCTTCACCAAATCCATCGAAACTTCCGCCGGCAGTGCCAGCGGATTCGCATTCTTCTCAACTATGTTTCCCACCAGCGAGGGCCGCGCGCCCTCCCGCGCGGCCAGACCCGCGCCCTTGTTGCGTTGCAGGGAATTGTGCGAAACCCAAGGCGTCGAGGCCCCGGTAAGCAGTATCCCGTCGCCTGCGCAGTCGTGAACCGCATTGCCGATCAGAGCCACGTTGCCGCCCCGAATCTCCATGCCAATTCCGACCCCCGATATCTCCATGTCTTCCACTTCCACGTCCGAATCCTTCAGCACGATTCCCGCCGAAAGCGGCATCTTCCCGTCCGCCTGAATCGAAAACCCGCTGATCCGCACGTCCTTGACGCCTTCCCCAAAGATCGCCGGCCCCGTACCCACGGGCGCCGCCCGCAGAATGGCCTCCCGGGGCACCCGGCTGCGCAGGTTTACGCCGCTCTTGAGGACCACCTGCTCGCGATACTCCCCGCCCGGCACTTCCACCGTATCGCCAGGCTGCGCCTCCGCCAGCGCTGCCGTAATGCTGCCGAACGGCGCGCCATTCCCTACCACCAGCACACGCGGCGTCTCCACCAACGGTGGCGGCGCCCACAGGCTTCGCGAAAACCACGCGCACGCCAGCGCGATCAGCAACCCGCCGGCAAACCACGCGCCGCGACTCAGAAACGGGTTCCCCGAGCGTTCCACCGCCACGGCCGCGGCCGGGAAACTCGCCGTGCGCGGCGTCGCAAACTCGTCGCCCTCCACCAGCAGCACCGTCACGTTGTCCTTGCCGCCCGCACGATTCGCCGCGTCGATCAACTCCCGCACCGCCGCCCCCGGGTTCCCCGCGTTGCGCTCCACGGTGCTCTCGATCTCGTCCGACGCCACCTGGTCGCTCAGCCCGTCGCTGCACAACAGCAGCGCGCTGTCCGGCTGGAACGGAATCCGCTGCACCTCGATGAAATCCCGGTCGTCCGGCTGGTGCTCTTCCGAGCCCACGTCGCGAAATACTTCGTTGCGGCGCGGGTGCCGCATGGCCTCCGCCTCGGTCAGTTCCTGGCTATCTTCGCGTTCGCCCACCGGCGAATGGTCGTGGGTGATCTTGCGGATCCAGCCCCGGCGAATCTGGTACAGCCGCGAATCGCCCACGTGCCCCACCACTACCGAGCCGTTCTCCAACACCGCCACGGTGAGCACGCACGCCATCCCCTCCCACTCCGGGTTCTCCCGGGCTGCGCGCAGAATCTCGTTATTGGCCATGGTGATGGCCTCGCGGATACGCTGCTCGGTGGTGCCCGTCAGCCGCTCCAGACGGGCGCGCACCCGTGCCACCGCAATCGCCGCCGCTTTCTCCCCAGCGGCCTGCCCGCCGATGCCATCGACAACCAGGAAGATCCCGCGCTCCGCGTCCATGTGCCACGCATCTTCGTTGTTGCGGCGCACACGGCCGGGATTGCTGTCACCCGCGCAATTCACTTTCGCCTTAACCATTCGATGCGCTTCGGAATTCCAGGTACACCACGTCCGCCAGGCCGATCCGCGCCGTTTCCGGCACCGGCACTTCAACATTGCGGTCGCGCTTCTCGCCCTCCACGTATTCGATGCTCGAGGGAGCCTTCTCGCCGTTGATGGTGGTTCCCAGCCGGCTCAGGTCTTTCAGGAAGAACTTGCCGCTCTCCGGATCGCGCCGCAGCCGAAAGTGTTCGCGCGACACGTCCGGGAGGGTGTCCAGCTTCAGGTCCGTCCAATAATCGCGTCCGCCGCGCCCCACCACGATTTGCTCTTTGGTCATCTGGTACGTCTTGCGGCCGCCGCCGTCGTCGTATTGGATTACCGCGAACGCCCCGGCCTCGGGACTGGCCTCACTCGCTGCGCCCATAGCCCCACTGGCCGCACCTCCCGCCACGCCAGTGGGCGCGCATCCCGGCCCACTTGCTGCGCCGCTCACGCCAGTTGCCGCGCCGCTCGACGCCCCACCCGCCGCACCGCCCGTCCCACTTGCCGCAGCGCCCATCCCACTTGCCGAGCCGCGACCGTCAGGGAGCGGTTGCTTCTCCTTGTCATAACTCTGCGAGCTCGTCTGTGCCCCTCCCATACGACGTGTGGCAATCCGCTTGGTCATGCTGCCCGCGCCGAAATCCGGCTTGGCTGGCAGCGCCAGTTCCGAGTAGATGACGATGTCGCCGGGGTCGGTCTCGTCGTCGGTGTTTTCGAGGATCCGCACCTGCCACCCGCCATCCGGTGGCGTAATCTTCGGCTGCTCGTGCCTTAGTTTCAGCCGGTCCACAATCGACCCGCGGTTCAGCGTCTCCAGCTCCGCATCCAGCGCGCGCCGCGCCTCCTCCACGATACGAGGCACGATCCCGCGCAACCGCTCCATGTCGTCCGGATGCAAGTAAACGTGGTAAATCGCCGGCGCCAGAGTCGAGTAGTGCAGCGGCTCCAGGCCCTCCCGCATGTTCCTCACGATTTCGAGAATGATTTCACGCGCGGTGGCGGGGTTGGTAGTGGCAGGATGGTCCATAGGGGAACCTTATTAATTCTACCAACCTCACAGCGGTCACCAAAAACCAAAAAGTCGCGTTGAGCCAAAACCCCTTCCGAGTTTCCGTCGCATTCTTCCCACCAGTCTGTCTGCTACCCTGAAATCGGATTAGCCGCTTGCGGCCCCACGCGTAAAGCCGCAACAGGTTTCGCAGGATACGTTGCAGCTAAGGTCCTACGGGACTTCCCGCAGGCCCGTGAAACGGCAGAACGGCTGTCTGTAGGGGATCGACGGGGAGAATCTTGGATACGACCCTTTAGTGAGCGGATAGTGGTGATTGCCGGCCCCGTAGGGATTCAGAGAGTCACGTGTCGGGGTGAAAGCTTGTTCGACGTAACGGGTGGCAGAATATTGGCGGTCGGTGAGGGATTCTCGCCGGGGTAGGCACCCCGAGGTAATTTCGGTACTCGGCGCGAGTTGGTCTGACCTAATGTCTGCACCGGTGCAAAAATCCCCATAATGCCGGTTGAGAAATCCCCATCCCTTTACTTTACAGGTGGTGTTAACCCCGACTCTGGAAATCAGAGGAGGGCAGCCATGTGTTTAGGGAGAGGGACGTGGACGAGATCAACGAGTTGAAACGAGAAGGGCTGAGCATTCAGGCGATCAGCAACCTGACCGGGTATGACCGGAAGACGGTGCGGAAATACCTGTTGGAGCCGGAGGCAAGGCCGGTATATGGACCGAGAGCGGCGCCAGGAAGCAAACTGGCGGCGTTCGAGGCTTATTTGAAAGAACGCCTGAAGGCAGGAGTGTGGAATGGCAAGCTGCTGGTACGGGTGCTGCGGAGCCGGAACTACACGGGTGGCTACACGATTCTGACGGACTGGCTGAGGCCCCAGCGAGCGGCGGCGGGGACGGCAGCGGTGAGGCGGTTTGAAACGCCACCGGGGAAATAGGCGCAAGTCGATTGGGGACACCTGGGATGGCAGAGGGCAGAGGGAGAGGAGGAAAGACTCTGGGGATTCACGATTGCGTTGGGATACAGCCGGAAGCGGAGGCGGCAACGGACCAGAAGTTGGGTACGCTGTTGCGGATGAACGAAAGAGCCCTTGAAGAGTGGGGCGGGGTGCCGGAGGAGAGCCGGTTCGCATCCATACCTCGTCGCCAGCCCCAGTTTCAGCGAGTCTCGGTGACCAGCGTGAGCCGGTTATCGTGCCACCGTCCGATAGCCTTCGCTTCGTCGCGCACCTTTGTCCACGCAGTCCTTAACGTCGTAACGGCGTGGGTGGGATCATTCGGCTGCCCCTTGCCCGGTGGGGAAGACGTACCACTCAGGCTTGCACTCACCAAAACGCCGGATGTACCCGCGGTGTGCGTCTCGAGCCCGGCAATACTCGACCCTGGTCTCACACGGCTGGATGCTGCTCCCCAGCCTGGCTGCCATCCCGGTCCTGATCGGTTATCTGGTGCTGGCCGAGGGCTTGTCGAAGAGCCGAGAAGGTTGACGGACTTTAATTCCGTCATCGCGTTGCTCGATCGGCATTCTGGGAGGCGGCCATGACTTACTCTAACTCATCTTCTACACCATGTCCGCGGAAGTTACGCATTTCCAAGGGTTTGCAACTTTGAAAACGGCCTAGTGACACGCTTTCTCTCCGCCTGCGCCCATCTGGAGATAAGTTCAGCATGGGCGTAGCGCGGGTGGCATGGCGACGCCGCAGGCTTGAAAAACCTTGCCCACCACTCCGGAAGTCTGGCCGCGAAAAACGTAACCCTTCCCACTG
>JAIQFL010000615.1 GCA_020073365.1 Terriglobia bacterium | reverse complement strand
TCACGGCGGCGGTTTCGGTGTTGAGCGGAGTCGTCTTCGGACTGATGCCCGCGCGCGGAGATCAGGCGTTCAAGCCGGTGTCGGCGTTGAAGGACACAGGCAGGCACGCCGGTGCCACTCGGAACGCGCTGGTGATCGCCGAGTTCGCCCTTGCTGTGGTGCTGCTCGCGGGCGCCGGGCTGTTGATCCGTAGCTTCCTGGCGGTACAGGCAGTCGATCCCGGCTTCCAGGCGCAGCACGTCGTGACCATGGAACTCAATCTGTACCGCGACGAAGACTTTTTCGATCAGGTCATGGAGCGGATCCGCGCCATTCCGCGCGTACAGTCGGTGGGGGCCATCAACGACATCTTCTTGTCGCAAGGGGGGAAGTCGATTGGGGGAGACAGCCTCGACGAGGTAGAAGGGCACGCACCCGAACCCCGCGACCGTTGGACGCCACTAGTGATCACCCCCAGCAGCGGCGACGCCTTCCAGGCCATGGGCATGCGCCTGTTGAAAGGACGGCTCTTCTCCGCCCACGATGGGGAGCACGACCCACTCGTAGTGATCATCAACGAGGCCATGGCGCGTCGCTACTGGCCGGGTGAGGACCCGGTAGATAAAAGATTCAAGGGGTACCCCGGCAATCATAAGGACTGGGTCACCGTGATCGGCCTGGTGAAGGATCTGCGCAATACGGGGCTGGAGCATGAGCCGGTGGCGCAGATGTTTGCCGCGCCCAGACAATTCAAGCCGGGCCACATCCTGGTGATCCGCACCGAGGAAGAACCGGGACGGTTGCTCGCGGCGGTGCGCAAGATCGTTCACGATATGGATAAGACAGCAGCGGTCGGACGTGTCTCCACCCTGGAACAGCAACTGGACGGGCAGACGTCCCAGCGGCGATTTCAGTCGTACCTGCTGGGCCTGTTCTCCGCGCTGGCGCTGGTCCTGGCGGCGGTTGGAATCTACGGGCTGCTGCACTATTCGGTGGCGCAGCGAACCCACGAAATCGGGATCCGCATGGCGCTGGGAGCGCGGCCGGGCGATGTGGTGGGGATGGTGCTTCGCGAAGGCCTGGTGTTGGCTGTGGTGGGCGTGGGGCTGGGGCTTGCAGGGGCCTTGGCGCTGACCCGGACCCTCTCCAGCCTGCTGTTCGGAGTAAGCCCCTCGGACCCAACGACCTTCGTGGCGGTTGCCGCGCTTCTGACCTTTGTCGCGCTGGCTGCGTGCTATATTCCCGCGCGCCGGGCCACGCGCGTGGACCCCATGGACGCGCTGCGCTCGGAATAGCTCAGCTTCGGTGTGCCATTATGTCGGGATGGATCTCTGGGAATTAACCGATCTCTCGACACCGTGGTGTGTGCATGTGGTGGCGACCCTGCGGATCGCCGATCACATCCTGGCGGGGGACGCGGAGATCGATAAGCTCGCCGCCGCGGCAGGCGCCGATCGCGACTCGCTATCGAGGGTGCTGCGGCACCTGGTGAGCAAAGGCCTCTTCGAAGAACCGGCACGCGGCCGGTTCGCTCTCAATGACAGCGCCCGCGCACTGCTGGAGGATTCCGTCCGACTGGGCCTCGACCTCGATGGCATTGGTGGCCGCATGGCGCACGCATGGGGAAGCCTGCTATCCGCCGTCCGGACGGGCAGGCCGGCTTATCACGAGATCTTCGGCCGGGGGTTCTGGGAAGACCTGGATGCCCATCCGGACATCGCCGCCAGCTTCGACGCGCTCATGGGTCCGGGACACGGCGTGCCGGATCCGCATGTCCTGGTCAATCCCGCGGACTGGGAATCCGTGAGGACGGTGGTCGACGTAGGCGGCGGCACGGGAACGCTATTGGCGGAAATCCTACGCACCTGGTCCCACGTCCGCGGCACGCTGGTCGACCTGCCGCGGACGGTGGCCCGGTCGGACGAGGTCTTCCGGGCGGCGGGCGTGGCCGATCGGGTAACCACCGTGGCGCAGAGCTTTTTCGATCCGCTGCCCGGCGGGAGCGACCTCTACATACTGAAGAACGTCCTCGGCGACTGGCCCGATCGCGAGGCCACGGCCATCCTGAGGCGCTGCGCGGAAGCGGCACGCCCTGCGGGCCGGGTCGTGGCCTTCACAGGAGCGGGTGCAGGCGAGGACGCATCGCCGGAGTTGCTGATGCTGGTCCTGGTGGGCGGCAGGGGGCGGACGTTGGACGAGTTCCGCGGCATGGCTCGGGAAGCGGGCCTGGAGGTGCTGGCGGTGGGGCGCCAGCCTTCCGGCCGCGTCATCGTGGAGTGCCGCCCGATGTGAGCGGCCAAGTCGGACAGACGATCTTGGGGACCAGGGCATTTCCATATAATCGTAGCTATGTATCGCATCACCGCCAGCGCCCTCACTGCGATTGCCCTGGTGAACGGGCCCCCAGCCCGCGCGCAAGCGCCGTCCGCATCCCCAGGCTCCCTGAAGTTCGAGGTGGCGTCGCTCAAGCCGAGCCAGCCTGGCAGCCGGGGTAGCCCGCCGCGCCCCGCCCCCGGCGGCGAGCGCTATGTGGCAGCGAACGTCACGCTGAAGCTCCTCATCTCGGTGGCCTACCGCATCAAAGTCGATCAGGTCGCCGGAGGGCCGGATTGGATCAATACCGGCCGTTACGATCTGAACGCCAAGGCGGAGAAGCCGTCTAGCACAGCCGATCTGGATTTGATGCTTCAGGATCTTCTCGCGGACCGCTTCAAACTGAAGTTCCACCGTGAGACCAGGGAACTCCCGGTTTACGCGCTGACGGTGGATAAGGGCGGCCCAAAGTTGCAGCCAAGCCAAGCCCAAAGCTCCGGCGATCCGGCGATCGAATACAAGCAAGAGCAGTTTCTTCACATGAAGTTGCACGCCAGATTGGTTCCCATGAGCTATTTTGCCTGGCGGCTCGGCCAGAGTCTGGATAGGCCGGTGATCGATTTGACCAAACTCGAGGGAATCTACGATTTCGACCTCGCGTATACGGCAGAGCTGCCTCCCGGCATTCAAGAGGGCGCACTCCTCAATGGCGAGCCGATCGACATTTCCGGCCCTTCGATTTTCGAGGCGGTGCGGAAGCATCTGGGGCTTAAGCTGGAACGCCAGAAAGGGCCGGTGGAGATCATCGTCGTCGATCACGCCGAGAAGGCCGTCGAGAACTGATCGGGGAGGCGGAAGGGCCGGGTGACAGCCGGAATGAAACCGGCTGAAAGCCGGGTGACAGACGACCAAATGCGATCGTCTGTCCCACCACCGACTCCTCGCCCCAACCCCGGCGAGCGAAGCGAGCCTGGCCGCGCTTGACACCCGGCGCCTCGAGGGGTGATACTTCCTATAGATAGACTATGGGGAGAGCCGACGAACAGAGCCGCACGGAGATTCCGCCGGGCACGCTGTACATGCTGATTTTGAAGAGCCTGGCACGGCTCGGACCGATGCACGGCTACGGCATCGCGCAGTATATCCAGCAGATTTCCGACGAAGTCCTCCAGGTGGAGGAAGGGTCGCTCTACCCTGCCTTGCAGCGCATGCTCATCAAGGGCTGGGTGCAGGCCGAGTGGGGCCAATCGGACAATAACCGCAGGGCGCGCTACTACCGCCTCACTCCTCTCGGTAAGAAGCAATTGGGTGCGGAGATTTCCGAGTTCGAGAAGGTCACACAGGCAATCATGCGGGTGATCCAACCCGCTTGAAGGGAGCGAAACGAGTGCAGTGGGTCGGCGGGACTCGTGTTTTTCAAGAACTGGCGCGCGACCTGCGGTACGGCGTCCGCACGCTGGGCCGTACCCCCGGTTTCACGGCGGTGGCTGTACTAACGCTGGCGCTGGGCATCGGAGCCAATGCGGCCATCTTCAGTACGTTGTACGGAGTCTGGCTCGCGCCCGTGCCGTTCCCGCACGGAGAGCGGCTGATAGACATCAGCATGAAGGAGTTGACTGGGAACCGCTTTGAGCGGGGCGTCTCGCTCCCCGACTTTGCGGATTGGAAGGCCGCCAACGCTGCCTTCGAAGATTTCGGCCTTCATCAGTACGACCATGGGATCAACGTAACCGCGGGCGGCGAAGCCGAAGAGCTGATCACGCACCGCGTCTCGGCGAACCTCTTCCAGGTACTGGGAGTCGCGCCGGAGCTGGGGCGTGCGTTCTCGGGCGAAGAGGACACCTCGGCCGGGCTTCGCTCCGTGGTGCTCAGCCACGGCTATTGGCAGCGGCGCTTCGGGGGTGACCGAGGTGTGCTCGGACGACAGATCACGGCGGATGGCGAGGCATACACCATTACCGGGGTAATGCCCGGGGGGTTCGAGTTCCCGACCACGGCGGCGGAGTGGAGCCCCGCTCTCTGGAGATCGCTGA
>JAIQFL010000167.1 GCA_020073365.1 Terriglobia bacterium | reverse complement strand
TACCAGCATCGCTTGGATCCAGTCGTAGATCTCCCGCCGGGTTTCACCGGCAAACTCGATCTGCGAGCTGCCCTTGATAAAATCATCGATTTCCTGGGGCGTTAGCCCCTCCACGTTCTTCATCCCAATTCGCATCCACCTGAAAGGGTGGCAGACCACGAATTTCAGGATCATCTTGCATTGGAAACGTACTTCATTTCAGGATCATCTTGCATTGGACAATTCTTAGGCCAAACTCCCACCCCGCCCCCTGTTATAATGTTCCGCATCGCCATTTTGTCGGTCGCCAGACCATTCGGGTGGGGTGTTCCCTGGCGGCTGGGAGGATTCATGTCTCGCATGGTACGGTGTTCCCTGATCCAGGCATCTAACGCGGCGCCGCCGGATGCCTCGCTTGAGTCCACCAAGAAGGCCATGATCGACAAGCACGTTGCCTACATCGGTCAGGCCGCGGCCGCCGGCGCACAGATCGTCTGCCTGCAGGAGATTTTCTACGGCCCCTATTTCTGCGCGGAGCAGGTCACGCGCTGGTATGACTTCACTGAACCGATCCCCGACGGCCCCACCGTGCGGCTCATGCAGGACCTCGCCCGCCGGCACCACATGGCCATCGTCGTTCCCATCTACGAAATCGAGCAGGACGGCATCTACTACAACACCGCTGCCGTGATCCACAACGACGGCACGTACCTGGGCAAGTATCGCAAGACCCACATTCCGCACGTGGCACCGGGCTTTTGGGAGAAATTCTATTTCCGTCCCGGCAACCTCGGCTTTCCCGTCTTCGACCTGGGCTTCGCCAAGATCGGGGTCTACATCTGCTACGACCGCCATTTTCCGGAAGGCGCGCGGGCCCTGGGATTGAACGGCGCGGAGATTGTCTTCAATCCGTCCGCCACCGTTGCGGGACTGAGCGAGTATCTCTGGAAACTGGAGCAACCGGCGCACGCCGTGGCTAACGGCTATTTCGTGGGCGCAATCAATCGCGTGGGCGTGGAAGCGCCGTGGAACATCGGCGAGTTTTACGGCTCCAGCTACTTCTGCGATCCGCGCGGCCAGATCGTCGCACAGGCATCGAGGGACAAGGATGAGGTGCTCACGGCAGACCTCGACCTGGAGAAGATCGCCGAAGTGCGCAAGACCTGGCAATTCTACCGCGACCGGCGTCCCGACATGTACGAGTCGTTGGTAAAGGCATAACCGCAGGCTAAGGGATGATACCAAAGGCATAAACCATGACCAAAGACGAAATCATTCTCGCGAACAAGGAATTCCTCTTCCCCGCCGTCTTCCACTACTACAAGGAGCCGCTGGTCATCGCGCGCGCCAAGAATCAATACGTCTGGGACGCCGACGGCAACCAGTATCTGGACTTCTTCGGCGGCATCGTCACCGTGAGCGTGGGCCATTCGAACGACCAGGTCAACGCGAAAGTGCACCAGCAGCTCGATACGCTGCAGCACGTTTCCACCGTATTCGCCAATGAGCCGCAGGCCGCGCTGGCCAAGAAGATCGCCTCCATCACTCCCCAGGGGAAGCTCACCAAGTCGTTCTTCACCAACAGCGGAACGGAGGCCAATGAGACCGCCATTCTCACCGCGCGTTGCTACACCGGCAACACGGAAATCGTGGCGCTGCGGCATTCCTATCACGGCCGTTCGGCCATGGCGATGGGGCTCACCGGCCAGGGCGCGTGGAAGCTGGGCCCCGCGCAGGCCGGCATCGTGCACGCGCACAACGCCTACTGCTACCGATGTCCCTTCGGCCTGACCTATCCGAGCTGCGAGGTGCGCTGCGCGCAGGATATGGAGGAGCTGATCCGCACCACCACCAGCGGGCGCATCGCGGGCTTCATCGGGGAACCCATCCAGGGCGTAGCCGGCTTCGTCACGCCTCCCAAGGAGTATTTTCAGATTGTGGAGAAGATTGTCCGCAAACACGGCGGCGTCTTCATCAGCGATGAAGTGCAAACCGGCTGGGGCCGCACCGGCGGCAAGTGGTTCGGCATCGAGCAATGGGGCGTGGTCCCGGACATCATGACTAGCGCCAAGGGCTTGGGCAACGGCGCGCCCATCGGCCTCACCGTCGCCAGGCCGGAGGTCGCCGACTCCGTCAAGGGCCTCACCATCTCCACCTTTGGCGGCAATCCGGTGACCACCACCCAGGCCAAGGCCGTACTCGATTTCATCGACGAGCAGAACCTGCTCACCAATTGCACCGAAACGGGCGGGTATCTCCGCGGAGGCCTGGAGGAACTCAAGCGAAAGCACGAGATCATCGGCGACGTGCGGGGCATGGGACTGTTGCAGGCCATCGAACTGGTGGAGGACCGCCAGACGAAGGTCCCCGCCACGGCCCAGACCGCCATGGCCATGGAAGCCTCGCGCGAGAACCGGCTGCTCATCGGCAGGGGCGGCATGTTCGGCAACGTACTGCGCATATCGCCGCCAATGAACGTGGGCCGCTCGGACGTGGATCAGTTCCTCGGTCTGCTCGACAAGACTCTGGCAGCCTGCGGCTCGATGGTCGCTGGAGGCGTCAGATGAGCCCTCCGGCGCTGCCGGTTCCACTAAACCTCGAACGTTTTCCCGAATTGCACCCGGCGCTCGATTCGCAGTCCGCGATCGCCGAGGCCAACCGTTGCCTGTTCTGTTTCGATGCTCCGTGCGCCGCAGCGTGCCCCACCCACATCGACGTGCCGCGCTTCATCAAGAAGATCTCGACCGGCAACCTGCGCGGCTCCGCCCTCACCATTTTTGACGCCAACATTCTGGGCCTGAGCTGTTCGCGGGTCTGCCCCGTGGACGTGTTGTGCGAAGGCTCCTGCGTGATGCACGGGTACAACAAGAAGCCCATCGAGATCGGCCGCCTCCAGCGTTACGCGATGGATCACTTCTACGCAAACACCCGCGCGCTCCCCGTCCCCATTTCGGAGCCGCGACCGTCCGAGGTGGGGCAGGCGGTTCCGCCTGCCTCGCCCGCCAGCGGGCGATTCTTCCACGGCCTCTCAGCCTCAGGGAGCGGTCTTCTGCCACGCATCGCCTGCATCGGAGGCGGTCCCGCCTCCCTCTCCTGCGCCGCTGAGCTCCGCCGCCACGGCTATCCCGTCACAGTTTTCGACAACCGCCCTCTGCCTGGCGGATTGAACACCTACGGCGTGGCCGAGTACAAGCTGCGTCCCAGCGACAGCTTGCGCGAAGTGGATCTCATCCGCTCCCTGGGCGTGGAATTCCGCCAGGCCGAAATCGGCGACACCGTGCAACTGGAGGACCTCGAGAAGGAGTTCTCATTCGTCTTTGTGGGCGTCGGGCTGGGCGCCATGGAGCGGCTGGGGATTCCGGGCGAACACCTCCGCGGTGTGATCGACGCCTTGCGCTTCATCGAGCGTTACAAGACTTCGCCGGATTTCGCGGTGGGCCGGCGCGTGGTGGTGATCGGCGGCGGCAATACGGCCATCGACGCAGCCAACGCCTCCAAACGGCTCGGCGCGGAGGAAGTGCACATCTTCTATCGCCGCAGCGAAAAGGAAATGCCGGCCTTCTCGTTCGAGTACGATCGCTCGAAAGTGGAGGGCGTGCGCTTTCACTGGCTGGCTCAGCCGGTGGAGATCATGGGGCAAGATGGCCGCGCGGCGGCGGTGAAGTTTGCGGAGACCCGGCTTGGCCTACCCGATCTGAGCGGGCGGCGGAAGGCCGAGGCGGTTGAGGGCTCCTATTTCGAATGTGCCTGCGACATGGTGATTCCGGCGCTGGGGCAATCGCGCTTCATGGGCATGCTGAGCGCCGCCCGTGGAATCGAGCTGAAAGGCGGCTCGATCGTGGTGGACCGCCCCACCGGGCGCACCACCAACCCCAAATACTACGCCGGCGGCGACTGTGTAAACGGCGGACGCGAAGTAGTGGACGCCGTCGCCGACGGCAAGCGCGCCGCCCTGGCCATCGTGGCCCAGCCATCCTTCCCGCCCATGGAGGCAACCCATGGCTGATCTCACCACCAACTTCGCAGGCATCCGCTGCCCCAACCCCTTCTGGCTGGCCTCCGGCCCCCCTACCAACTGCGGCGAGCAGGTCATGCGCGCGTTCGACGCCGGCTGGGGCGGGGCGGTCTGGAAGACCATCGGCGAGCCCATCGTCAACGTCTCCTCGCGCTACTCTTCGACCGATTGGAACGGCCAGCGCATGATGGGCCTGAACAACATCGAGCTCATCAGCGACCGCCCCATCGACGTCAATCTTCGCGAAATCGCCGAGGTCAAGAAGCGCTACCCCAAACACGCCGTCATCGCCTCCCTGATGGTGGATTCCAAGCGCGAAGTATGGCACGACATCGTCAAGCGGTCGGAAGACGCCGGGGCCGACGGGCTGGAGCTGAATTTCGGCTGTCCGCACGGCATGAGCGAGCGCGGTATGGGGAGCGCCGTGGGACAGGTGCCGGAGTACACCTACATGATCACCGAGTGGGTGAGGGAGGCGGCGCGCACCCCGGTGCTCATCAAGCTCACCCCCAACATCACCGATATCCGCGCGGTGGCGCGCGCGGCCCGGCGCGGTGGCGCGGACGCGCTCTCGGCCATCAACACCATCAACTCGATCACCGGCATCGATCTCGACACTTTGACGCCGCGCCCCAATGTTGGCGGCTATTCGGCGCACGGCGGCTATTGCGGACCCGCGGTGAAACCTATCGCCCTGCACCTGGTGCAGCAGATCGCATCTGACCCGGAGGTCCACCTGCCCATCTCGGGCATCGGCGGCGTGTCGGGCTGGCGCGAGGCGGCCGAGTTTATCCTGCTGGGCTGCGGCACGGTGCAGGTGTGCACCGCCGCCATGCACTACGGATATCGGATCGTGGAAGACATGGCCGACGGCCTAAGCAACTGGATGGATGAGAAGGGCTTCCACGGCATCGAGGATTTCCGCGGGCTGTCGCTGCCGAAGATGACCGAATGGAAACACCTGGATCTGAACTACAAGATCGTGGCGCGCATCAATCGCGACAAGTGCATCGGTTGCGACCTCTGCTATATCGCGTGCTGGGATGGCGCGCACCAGTGCATTCACCTGGACGGCCACGCGCCCCCCGCCGCCATCGAAGCCCGCAGCCGCGCCCGTATCGCCACCACGCCGATCGCCAAACTGGATTCGGTCGAGCCCACCAACGGCGCCACCCCGGCCGTTCGTATTCCCCGCATCGACGAAGCCGAATGCGTAGGCTGTAATCTCTGCTGGCTGGTTTGCCCGGTAGAAAGCTGCATCACCATGGAACAGGTAGACACCGGCCGCCCGCCGGAAACCTGGGAGCAAAGAACCCATGCCACTCACGAACACCCTCATCCGTAACGGCATTGTGGCAACCAGCCGCGGCACTTGCTTAGCCAACATCCTCATCGAAGGCGAGCACATCTTTGAGGTGTCGCCGCGGAACATGGAACACCTCGCCGACAAGGTGATCGACGCCACCGGCATGTTCGTAATGCCCGGCGGCATTGACGTCCACACCCACCTGGACATGCCGTTTGGCGGCACTACCTCCGCCGACGACTTCGAAACCGGCACGCGCGCCGCCGCCTTCGGAGGCACCACCACGATCGTCGACTTCGCCATCCAACCCCGCGGTACGCGCATGCGCGACGCCCTTGACACCTGGTGGAAAAAAGCCGAGGAACGGGCCTGCATCGACTATGGCCTGCATATGATCGTTACCGATCTCGGCTCTTGCGGGCTCGAGGACATGGACGAGATGGTCAGAGAAGGGGTGGCCAGCTTCAAGCTGTTCATGGCCTATCCCAACGTTTTGATGGTGGATGACGCGACCATCTTCAAGGCGCTTTCGCGGACCGCCAAGAACGGCGCGCTCATCTGCATGCACGCCGAAAACGGCAGCGTCATCGACGTCATCATCGCGCGCGCGCTGGCCGAAGGCAAGACCGCTCCGATTTACCACGCGCTCACCCGCCCGACACTCGCTGAAGCCGAAGCCGTGCACCGCGCCATCGCCATGGCGGAAATGGCGGGCGCGCCGGTATATATCGTTCACCTTTCCTCGGAGGACGCGCTGAACCAGGTGCGTGAAGCCCGTGACCGCGGCCTCCCGGTCTTCGCCGAAACCTGCCCGCAATACCTGCTGCTCTCCATTGAGGAGCTGGAGCGGCCCAATTTCGAAGGCGCCAAGTACGTCTTCACCCCGCCGCTGCGGACCAAAGAGAACCTCCCGAAACTGTGGGACGGTCTGAAGGACGACCACCTGCAAGTGGTCTCCACCGACCATTGCCCCTTCTGTTTCGAGGACCAGAAGGTTCTCGGCAAGGACGATTTCACCAAGATTCCCAATGGCGGGCCCGGCATCGAAAACCGCCTCCAGTTGATCTACCATCACGGAGTGAATGCCGGTAAACTGTCGCTCACTCGCTTCGTGGAGCTGACCTCCACCGCACCCGCCCGCATTTTCGGCATGTATCCCCAGAAGGGCGAGATTGGGCCGGCCTGCGATGCCGACCTGGTGATCTGGGACCCCAAAGCCCTGTACACCATCAGCGCGAAGACGCATCATATGCGCGTGGATTACTCCATGTTCGAGGGCTTCGAGGTGATGGGCAACGCGCGCACCGTGCTGTCGCGCGGCGAAGTGATCGTGGATCGCGGCAGGTTCCTCGGCGACGCCGGCCGCGGCCACTACGTCAAGCGTAAAGCCCACGGAGGCGCCTGGAAATCATAGCTCCAGGCCACCGCCCATGACCCAGCCCCACGACCCCGCGCTCTACAACCAAGACCTGGCCCCCATCCCCCAAAGCCGGCGCACCTGGGGCCTCTACAACTACGCTTCGTTGTGGGTGGCGATGTCCGTTTGCATCCCCACCTACATGCTGGCCTCGGGGTTGATCGCCGGCGGCATGAGTTGGTGGCAAGCCATCGCCACCATCCTGCTGGGCAATCTGATCGTGCTCGTCCCCATGCTGCTGAATGCGCACGCCGGGGCCAGATATGGCATTCCGTTTCCGGTGCTCGTGCGCGCTTCCTTCGGCGTGCGCGGCGCCAATATCCCGGCTGTACTGCGCGCGCTGGTGGCCTGCGGCTGGTTCGGGATTCAGACCTGGATCGGCGGCCAGGCCATCTATTCGATGCTGAAGATCATGTGGCCCGCGGCCGCTGGAATCGCCGGCGGCATCTGGGTCTGCTTCTTCGCGTTCTGGGCGCTGAACATCGCGGTGATCTGGCGGGGCATTGATACCATCAAGTTCCTGGAAGGCATCGGCGCGCCCTTCATGCTGGGGATCGGGTTGCTGCTGCTGTGGTGGATCACCGGCAAGGCCGGAGGCTTCGGCCCCGTTCTGCGATCGCCCAGCAAGTTCCAGACTACCGCCGAGTTTGTGCGTTTCTTCATCCCGTCCCTGACGGGTATGGTGGGATTCTGGGCCACCGTCGCCTTGAACATCCCGGATTTCACGCGCTATGCGAAATCCCAGAAAGCGCAAGCCCTGGGGCAGGCATTGGGTCTGCCCACGGCCATGACGCTGTATTCGTTCATCGGGGTGGCGGTGACCTCGGCGTCGGTGGTGCTGTTCGGCCAAGCCATCTGGGATCCGGTAACGCTGCTCGGCAAGTTCAACCAACCCGTGGTGGCTTTCATCGCGCTGGTCGCACTGCTCATCGCCACGCTCAATACCAACGTGGCGGCCAACGTGGTCTCGCCATCCAACGATTTTTCCAATCTCAATCCGCGGCTCATCTCGTTCCGCACCGGCGGCCTGATCACCGGCGTGGTGGGGATCGCCATGATGCCCTGGAAGCTGCTGAGCGATTTCAGTTCGTACATCTTCGGCTGGCTGGTGGGCTATTCGGGCCTGCTCGGGCCGATTGCCGGCGTCATGATCGCGGACTATTTTCTGATCCGCCGGACGCAGTTAAAGGTGGACGATTTGTACTGCCGCAACGGCGCATACGAATACGACCACGGCGTCAACATGCGGGCCGTGGCCGCGCTGGTTGCGGGGATCGTGGTGGCGTTGTTGGGCCTGGTGGTCCCGCCGCTGCGCTTATTATATGACTACGCCTGGTTCGTCGGTTTCGGCGTCTCGGGCGCGGTGTACGTAGTCTTGATGCGAGGTGGCGCAGGCGCTTCCGCCTGCGTGCCGGAATGGGAAGGTGAAGGATGATCGCTACCGAATCAAAAGTGGAAACTGTTTCGTTTTATATCAACGGCTCCTGGGAGAAGCCCGAGGGCCGCACCATGCAGGCCGTGACGAATCCCGCCACTGGCGCGGTTTTGGCCGAGGTGCCATACGCCGCCGAAGCCGACGTGGACCGCGCCGTCCGCGCCGCCCACGAGGCCTTCCTCAAATGGCGCGAGGTGCCGGTGGTGGATCGCGTCCAGGTGCTCTATCGCTATAAGACGCTGCTCGACAAGTACGCCGACGACGTCGCGAGCATCCTGACGCAGGAAAACGGCAAGACCGCGGAGGACGCCAAGGCCGAAGTGCGCCGCATGATCCAGATGGTAGAAGTGGCGTGCGGCATGCCCAGCCTGATGATGGGCGATTCGCTCAACGACATAGCTGGCGGCATCGACTGCAAGACCATTCGCCAGCCCATCGGTGTCTGCGTGGGAATCACGCCGTTCAATTTCCCCGCCATGGTGCCCATGTGGATGCACCCCTTCGCTATCGCCTGCGGCAACACGTTCGTCCTTAAGCCATCGGAGAAGGTGCCGCTCACTCCCACCCGCGCCGTTGAACTGTTGCACGATGCCGGACTGCCGCCCGGCGTCATGAACCTGATCCACGGCGGTAAGGAGGCGGTCGATGCGCTGCTCCGTCACCCGTTGGTGAAGGCCGTTTCGTTTGTCGGGTCCACTCCGGTGGCTAAGTACATCTACGCGACCGCGGCCGCGCAGGGCAAGCGCGTGCAGGCGTTGGGTGGGGCCAAGAATCACCTGATCGTGATGCCCGATGCCGACATGCCGAAAACTGTGGAAGCCATTATCGGCTCCGCGTTCGGCGCTGCGGGCGAACGCTGCCTCGCGGGCAGCGTGCTGGTTCCCGTGGGCGATGCCGCCGGCCCGCTCCTCGATCTGCTGGTGAAGCGCACCAGGTCGCTGGCGGTTGGCGACGGCTCGCAGAAGGGAGTGGAAATGGGCCCGCTGGTGACGGCGGACCATTGCAAGCGCGTCGAGGGCTACGTCGAAAAAGGCGTTGCCGAGGGCGCCACACCGCTGGTGGACGGCCGCCAGAATCGCGGGGCGCACGGTGGATTCTTCCTGGGCCCCACCATCTTCGACCACGTGACCCCCGAGATGACTATCGCGCGCGAGGAGATCTTCGGCCCGGTGCTTTCCGTGATGCGCGTCGAGACCTTGGATGATGCCATCAACCTGGTGAACCGCTCCCCCTTCGGCAATGCGACCGCGATTTTCACCAGCAGCGGTAAGTCCGCGCGCGAATACTCCTCGCGATGCGAAGTCGGGATGGTCGGGATCAACGTCGGCGTGGCCGCACCGATGGCCTTCTTTCCCTTCGCCGGCTGGAAGAACTCCTTCTTCGGCGACCTGCACGCGCACGGCAAAGACGCCATCGCCTTCTACACCGAGCAAAAGGTGATCATGAGCCGCTGGTTCTAGCAAAACTGGTGGGACAGTTTGGCCTGGCCAGTAGCTCAAAAACCTATGCGAAAATGAAGCTCATGGGGGCGTAGCTCATCTGGATAGAGCAACGGCCTTCTAAGCCGTAGGTAGCGCGTTCGAGTCGCGCCGCCCCTACCATATCTGATACTGCGCTGTCTGGTGATCTAGTGGGACAGGCGGTTCCGCCTGTCCGTTCTGCCAGGCACTCTGCGCCTCTCCTACAGCCGCAGCCGCAAGAAAATAGCTCCCGGCGTGGGGTTCTCCGCATACGCATCGGTCCGCTCGAACCCCATGCGCCCATACATTTCGAGGGCCTGGGCCATCACCGGCATGGTGTCGGCCACCATCTCGCGATAGCCCATGCCCCGCGCTTCACCGATCACCCAATCCAACAGCGCGCGGCCCAACCCGCAGCCGCGGAACTTCGGCCGCACGTAAAGCCGCTTAGCCTCACACCGCTCCACATCCACTTGCCGCAGCGCCGCGCACCCCGCCGGTTCGCCTTCCATCAGCGCCATTGCCAAACGCCCGCCCGGCGGAGCGTACTTGCCCGGCAGCCCCGATACTTCTTCGCCGAAGTTCTGGAAGCACGGGGTGAAGCCGAACGACGTCCAGTATTCTTCGAACAGGCCGCGCACCTGTTCCAACTGCGGCCCGCTCGTTACCGTTACGATCTCCACAGCGTCAATCCTGGCGTGTCAGGCGGTCGTGATACAGGCCGAACAGGCGCTTGAAGTTCAACTCCTGCATGACGGTCACGGGAGTGGCGTCGGGCACGCTGCGGCGGTCCAGCGGCACGGTCGAGCCGTAGAACCGGCCCCACACGGTCAGCACGTCCAGATAACGGGTCTCCGATTTGGTCACGAACCCGGGGTCCAGCAGGTAGGCCGCCGCCAGCGAGTCCCACATATAACCCGTGGCTTCGGGATGCTTCAGGAAGCCGGGGTAGCGGTTGCCCAGGTCCTCGCGAAACAGGTCGGTGATGGGTGTGCGGACCGCCACGATCCGGTCGAATTCGGCCTTCCGGAGGACAGCCGTATGACAGATATCCAGTCCGAACATCAGCTTCTGTGGGATGCGCGAGCGCAGCACGATACGCGCGGCTTCCGGGTCGAACCAGAAGTTGAACTCCGCCGAGGCCGAGGCATTCCCCGCCACCTGGACATTGCCTCCCATGAAGACGATGCGCTTGATCCTGGTCTCGATCTCCGGCCGCAGGCGCAATGCCAGCGCGATGTTAGTCATGGGCCCTATGGCCAGGATGGTGACTTCGCCGGGATGCCGCTCGATCTCCGAGATCAGAAACTCCACCGCGCCTTCATGATGCGGCCTGCGCAGGCTGAGCTTCGCTCCGGGGGCCGGTTTCACGTCGGCGGGATTGTCGGCAAAGGCCCCCATGAATTCCAGTTTTCCCCAGCGCCGCCCGGCCTCGTGCGCCATCGCGGCGGTGTGGACTAAAGGAGTCCTGGCGCCCGTGTACACCTGAATCTGCGGCCGCTGCAAAAGGTCGAGGATGTGCAGCATGTACTCGGCGCCCTGCGCCGCCCACACATTGCCCGGCACCACCGTGATGCCCGCAACCGTCACCTGGGCAGGACTGCGCAGCAGCATCACCAGCGCGGCTCCGTCATCGCCGAACAGGCCCGAATCGGTGTCGAAGAGGACGGTGTCCCGGCCGGCCGCCCACAAGGCCGTCGCCAGCAGGATTCCCGCGGCCAAACGCAGCATGAATTCCCAATATAAGCGAAAAGCGTGTGCGCCGCGCCGGCGCTACCGAAACGCACCCTGGATCCATTCGATCCGCGGTGGCCTCCCGAGCACCACGCTCACGATATCGAAGCGCGTCTTCTCCCTGTCGATGTTCGCGCGCCGGGCATAGTCGCGCGCGGCGCGTTCCAGATTGGCCTGCTTTTCGGCGTCCACGGCGCGGTCCGGTTCGCCGAATTCGGTGCTGGCGCGGGTCTTCACTTCGACGAACACCAGGGTCTTGCCGTGCCACGCAACCAGATCGATTTCGCCCGACCCCGACCGCGTCCGATAGTTCCGCGCCACCACGGTGCACCCGTGACCCCGCAGGTAACGATGCGCCAGATCTTCCCCCATGCGGCCATGGTCGTTTCCGAGCGAGCGGCGCCGAAGCGCGTCCGCCGCGCGGTAGAGTAGACCGATCACTTCAGCACTTCGAACTCGAACTCCATCACCTTTCCCCGTACCACGTAGCAGAGGTAGTATTCCCAAAATCGCCGGTAGCGCGGGAACCGGTTCACCAGGAACTGGAACCCCAGCCACCTCCAGAAAGCCAGTAGCTTCAGGTGGACGGAAATCTCACGAAATCTTACCTTGGAGTAATAGCCGAAGCCGCCGTGGTTCTCGCCGAAATAACGGAAGCTGAAGCTGTTCAGGTGGCTTTTGTGGGTGGGGTCGCAGAACGAGCTGAAATCCGTGTAGTGCGGTGTTTCGATCCGCACGGTGCCGCCCGCGCGCACCAGGCGATGGAACTCCTCCATGGTGCGGATCACGTCGTCCACGTGCTCGATGACATGGATGGCCGTGAGGCGGTCGAAGCTGCCGTCGGCGAAGGGGTAGGGAAAACGGTCCAGGTCGGCCAAAACATCGGCGCGGCTGGCGGGATTCCGGTCGATTCCGATGGAACCGGGCTGCTTGTGAATCCCGCAGCCGACGTCGAGGATCCTCAGCCGTTTGCCGTTGCCGCTCTCAGACACTCTTCCAGCGTATCAAGCGCGAATTCGCACTGGTCGAGCGTGACCACCAGCGGCGGGCACAGCCGGATGGTGTTGTCCCCCGCGCCCAGCACCAGAAGGCCGCGCTCGAACGCCAGTTGCACCACCCGGTCGCGAATCTCGGGCGCCTTCTCCTTGGTCTGCTGGTCGCGCACCAGTTCGATGCCGATCATGAGCCCCAGCCCCCGCACATCTCCGACATTGGGGAATTTCGCCGGCCAGTGCCACATGCGAGCCATCAGGTAAGTGCCCATGCGTTCGGCGTTGGCCATCAACCCTTCCTCCAGCAGCTTGATGGTCACCAGGGCTGCCGCGCAGGAAACCGGGTTGCCTCCGAAGGTGGAAGCGTGGGCTCCCTGAGGCCAGGTCATCAGGTCGGCGCGCGCCACGGTGGCGCCCAGCGGCATTCCGCTGGCGATTCCTTTGGCCACCGCCAAGATGTCGGGCACCGCGTCGAAATGCTGGGCCGCCCACATCTTGCCCGTGCGCCCCATCCCGGATTGCACTTCATCGAAAACCAGCAGAATGCCGTTCTGCCCGGCCACGCGCGCCAGCTCATCGAAGAACTTCCTCGGCGGAACCACGTACCCGCCCTCGCCCTGCACCGGTTCCACCACGATGGCCGCCGTCTCCTCGGCCGGCGCGATGGTCTTCAGCAAGGTGTCCTCGATGTGTTTCACGCATTCCACCGCGCAGTTATCCGGCTCCTTGCCGAACGGGCAGCGGTAGCAGTTGGGATAGGGCGCGTGCACCACGCCCGGGATCAGCGGGCCGAAGCCGCTGCGCTGCACCGCCTTGCGGGCGGTGAGCGAAAGCGCGCCCAGGGTGCGGCCATGAAAGCTGCCGAAGAAGGCGATGATCTTGTCGCGGCCGGTGACCCAGCGGGCCAGTTTGATGGCGCCTTCCACCGCCTCGGCGCCCGAGTTGCCGAACGAAACGCGGCGCGGGACAGCACCGGGTGCAATCTCGGACAGCTTTTCCGCCAGCGCCACCATCTCTTCGTAATAGAAATCCGTCCCCGACATGTGGATCAGCCGGCCGGCCTGTTGCTGGATCGCCTTTACCACGCGGGGATGGCAGTGGCCGGTCGCCACCACGGCGATGCCGGCGTTGAAATCGAGAAAACGGTTGCCGTCTACATCCTGTACCATCGCGCCTTCGCCGCGATCCACCACCAGCGGATAACCGCGGGTATACGACGGGGAAACGTAGCGGGCGTCGCGTTCCATGACGGCACGCGCGCGAGGCCCGGGCACGGGGCCGATCAGGTCGGGAAGATCCGTACGGACCTGTTCCAGAGTTTTAGCCATGGGAAGCTCCTATTCAGTTGTTGAGTTGAGGACCAGCGCACCGCGCTCCAGAGGGAACGGCGCGTACCGCGACGAGCGGCTGGGGACTAATCGGAGCCGAAGAGCCCAGGACGAGACGTAGATGGCGTATGCGCCATAACTCTATTCTAGCAGTCGTGTGGAAGAAAAGAGGTGGCACAGCGCGGCTTCCGCAAGCTGATGGTGTGCAGGTAGGGCGTTCTCCTTTTGTAAAATCGTGTCGTTGAGTATCCAATTCACCGGCACAGGAGAACGCCATACAACAGTTTATCGAAGAATACCGAGAAGAGATTCTGGGGACGCTTTCCGGATTCGACCGCCTTCAGTGAGGACCGGCGCTTGTTGGAGGCCATCAACCATGGTGATTTGCTGATTCATGGCATCCGTAACCGTGATCTGCAGGCCATCCTGTATGGCGAACCGGCGGCGACGCAGCAGGAAAAGCGCCGGCGCTCAGCGGCCATCAGCCGGAAACTCCGGATGCTACGGGCTCACGGGATCATCCACAAAGTAGCCGGCACACATCGCTATAACGTCGCACCGGAGGCTCGAACGATGCTGCTCGCCATCCTGACTTCGGCGCGAACCAGCCTCAAGCAGATCAATGCGCTCCAGGAGAAACCCGCTTGAAATCGTCGCGCCACGCAAGGATTTTTGCGATTCGTAATGCAGGCACTCTGCTTGCCGCACCGGCACTCGTGCCGGCGCTTGGCGTCTCTCCTCCGTTGCCCGGAGCGTCGGCAGAGCCTCCTCCCACTGTCTATACTGGAAGTACATGGTGCGCGCTTCGGTTTTTCTTTCGGCGATAGGCTGTGGTGTCCTGGTGTGTACCCTGTTTGCGCAGCGGCCCTTCCGCGAGTATCCCGCCTGGGAGTACAACGATTATCCTTTGCCGAAGGACTATCTGGTGCCCGGGGAATGGACCTTCGCGCGGCTCATGTATCCGAGCAGCAGCCTCCGCATCGATTGGCAATCCACGCATAGCTCGGGCTTCGACTGGCGGGAAGGCCACACCAACTGGACCATCGACTATCCCCGCTCCGACCGGCACCTCTCGGAGGCCATCCGGCGCTTGACGCGCATCCAGACCCGGTCGGCCGAACAGCCCATCAACCTGGACGACGAAACCGACGATGTCTTCAACTACCCGTGGCTGTATGCCGTGGAGGTGGGCCACTGGGAGCTGACTCCCCCCCAGATCGCGATGTTCCGGGAATTTCTGTTGCGTGGCGGATTTTTCATGTGCGACGACTTCCATGGGATGGATGAGTGGAACATCTTCATCACGACCATGAACAAGGTGTTCCCCGACAAGCAGATCGTGGACCTCCCGAATTCGGAGGCGATCTTCCACACGGTGTTCGACCTCGACGACCGGTACCAGGTGCCCGGCGCCCAGTACATCCAGACCCGGAGCATCTGCGAAAAGTGCCCGACCTACAGCAGCGTCGGCTACGACAACGGCGGCCTGGGCGCCCACTGGCGCGGGATCTACGATGACACAGGCCGCTTGATGGTGGCCATCTGCCACAACATGGACCTGGGGGATTCCTGGGAGCACGCGGACAATCCGCGCTATCCGCAAAAGTTCTCGGCCCTGGGGATTCGCATCGGCGTGAACTATATTACGTACGCCATGACTCGCTGACAATGTGGGGCAGGTGCTTTCGCCTGTCAACCCTTCCGAAAGCTAACCAGTCAACGCCATAGACCGTCTACATGCCTGGGATGTAGAATACCTACATCCAGGAGGTGGCATGCGACATCGGTACTGGTTTGGTGGCCGGCGGCAGGAAGCGGATCTGGATGCCGAGCTGGCGGCCCACCGCGCTATGGCCTGCCAGGATCGCATCGACCGGGGAGAGTCGCCCGAAGATGCGTTGCGAAGCGTTCGCCGCGAGTGGGGCAGTGACGCCCTCATCCGCGAAGTGACGCGGCAGATGTGGGGTTGGCAGACGCTCGAACGGCTGCAACAGGACCTGCATCACGCCGCGCGAGCGCTGCGCAAGAGTCCGGGGTTCACGGCGGTGGCGGTCCTGACCCTGGCCCTGGGCATCGGCGCCACCACGGCCCTCTTCAGCGCGATCGAGGCGGTGCTGCTGCGGCCGCTGCCCTATGCCCGGCCGGACCGCCTGGTGTGGGTCACGCGGCCCTCTCCCAAGATGCCCGAAGGCCCCGTGCTGACGCCCGAATTCGCCGCGTGGCGGACGGAGAACCACGCCTTCTCGGGGCTGGCCGCGTGGAACGATCAACAGTTCAATCTGACGCGCGCGGGCGAGCCGGAACTGGTCGTCGCCGCCACCGTCAACGCCGATTTCCTGCGCGTCCTGGGTGTGGAGCCGATGGTGGGCCGCGATTTCGACGAGTCGCAGGATCGGCCAGGCAATACCCGGTTTGTGCTGCTCGGATACGCCCTGTGGCAGCGACACTTCGGCGGCAACCCGAATTGCATAGGTCGCACGGTGGCGCTCAACGACGTGCCGTACACCATGGTCGGGATCCTGCCGCGCAACTTTCTTTTCCCCGGCGGCTTGCGGCCGGAACTGCTGGTGACCGGCGGCTATTCCGGCGCGCCGGAGTGGAACGCGCAGAGTATGGGTCTGCTGCACGTGATCGGGCGGGTCCGGGAAGGCCTGCCGCCTGCGCAAGTCAAGGCGGACGTGGCCGCCATTGAGCGGCGGCATCGGCCGGATATGCCCACCTTTTTCACGCCGATCGTCGAATCGAGCCGCATCGAGTTGACGCCGCTGGCGCGGCAGCTTTCGGGCCCGGTGCGGCGTCCCCTGCTGGTTCTTTGGGGAGCGGTGACCCTGGTGTTGCTGTTGATCTGCGCCAACGTGGTGGGTTTACAGCTTGCGCGGGCGTCGGCGCGCACCGGCGAACTGGCTCTGCGGGCGGCTCTGGGGGCCGGCCGGATGCGGCTGGCGCGCTTATTGCTTGGCGAGAGCCTGATGGTGGCCTTGGCCGGCGGCGTTCTCGGAGTGGTGGGCGCATTCTGGCTGGTGCGGGAGATGCGGACCACGGAGGCCCTGCGATTGCCCGCGCCGGATGCGGTCCAGGTGAATCCCACAGTCTTGCTGTTCGCCGCGAGCGTCACCCTGCTCTCGGGTCTGCTTGCCGGACTGGCGCCGTCGCTGGCGGCATCGCGCCTCAGTCTGCAGCAAGCCATGAAAGGCAGCAGCCGCGGCGTGGCGCGCGGATGGCGCGGCGGATTGCGATCGGCCCTGGTGGTGGGCGAAGTGGCGTTGGCGTTGGTCCTGCTGCTGGGAGCGGGACTGCTGCTCCGCAGCATGCAGAAGCTGCTCGCAGTCCCCATGGGGTTCGATGCGGGCCGCGTGCTCACGTTGCGGATGCGTCTCGAAAACCAGCGGTACCAGGGTGACGACCAAGCCGCCGCGTTTGGCCGCGCGCTGCTGGAACGCGCCCGATCGCTGCCAGGAGTGGACCGCGCCGCAATCGCCAACTCCCTGCCGCTCACCAACTACAATCTTGGCTCCACGCTCTATTTCGAGGCCAGTGGGACAGACCATCGTTTTCCGTGGTCTGTCTCTTCTCTCCCGGATCGCACCCCGTCGAATGCCCAGCGGCCGGCGGCCGCCATCCTGGAGGTGACTCCGGACTACCTGTCCACTCTGGGGATTCCGCTGCTGGCGGGCCGCGGCGTCGAGGATGCCGACGCGCCCGGGGCGCCACCCGTGGCGATGGTGAACCGGGCATTTGCGCGCCGATTTTACGGGGGGCAGAGCCCGATCGGACGGCATTTGCAGGTGGGGATGAGCGACAGCCCGCGGCCCTGGATCACGGTGGTGGGGATGGTGGGCGACGTGCGCCACATGGGACCGGAACGGGAGCCCGAACCGGAATTGTATCTGCCCTTTGCGCAACATCCGACTCGTGTAATCGGGCTCGCCATCCGGTCCCACGTGGCGCCCGAGTTGCTGGCGGCCGCCGTGCGGCAGCAGATCCATGCGATCGACCCGGACCTCCCGATCTTCGACGTTTCCACCATGGACGCCCGGCTGGCTAAAGCCACGGGGTCGCAGCGTCTGGAATTGGCGCTGCTGGGATTCTTCGCGGCGCTCGCCACCCTGCTGGCAGCACTGGGGGTCTACGGTGTCATCGCCTACGCCGTCAGCCAGAGCACCCACGAGATCGGAGTGCGGCTGGCCCTGGGGGCAGCTCCCGGGTCGGTACAGAGGACCGTGGTGGGCCGGGGGCTGCGGCTGGGGATGGTTGGAGTGGCCCTGGGGCTGGCCGGCGGATACGGGCTTACGACGTATCTGGCGACGTTATTATATGAGACCGGAGCCCATGACGTCGGCACCTTCGCGGGCGCTGGTGGCGTTCTGTTGGGGATGGCGGCGATGGCGAGTTACTTCCCCGCCCGGCGCGCGGCGCGCGTGGAGCCGATGGCGGCGCTGCGATGCGAGTGAGGACCGGCCCCCGGTAGATGCGTTCCCGCTCCGAGCGCGCCGTGCAGCCGTACTCCCGCAGCCTATCGAACTTAGTCCCGGTCCAGCTCGTAGTTCAGTGCACGTTCGAGGCAAGGCACGCAAATCACGGCCACTACGCCGGCGCCTGTCCGTAGTTCGTGCGGGGTGTGCTTCTGGCAGCTCTTGCAGTATCGAAGAGTCCTCGGCAATGGTTCAGATGCCGTAGAATGTCCAGGCCATGTCATCATAGGCCCTCCATTGCTTGATTGTGCCGCCAACTTGTCGATCCGTCGAGTCTGAGGGGTACCATGTTCGGTACCGGAACTTTTGGACGGAAGTCTTCAGGTCAGGGGAAGGCGCCAAAGCCGCGCCGCGATCGGTTTCAGCCGGCCCGTGTGCCCTCTGGGCCGGGCCTCATGCGTGCGTTTTGTCCCGGGACAAAACACGCCGGCACGACCGTAAGCCGGCATCGTCACTGGAGATCGGTGACTGGCCCAACTCGCATGCGGAACTCGTACCGCGTGATTTGAACCGCCGTCTCGACCTCTCGGGTCCGAACGATCTTGCCTGTCGCGACGAGTTGCAGGCCGACGCCCGACGCAACCAGTCGCGGCCACATGATCGAGACCGTAATAGGAAGGCTGGTCGGCAGGGGTGCGTCCGCTATGAAGCGGACCCCGGAGCTGCTCAAATCGATCGCGCGGCCGTGACCCGCGATCGCGCTTCTCCGTCCGCGCGAGATCGCGTAGCCCACTTCCAGATCGAGAGGATAGCGCGGGTGGCTGCGTTGGTTCACGTCAGCCGGATTCACGTACTCTAGAAGGCCACCTCCCTCCTTCGGTACTCTGGTGTCGCCTGGGCCTCGTGAGTTGTTCATAGCGCACTCAAGCTCGATACGGTCAGTTCGCCGTCCTCTCGGGGGCCTTTCCGCTCGTGTGGGTGGAGAACTGCGCCCTGATTGCCCTTCAGCCTTCCATCCTCACCTTCCAGCTCTTCCACGGCGGAGAAGTACTGAAGAAGGAGTTCCCCACGTGTAATGTATTCGGCGTCCATAACAACAGTCTCGTTTGCGACAGCCTCGATAGACAGTACTGGGGGTACGGTCGTTGTACCGTACTAAGCCGGCGCGCCACCCCGCTGTCGGACCAAGCCGGTTCGGCCGCCACCCGTTCGGTGTTGCCTTCCGCAACCGCTTGGGGATCAGATCCCCGCCCGCTCGCGTGGTCTTCGCTGGCTTGCGGCGGGACCCTTGGTGGGCGAGAATAAAGACGCCATACCCTCAGCCCTGTGGCCTTGGACTGTTATGCCAGGCGTGCGCGGCGCCATATTCTGAATGCGTGGAGGTGAGACCCTTGAGCGACAATCTGACGAAATCCAACATGAGCCGCCGTGAAATGCTCCGCAGAGCGGGCAAGACGGCGGCGGCATCGGTGGCGCTGACCCCCGTCATCCAGAGTGCCATCGCGTCCCGCGCCCTGGCCGCGGAGGATGCGCCGCTCAACGGAATTGCCGGCATCGATCGGGTGACCGTGCTGCCCGGCAAGACGTATCTGCGGGGATGGGCCGGATATGGAGACCCGCCGCGTCCCGTTCGCGCCGGCCGCGGTGCCCCGCCTCCGCCGCCCCCCGCCACCGGCCCTGCCACCACCGCCACCTGGAGCAAAGACTCCGGCCCCGGAGCCGTCACCTTCGCGGACCCCAAGGCCTTGGTCACAACCGCGACCTTTACCACTCCGGGTGCCTATGTTTTGAAGCTGACGGTCGATAACGGTCAGACGACGGCTTCCTCCACCTTGAATGTCTCTGTAGAGACGCCGCCTCCCACGAAACAATTGGACGCGGTCTATACCAAGAACTTCAAGATCGACAGTCCGCTTTGGAATGCCAGGGCAAAGGCCCTGATGGTGAGTTGGATTCCTTATTGCGTCGACCAGATGAACCGCACGGACATACCGGCGGGCCGCGGCGATGGGGGCATCGATAACTTCGTCGAAGCGGGCAAGGCCCTGCGCGGCGAACCGCATGGAAATCACAAAGGCTACGTGTTCTCGAATGCCTGGGTCCACCAGACTGTGGAGGCCATGAGTATTGCACTCATGATCGATCCCCAGGGCGATCCCGAGATCCTCAAAGCTCACGAGAAGATGAGGGCCACCCTGGAGGATTGGATTCCCAAGATCCTGGCGGCCCAGGAACCGGATGGCTACCTGCAGACGGCTTTCTCTCTGCCGAGGGCGGGGGGACGCGGAGGAGTCGTCGATACGAGTTCCTTCAAGCATTGGGATCCGGCGCATCGCGGCGATCACGAAGGCTATACCGCCGGCTATTTCCTGGAATCGGCCATCAACCATTACCTGATGACCAACAAGAAGGACGCCCGGTTGTACAATGCGGCCAAGAAGCTGGCCGATTGCTGGTCCAACAACCTCGGCCCCGCTCCCAAGAAGCCGTGGTACGACGGCCACCAGCAAATGGAGCAAGGGCTGGTGCGGTTCGGCCGTTTCGTGAACGACATGGAAAGCGGCGGCAGAGGCCAGAAGTATATCGACCTGGCCAGGTTCCTCCTGGACTGCCGCTACACCGCCGCCGTCAATCCCGATCGCGACAGGTCCGAATACGACCAGAGCCATCTGCCCGTCGTGCAGCAGTATGAGGCAGTCGGTCATGCCGTGCGCGCGGTCTACACTTACTCGGGCATGGCCGATGTTGCCGTGGAGACTCATGACCCCGACTATCAGAGTGCCGTGAAGTCGCTGTGGGATAACCTGATCAACAAGAAATACTACGTCACCGGCGGGGTAGGGAGCGGCGAGACCTCGGAGGGCTTCGGTCCAAACTACTCGCTGAGAAACGGCGCCTATTGCGAAGCCTGCTCCACGTGCGGCGAAATTTTCTTCCAGTGGAAGATGAACCTGGCTTACCACGACGCCAGGTACGTGGACCTGTACGAAGAATCGATGTACAACGCCCTGATGGGCGCGACGGATTTGGCAGGCAGGAATTTCTATTACAGGAATCCTTTGGATGAGCGTTCGCCTCGCAGCCCCTGGGACGTCTGCCCGTGCTGTGTGGGCAACATCTCCAGGACCCTGCTCATGCTCCCCACCTGGGTGTATGCCAAGAGCGCCGACGGCGTCTACGTCAACCTCTTCATCGGAAGCACCATTACAGTGGAGAATGCCGGTGGCACCGATGTGCAGATGGTGCAGGCCACCGACTATCCCTGGAACGGCAAGGTCTCGATCACTGTCAATCCCAAGGCTCACAAGACCTTCAGCGTGCGGATCCGCGTGCCCAACCGCAACGTCAGCAGGCTCTACCAGGGGACGCCCGATGCCAATGGCATCACTTCCCTTGCGGTCAACGGGTCGCCAGTGAAGCCCACCATAGACAAGGGCTACGCCGTGATCACGCGCGCCTGGAAAGCCGGCGACAGGATCGACCTGGTTCTTCCTCTGAAGGTCCAGCGCGTGAAAGCCGACGAAAAAATCGAGTCCACCCGGAATAAAGTGGCCCTGCGATATGGCCCGCTGGTTTATAACTTCGAGAAAGCCGATCAGGAGATCACTGACAAGGCTCTCAGTCCCGGCTCTGCCCTGACCACCGAGTGGAAGGGAGATCTCTTGGGTGGAGTGATGGTGATCAAAGGCAAATTCGCCGACGGTAGTCCCATGATGGCGATCCCCAACTACGCGCGCACGAATCGCGAGCCGGCGCCCGCTCCGGTTGCGGCCGGGACCCCTCTTCGTCCGGCCACGTCCGTCGTTTGGATCAAGGAAGCGTAGCCAAGTTTGTGGGGCGGACCCCAGGGCTGACCCCAGGGCTGACCCCCTGGTCCACGACCTGGTCCACGCGGGTCCCCCGGACCCGCCTTCGGCAATGGAATCAACATCCGGCCCGGCGCAAGAAGGCGACTTGGGCGCTCGCCTGTTCCTGACCGCAGGTTACAATACGGACATCATGCCCGTCCAAACCACCTTTCCGATGCTTCCTCCATCGCCGCCCCAGTACTGCGAATATGCGGCCGGAGCATGTGACCAGAGTTTTGAGAACCTGCATCCCACGGATGGGTTTGCCGTGTACCCGTCCGAGCCGCCGTTCATTGCGGACACAGTCGAAACTGCGATCAAACGCATGCGTCAGGCACATCCAGGACAGGGCTGGATTACATGGCGCGATCTGAGCATACCGGGACAAATAGTATTCTGCGGTATCTGCAAGGCTCTCCGATCCACACAGCGCACGATCGCCGATGTCACGACCCTCAACTCCAACGTATTGTTCGAAATCGGATATGCGCTTGGCCTTGGGGTGCCGGTCCAACCTGCTCGAGACCGTAACTATGTCAAGGATGAAAAGGCGTTTGACGAGCTAGGTATGCTAGACACGTTCGGGTACTCGCCATTTCAGAATTCGGAAGAGCTCGCCCAGGAGATTATCAGCTATCAGACTCAGATCATCACTGCACAACCATCCCCAATTAACCGCGAGCAGCCGCTGTATTTGGTCCGCAGCCACATTCAAAACGAAGGCATGGTTAGACTGATGTCAGCGCTCAAGAAGTCGGGACTTCGATTTCGCTCCTTCGATCCCAGGGAAACGTCCCGACTCCCACTGCATGAGGCGATGAAGCAAGTACGCGCATCCCTCGGCATAATAGTTCATCTGTATAGTGGTCCCAGGATTTTAGACCAGGCAATAAGCTAAGATTTTCGGCGGAGTCGTTGACAAGGAGAGGTCGATGACGACGACGAGAAAACAGCATAGTGCGCAGTTCAAAGCCCGGGTGGTGATCGAGGCGATCCGCGGCGAAAAGACGCTCA
Source organism: Terriglobia bacterium (assembly GCA_020073365.1). Taxonomy (GTDB): domain Bacteria; phylum Acidobacteriota; class Terriglobia; order Bryobacterales; family Bryobacteraceae; genus JAIQFL01. The sequence continues at coordinate 73 of JAIQFL010000167.1, read as the reverse complement.
GCCAGTTGGGATCACAGTTCAAGGTGCATCCCATCCAGATCGCGAAGTGGAGGAAGACGGCGCTGGAGCAGAT
>JAIQFL010000614.1 GCA_020073365.1 Terriglobia bacterium | reverse complement strand
ACGGATCCACGGGCAGGCTCCCATCGCCGCAACGGTGTATGAGTTGGAGAAGTTGAGGTGCAACCTGTGTGGGGATGTATTTACAGCAGCAGCGCCAGAAGGCGCAGGTGAGAAGAAGTATGACGAGACGGCGGCAAGCATGATCGCCCTGCTGCGCTACGGTAGCGGATTCCCCTGGAATCGCCTCGAAGGCTTACAGGAAAATCTGGGTATCCCGCTGCCGGCGGCGACCCAGTGCGAGATCGTGAAGGAAACCGCTGTCCAGATCCAGCCCGCGATGGATGAGTTGATCCGCCAGGCAGCCCAGGGCGATGTAGTGCATAACGACGATACGTCGATGCGCGTGTTGTCACTGAACCGCGACGCGGCGAGCGATGCGGATATTGCAGCGGAACGTACGGGGGTGTTCACCACCGGTATCGTATCCACCGTCGACGAAGGATGTCGGATCGGGCTGTATTTCACGGGGCGCAAGCATGCCGGAGAGAATCTCGCCGACGTGTTGAAGCAGAGAGCGGCGGGTCTGGACGCGCCGATCCAGATGTGCGACGCGCTATCGCGCAATCTACCCAAATTACCCGAGAAGTTGGAAATCATTGTAGGTCATTGTCTCGCACATGCTCGTCGCCGCTTTGTGGAGGTGACGGCTAACTTTCCGCAGGAGTGCCGGTTCGTATTAGAAAGTCTGGGCGATGTCTACGGGAACGACGAAGTAGCGCGGGTGCAGGGCATGTCCTCTGAACAGCGCCTGCACTTCCATCAGGAGCACAGCGGGCCCGTGATGGAAAAACTGCATACCTGGCTTACCGCTCAGTTCGACGAGAGGAGAGTGGAGCCGAACTCCGGTTTGGACACGGCGATATCTTACCTACTCAAATACTGGATCAGACTTACTCTGTTTCTGCAGCAACCGGGGGCGCCACTTGATAACAATGTCTGTGAGAGGGCTTTGAAGAAGTCCATCCTGCACCGCAAAAACTCTCTGTTTTACAAGACCCGGAACGGGGCTCGGGTCGGCGACCTATTCATGAGCCTGATTCACACCTGCGAGCTAAACGGCGCTGACCCCTTCGACTATCTGAACCAGTTGCAGCGGCACGCTGAGGAGTTGAAGCGAACGCCGTCGGTGTGGATGCCATGGAACTACCGCGAGACGCTGGCGCGGACCGCTGCCCTCCTGGATGATGCGGCATAGGGTATGCTGATCCTGCATGGCCGAAAAGGATAGTATTAGGCCAAGGTTAAGGTAACAATCTGAGATGGCCGCTAAACGGGCCTTTCCCAAAGCAATAATCCGACAACGTCTTTTGGCCAGCGACGGAAACCGGCGAAATGTTCGGAGTAGGCCTTTGCGCCCGCGTTCCCGCAAATGACTGACAAACCACCCTTGGCAGACCCGCGCCTGCGGGCGTATAGTATCTCGTATGCACCCATTGACGATTCGTCAAGACTTTGGAAACAAAGGCCTTTTGGCGCAGTGGCTTGAATCATGCGGTATCAGACTTCTTCGGTGGAAACGACGCTCGATATTACTGGCAACGGCCGCGCTGATCGTAGTCCCTCTGTTCGGTGAAGCGCTCCAGGAATTCGAGACTCGACGCGATGTCCAATATGCCACTCACGATGGTGTAGCACTCGCGGGCGACTACTATGTGCCCAAGGGTCCCGGAAGGTTCCCCGTACTTGTCGCCGTGCATGGAGGAGGCTGGCAACTTGGCGAGAGAACCTTATATCGGTTTTGGGGACCTTACCTCGCGCAGCGTGGAATTGCTCTTTTCGCGATCGATTATCGGCTGTCCAAGCCGGGACAGCCAAGTTATCCCAAACCCGTCCAGGATGTCCGGGCCGCGATACAGTTCGTGAGATACAAAGCGGATGATCTGAAGGCCGATCCGCAGCGGGTGGCGCTCATGGGCGATTCTGCTGGAGCGCACCTGGCCGCCTTGACCGCGCTAGCGGGCGACGCCGCTCCGTTTGCCGGAGCGTACCCGGGCGATCCCTATGCAACCGTAAATGCAAAAGTGAAGGCTGTCGTGGCTGTATATGGTGTCTACGATTTGGTCCAGCATTGGAATCATGAGTTGATATCTCGACCGCGCGATCAGACTCTCGAGAAGTTTCTGGGCACAACCCCGATGGACAACCGCGCGGTTTACTTCGCGGCGTCGCCAATCAACTATGCAATCCGCGCCAACAATCAGATGTCGTTCTTTCTTACCTGGGGAACGGCCGACGATATGGTATCCACTTCCCAATCGGAAGATTTCCTTCTCGCCCTGAAGCAGGCCGAGTTTTTCGTCCGGACTGCCCCTGTACCGGGGGCGCCACATTTCTGGATAAGCTCTCCAATGGATGACCCCGGCAGCCCTACGGGTTTCGTTGCGCCCCAGATTGTGCGGTTCCTGCAGCAGCGGCTCTGAAAAACCGCGCATCGCGAGGTGCCTCCCCTGAGCCAAGCCGTCGAGGCTAAGCTTGACTGTACTTTAATGTACCAACTTCCAAAGTTACCTCACTTTCTGCTGTTCTCGCAAGCTTGCCGAAATCTCACGATGCGGGTGATTTCGGCGATCTGATCGGGGTCGCCGATTTCGTTGCGCTTGTTGCCGAGACTCTTGCGCATCTTGCGGTAGAAATCGACCGCGTTGATGAGTTGGATTTTGCCTTTGCGCTCGCGGGTCTTCCGGTTGGTGACGATCCAAATGTAGGTGCTGATGCCGGTGTTGTAGAAGAGCTGGTCGGGGAGGGCGACGATGGCTTCCAGCCAGTCGTTCTCGATGATCCATTTACGGATTTCGCTTTCGCCGGAACCTGCGTCGCCGGTGAAGAGTGGCGACCCGTTGAAGACGATGCCGATGCGGGAGCCCTGGCGGTCCTTGTGGGCGTAGGGCTGCATCTTGGAAATCATGTGCTGAAGAAAGAGGAACGATCCATCGTTGATGCGCGGGTAGCCGGGGCCGAAGCGGCCGTCGTAACCCTGGTCGTCGTGCTCTTTGTCTACGTTTTCCTTTTCGGGTTCCCACTTGACGCCGAAGGGCGGATTGGCCAGCATGTAGTGGAATTTGTGATCGGGGAGGTAGTCTTCGGTCTTGCCGTCGCCGAGGGTGTCGCCGAACTTGATGTTTTCGAGGGATTGGCCCTTGATGAGCATGTCGGCGCAACAGATGGCGTAGGCTTCGGGGTTATAGTCCTGTCCGAAAAGAATGAGCTGCGCGTCGGGGTGAAGATGGTGCAGGTGCTCGGAGGAGACGGTGAGCATGCCGCCGGTGCCGCAGGTGGGGTCGTAGAGGGTGCGGATGATGCCCTTCTGGGTGAGGATGTCATCGTCGGGGTCGAACAGGATGTTGACCATGAGCTTGATGACTTCGCGGGGGGTGAAGTGGTCGCCGGCCTCTTCATTGGCGGCTTCGTTGAACTTGCGGACGAGCTCTTCGAAGACGAGACCCATCTGGTGATTGGGGACGGCTTCGGGATGGAGGTCGACGGCGGCGAACTTGGAGACGACCAGGAAGAGACGGTTGGCCTTGTCGAGCTTGGTGATGTGGTCGTCGAAGCCGAAGTATTCGAAGATGGCGCGGACGTTGGGAGAGAAGCTGCGGATGTATTTGAAGGAGGTCCTGGGCGATGTTGTCGGGGGCACCCTTGAGGCGCTCGAAGTCCAGCTTGCTGGTGTTGTAGAAACCCTGGCGGGCGGCTTTGCGGAGGAGGGCGTCGGCGGCTTTGTTGTTCCACTTCTTCTGGGTGGCGAGGACTTGGGGTTTGGTGGGCTCCAGGACGCAGTCCAGGCGGCGGAGGACGGTCATGGGGAGCATGACCTTGCGGTCTCGGGCGGGCGGTAGGGGCCGCGGAGGGTGTCGGCGATGTCCCAGATCAAGTTGACTTTGTCGCTGAAGTGATTCATGTACCTCTGTTCCCGGCCGCGGAAAGCGGTTCTCCCGAAAGAGCCGTGGCTTTCGAATCGTATGAGCACCCATGTTAGCGCCTGGCCTGGGAGAATGCCAGACGTCCCTAAGTCTTCCCTCATTGGCCGAAAAGACATTTCCGGCTGGCACCCTCGGTTGTCCCGATCGTTCCGCAAAGCCGCCGGCCACGCTATATCAGAGCTAGTGTAATGCCACACTCGGGACTGGACAACCGGGGGCGAAATATGGTCAGATACTCGCATGGGACTGCCTGTAGCCATCAGTGCCGCGGCCCGGCAGGGTCTGGAGGCCTTGGTGCGGGCAGGGAATACTGCACAGAAGTTGGTCCGACGCGCGCGGATTGCTTTGCTGGCCGGCGAAGGCCTCACGGACAGCCAGATCAGCCAGCAGTTGGGAGTGAATCGTAAGA
>JAIQFL010000166.1 GCA_020073365.1 Terriglobia bacterium | reverse complement strand
AGATCGCGGAAATTCTGACCAAGGTGAGCGGGTTTCTCAAGCGAATCAAAACGACTGCGGAGCAGTTGACGCAACGGGAGAGGTGGAAGCTGATTCTCAGCGCCGCGTTTCGTCAATTCCTCGGTGGCAAGGTCATCGGAAGCACTGGTCGGCTCGCCGATGCCACCGGCTAACTGCCGTTTTTAGGATAAAGCACGCAGGAGATGCCGCGGCCCGTCACCACGCCGGAGCGCGAGTTGGCCGGGTTCGGTGAGGGGCGAGTAGCCCAGTTGTACGCGCTCGCCGCGCTTTTCACCACCGCGATCAGGCGAGGATCTTTCAAATGGCGCAGGCGATATTGCACCGGATCGGATTTCACCGACGCCGCGATTTCGTCCATGAAGCTCTCGGTGGCAAACGTGTTTTGAAGGCGGTCGGGCGAACGCAGCGGCCCAGTGAAGAACGGCGAGGCCACGGTGTGAACACGCACCCGTTGGCTGACAACGCTCCCCTGACCTCCCGGTGGGTTGCTTCCGACTACGCCGGTGATGTAGGGCGGTGCCGCGTTGTTGTTGTTGCCAAAGGTTGTGGGCGGCTTGGCGGCGGCAGGCGTAACCGGGGGTGTAGGGAATCCCGCGAGAGCGCCGGAAATGATATTGCCAGGCGTGGTCGCGTTCGGCCGGTTGCCCTTGCTAAGCGTCCAGCCCTCGTAGTCCCAGGTGACGATCTGGCCGCTCGAGTCCAGCCCCGCCCGTAAATTCATGACGTGCGGCGGGCCATAGCTCTCGCCTGCAATCATCTCGTCCCGCCGCGTGTACTGCACGCGGACGGGCGCGCCCACGGCCTGCGACAGCAGCGCCGCGTCGAAGCTCGCCGAGTCCGCGCCGTTCAGTCCGTAACAGCCGGCGCCCTCGACGAACATGACGCGCACATTGGCGTTGGGGATTCCCAGAACCATGGCCACGCTGTCGCGCTGGGGATAAACCCCTTGCGTGCACGACCAGATCTTGGCCGACGCCTTGGCGCCGGTGCCTCCCCGAACATCGGCCACCGCGCAGCAGGGAGCAATCGATCCGTGCAATTGGTAAGGATGCAGATACTGGGCGGTCAACTTGGTGGCGGCGTTGCCCAACATCTGGTCCACGTCGCCCGAGTCCACCGTTATGGAGTCCGACGAGGGCAGCTGCGTAATTGCGGTGTACAGGGTGGTCTGGTCCGGCAAGTCCGGGCCCGGAGTCCACGTCACATTGAGCGTGCTCACGGCCTGGATGGCGTGCCACTCGGTGTCGGCCACCACGCCCACGAAGTTGTTCTTGACCACTACCTGGACGTTGGCGGGCACCCCACTCTTGTCGACGTTGGCCACGGTGGCGCCCACCGTCGGCGGCCGCACCACCTTTCCGTGCAACATGCCTGGCAGGCGCACCTGCTGAACGTATGGGAATTGGCCCGTGGCTTTCGCGGGCAGGTCAACGCGCGGCACGGAGGTCCCGAGAATTGTGTATTGGCTGGGATCTTTCGCCACCGCCTTGCTGTTCGACGTGAGATTGAATCGCTGTCCAAAGAGCAGTTGGCCGTAACTGACGGATTGCGTCGGGTCGCTCTTCAGAAAGACCACGCCGTCTTTCGCCGCGAGTTGGCTCACATCCGCGTCGAGCTGCTCCGAAGCCAGGGTCCACAGCGCGTCGCGCGCCGTGTCCAGTGCCTGGCGCTATCCGCCCGGACCGAATTCCGCGATGTGCGACTGGCTGCCGGAAGTAACCCCCTGATCCGGGGTGATGCCCGTTTCGCAAAATATCAGCGATACGCGGTTGAGCGGGACGTACAATTCCTCGGCGACCAACTGCATCTGTACCGTCGAAAAACCCTGTCCGAACTCGCACTTCCCCGAGTAGGCGGTAACGCTCTCGTCCGCCGCGATGGCGATCCAGGAATCCGTCTGGTTCGCGTCCACCAGCCCCGTAGGGTTCGTCGGACTCTGTGCGGCCAGTTTCCCATTCCTGCCCGACATGCTGAATCCCACGATCAGCACGCCCGCGCCTTTCAGGAAATTCCGCCGCGAAGCCCCGCCCTTCTGCAAGGCCGCGAAGGCATCTGGCGTCATGGACGCCCGGTCGATCGGCTTGGATAGCTCCCTGAGTTTCATGCGACCCCCTGTGAGTAACGCACCAGCGCGTTCAGCATGCGCGAGTGCGCGTGGCAGCGGCACAGCAACTGGCCCGCCACCGGTTCGCTGAGCGCCTGGAGGATCTGGTCTCGCGTGGCCTTCGGGTTCTGCTGGATATACGCGTATCCATACATCACGGGACCGCTCAGGCAATAGCCGCAGTGCATGGCTTGCTCGTCGATAAATGCCTGCTGGATCGAGTGGGGATTGTCGAGCGTTCCGAGCCCCTCGATAGTGGTCACCTGGTGCCCGGCGCTGTCGGAGATTGCGGTGATGCAGGAGCGAATCGGCTGGCCGTCCAGAAGCACGGTACAAGCCCCACACTGTCCGAGGCCGCAACCGAACTTCGGTCCGTTGAGCTTGAGATTCTCCTGCAGGATATAGAGCAATGGAGTGGTAGGGTCGTCCACGTCCACGGAATAGGAACCACCGTTGACGGTCAAGCTGTATGCGCTCATGTTCTGCCCCTCTACTGGGAAAGCTTGGCGATTATCATACGTCCGGCGCACCACCGCGTCAAGGGGCCTGTGGGTGGATACTGTGCTCTCACCCTCGGACCTCCACGGGTCGCGGGTTGGGCGTGGCAGCACGGAAAACTCGCGACGGAAAGGGCGGCCTGGGGCAATTTGGGGATATACTGATTGGCAATCGGGATCAAATCGAAAATCACGGAATTGGAGGGAAAAGTCTCTGTATGACATCCACAAGATCGCACGCTTCGAGTTTTCCGCCCCAATGGCAAGCAGCTTTGACGGGCGTCCTGTTTTTTCTGCTCGTTTCCGGATTCATAGCGCTGTCACCCCCGGTTGCGCAGGCGCAAGTGTACGGTGGCTCGTTGACCGGTGTCGCAACAGACCCGTCCGACGCCGTAGTTCCGGGTGCGAATGTGGTCCTGACGGACGATGAGAAGGGCTTCAAGTACGCGGCTAGCACCGATTCGGAGGGCCGTTACATCCTGCGCAATTTGCCGCTGGGCAAATACAGTCTCATGGTAACTGCCGCGGGTATGCGGCCTCACACGCAGTCCGGCATTGTCCTGACCGTCGGACAGAACGCCCAGGCCGATGCGCATTTTGAGCTGCAAGGGACGGCCGAAACCGTCAGCGTAATGGCAGAGGCGACGATGCTCGAAACCCAGGACGCGTCCACCGGCCAAATCGTCAACCGGAAATTCATCAACGACCTGCCGCTCACCAGCCGCTCGGTTTTTAGCCTGGCGCTGATAGCGCCCGGTATCACGCAGGCAGCGGGTGGTTCTTTCGGATTAAACGCCGGCTCGGTGAACTTCATTTCCAATGGCGGCCGGAATTCTGAAGCGGACATTGTCATGGATGGCGCCAGCCAGACGAACCAGGAAAACAACAGCGGTATCACGACCGCGCTCTACACGCCGCCGGTCGATGCCGTCCAGGAGTTCAATGTCCAGCAGAACACCTATAGCGCTGACATCGGATTCGGCGGCAACACGATCATCAACGTGGTCACCCGGTCGGGCTCCAACCAATTCCATGGCAGCCTGTACGAATTCCTGCAGAACTCCGCGCTCAACTCGAACAACTGGTTCAACAACCTCGCCGGCGTGGGGATCTCGCCGCGAAAGCAAAACCAGTTCGGGGGAACGTTCGGCGGCCCCATCCGCAAGGACAAGACCTTCTTCTTTGTGGATTACCAGGGCACCAGGACAAGAAGCCAGGGGACGGCGCGTTCCGGCGTGGCCAGCCTGGCGGAGCGGCAGGGGGATTTCGGTGAGGTCTGCACGCGCGTTGGCGGCTCGTTCGACTCCTCGGGGAAATGCTCCGCGGCCTCGGGACAGATCTGGGATCCGTATAGCAGCACGTATAGCGCCAGTGCGGGAGGCGCGGTACGCAGCGCCTTTGTTCCCTTCAACAATTTCGCCACGTATGTCAGCCCGGGCAACCCCAAACTGGTAGGTACACCCTATGAACTGCCCACCAGGGCGGGCAACCTGATCGATCCCGTGGCGCTCAAGATGATGCAGTACTACCCGCTGCCGAACCTGGGAGTGGGGACGGCGTCCTACAATTACCTGAACAATTGGATCGGAGCCAATGGGAGCCGGAGCAACGATGACCGGTTCGACGTCAAGATCGATCATCGCCTCAGCGATAACAGCCAGTTGTCGGGGCGGCTGTCGCACTCGGTCGGCACCAGCGAAGGCGTCAATTGTTTCGGAAACATAGCCGACCCCTGTACCCAGGGTCCCAATGACGGCCACGCCTGGTCAAGCGCGCTGAACTTCAACCACACTTTCAGCCCGACGCTGGTGTTGAGCCTTACCTACGGGTATGTGCGCAGCTTTGCCCACACCCACGGTGTGGCGCAGGATTTCAAGGACTTCAACCCGGTGACCACCCTCGGCCTGCCGCAATACATGTTGACGTCCGGTTATATCGCCACGCCCAACATCCAGCTCGGCAATGGCTACCAGGCGGTCAGCAGCCAGAACCTCGGCTCGCAGACTTTCTCGATTCTCCAATACCCGCTGGACACACACGATCTGAGTGCCAGCATGGACAAGATCAAGGGCAAGCACGAATTCAAGTTTGGGTATGAAGGCCGCATGCACCGCATCAGCTTCCTGCAGGTGGGCTATCCCGGGGGCAATTTCAGCTACTCGCAGACGGGCACCTCGCAGAGCCCGTCCGGCAGTTCCGGCGGCGATGCCCTGGCTTCTCTCATGGTGGGCTTTCCGCAGGGCGGAAGCGGCTACGGAGTAGATGTCGCCGTGACCACGCAGAATTTCGCACACGCGTGGTATTTCCAGGACAACTGGCGGCCTACCAATCGTCTGACTGTGAACCTCGGCCTGCGCTACGAATTGACCTTGCCGCGCACCGAGAGATTCAACCGCATGAGTTGGATCGATCCCAGCGTCGCATCGCCTCTCCAGGTTCCGGGTATGCCGAATCTGATGGGCGGCCTGGAGTTTGCCGGCAACGGTGACCGAACGCCATATAACGTGGATCCCGTGAATTTCGGGCCGCGGGTCGGCATCGCTTACCGGGCTAAGGGCGATATCGTAATTCGCACCGGCTATGGCATCTTCTACGATGCCATTAAGGGCGCGGCGTCCGGCACCGGCGGCGGCGGCTTTACCGGGTTCAACTGGAACACCCCGCTGCTCCTGACCTACCAGAGCGACGGCGCCACCCCTTGGGGACGCATCTCCAATCCGTTCCCCCAGGGCATTCAACTGCCGCCCGGCAGCTCACTCGGACTGCTGACCGGCGTTGGCCTGGGGATCAGCGGCCCCATCAAGACCTGGAACAACACGCCGTATATGCAGACCTGGAATCTCGGAGTGCAGCGCGAGTTCAAGGGCAATGTCCTGGTGGACGTCAACTACCTGGGCACCAAGGGTACGCACCTGTATTTCGGGGGAGCCGGGAGCTTGAATTATCTCGGCTCGTGGGTGGAGACCGCGCCGTCCAACCAGATCACCCAGTTGAACACCAAAGTCACTAACCCGTTCTATGGGATCATCACCAACCCGGCCAGCAGCCTCTCCAGCGCCACTGTGACCTACAACCAACTGCTCAAGCCGTATCCGCAATTCTCCGGCTTCGGCGGTCCCGATCCGCCGGTCGCCAATTCCATCTACAACTCGCTGCAGGTCCGCGTGGAAAAGCGCTTCTCCAAGGGACTGCAGTTGCTCGGCACCTACGTCTTCTCCAAGTCCATCGACAACTCTTCCGCGGCCTGCGGTTGCACTACCTGGCTCGGTGGTGCCACCAGTCTTCAGGATCCGAACCGCCGCTACCTGGAGCGATCGGTATCGCAGTTCGATATCCCGCAAGTGCTCCAGTTTTCTTACGTCTACCAGTTGCCTTTCGGCAAAGGCAAACAGTTCGGAAACCGTTGGAATGGGGCGCTCGACGCCGTGCTCGGCGGTTGGCAGACCAACGGCCTCTGGCGCTTCGATAACGGCATGCCGCTGGCGCTGGGACTCAGCACTTCGCAAGCCCTGCCGACGTATGGCGGGCAACGGCCGAATCTGTTGGGTCCGCTGACCCGGAACAACGGCTCCAACTGGTTGAACCAGTATTTCGCGAATCCGCAGAATGCCGTGACGCCGGCTGCATTTACCGTCGGAAATGCCCCCAAGGATATTTCGACCGCCCGGGCTCCCGGAACGGCGACTAGCGCGCTATCGCTCTTCAAGCAGTTTCCATTGCCGATACGGGAGGGGTCTCTACTGGAATTTCGCGCTGAAGCCTTCAACGCGTTGAATCACCCACAGTTTTCCGCGCCGAACCTGACGGTCGGGTCCTCGGCATTCGGCAAAGTGACTGGACAGGCAAATGCGCCCAGACAGGTGCAGTTGGGATTGAAGCTGTACTTCTGACGGCGGCAGCCGCTCATTTCATCGCCTTCAAGAGAGGTGCTGCGAAGTGGCGCATGGCCTCGGGGATAGGTCCGGTGGGGCAATGATCATGGTCATGAAAGTCCTCTCGCTTCTACCTACGACGGCGTCCACACCCCGTTCCCGCGCATCGCCAGGTTGGCCACATGCCCCGCGTGCGCCGCGGCAATCCCTACTTCCACGGGAGCGGTGGGCGTCTTCCGCGAGCGCACACAGTCGAGGAAGTTCTGCATGTGGTCCATGCCGCCATCCTGCCGCGATTTCTGCTTGTGGGTGGGTTCGGGCATGCTGAACCCCTCGCTGTAAGTTGGAATCTCGTCGTAGATCTCGAACCCGCTGCGATGCAGCCGCATGGCCCCCTTGGTGCCGCGAATCATCATCCCGCCGCCCTCGATGTAACCGAGCAACGTGCAGTCGAACTCCACGATTGCTTTGGCGTAGGTGAGCGCCGCGCTCATGGTGTCGGGCGTCTGCCTCTGCTGCAAAAGCGCCTTCACACCCGACGCCGTGGCGCGCTTGGGCTGGTCGTCCTCCAGGAACCACTGCGCCACATCCACCCAGTGGATGAAGAGATCGGTCATGGCGCCGCCGCCGAAATCCCAATACCAGCGCCAGTGAGCATACTGGTCGGCATCGAACGGGCGGTTCGTGTTCGAGCCCAGAAAACGCTTCCAGTCGAGTTTCTCCAGGTCTATCTCCGGCCCCCCACTCTGGTTGGCGATGTGGTTCTGAAACCAGTACGTCCGAATCAATGTCACCTGCCCGAGGGCGCCCGAGCCGATCAGTTCACTGGCGTGCATGTAGTGCTGCCAACTCCGCTGCTGCGTGCCGGTTTGCACCACCCGTTTCGACTCGCGAACCGCGGCCAGCAAGGGCGCTTCCTCGGCCAGCGTGTGGGTCACCGGCTTCTCGCAATACACGTCCTTCCCAGCCCTGACGGCGTCAATGGTGATGGGCACGTGCCAGTGGTCCGGCGTGCCGATGATAACGGCATCGATATCCTGGCGGTCCAGCACCTCCCGGTGATCCAAATACTCGCGCACCTCGCCGGCGAGTCCGGCTTTAGCCTTGGCGCGGTGCGGCGCATAGACATCGCACACTGCGACGACTTCGGCGCCTTCGATACGCCCGGCGTTGCCTACGAGGTACTGGCCACGGCTGCCCGTGCCGATGGCCCCTATGCGGATGCGGCTGTTGGCACCCCACACGCGCCCATAGGAGGCGGCGGTGACGACGGTGGCTTCGAGAAATCGACGCCGGTTAGTGGCCCGGTCTGCGGAGTTGCTGAACATTGAGATCTCCTACCGCTCCATCATACCTGCATGCATCGGCGGTGCTCGCGGTGTGCCGCGACGAACGGTACCAGCATCCCTTCTGATTTTTTGGCATCTTCAGAACCTCAATCGGAGGGAAAACTGGACGATGCGCGGCCCCCCGGTAGTGCCGCCGCTGGTACCGGCCGCGGTTGCGACCGCGCTCCCGAGGGTCTGCGTGATTTTCCCGAAGCTGGCGTTATTCATGTCGGCCACTGGATTCGCGAAATTCGTATGGTTGAGCAGATTAAAGAAATCGGTTCTGAACTGAAGCCGGCGATCTTCGCCGGAGAATAACCGGAACGTTCGGACAATTGAGAAATCGACATTCACCAGTCCTGGGCCGTAGTATTGATTTCTACCAGAGGTGCCGTCCTGGCCTGCCGCATTTGGACTGAACCACGTGGGGTCGAAGGCCGCATCCGGATTTCCGTTGTTCTGCGGGAGCGGCGCGGTTTTGATCAGATTGGGGCGATTTCCGCCTTGCGGACTGATTCCCGAAATCGCCTGGTTGAAGCCGCTCGCGTCCGGCCCGCTGTTCACCACCGTGAAAGGAATGCCGGTCTGGAACGTGACAATGCCGGACAACTGCCAGCCCGGGAACACCGCTCTGCCGATCCCGGATTGCCATCGCGGGGCCGGGAGGTCGATCACGGTCAGGAGAACGAGGCGATGTCGAACATCGAAGGCGGAGGGCCCGTGCTCGAGCCGCAGGTTCCTCGAATCGATGGGCGCGCCGGTTTCCCCGGGCAGATTACCGGAACCGAAGTAAGACGAGTTGTAATCCAGCGACTTACCGGCGGTATAAGACGCCTGGAGAATCAATCGGGCCGCCCGATACTTTGCCGTCGCAGCCAAACCATTGTAGTTCGAGTTCCCGATGGACCGCGCGAGCTGGACCTGGCCGAAATGGTTGTACGGGAAGACCTGCTCATTGGGCGCGACTGGACCGCGCTTCGTGACATCGCGAATAATCACGAACGGCTGATTCAGGTCGGTGTATATCCCGAGGCGATGACCCGAACTTCCCACGTATTCGGCTTCCAACAGCACCGCCTTTCCAACTCCGCGTTGAAATCCGAAGTCGTAGACATAGGCGTAGGCGCTTCGAAGATTCGGATCGGCGCCCTGGAAGGTAAGGACGCCAGTGGCCGGCGTTCCGGGTCCTTGCTGGCCGTAATTGGATACCAGCGGGACTCGCTGATCGAAGGCTGTGGCCCACCCGAATTTTCCCGGCTGCGTTACGTTGGCGGTTTGCGTGGTCTGCAGGTTGTACGGCGCATTCAGAGCCATGGTGGAGGGCACGTTATTGAAGAGATCGTCATATGCGACGCGGACGCCGCCGCGGATCGCGGTTTGATTTGAAGAACCGAAGAACCGCGGCGTCCAGGCGAAACCGGCCATCGACGCGAAGTTGTTCTTATCGGCAAAGACTCCGCTCGCGGGGAGAGTGAACGGCGCTGTCCGATACAGGAACGAGGCCGGTCCTGTCTTTGATGGATCAATGTCGAGGATCTGGCCGGTTCCAGCGATCATCGGTCCATAACCCGCCGCGAAGTTCACGGCGTGATGGCGCAACTCGGCGACGCTCGAAGGGTATTCGTAGCGGAGCCCGATGGTCACCGTGAGGGTCTCGCGGATTCGGATGTTGTCCTGCACGTAGGCCGCCCAGGGATAGCGGCGCCAATAGGCCTGAGTGCTTCCGGTCCGGAACGTGGACGTGTTGATCTGGCCTTTGGCGAAATCCGCAAGGGAGGAAAAGCTGATGGTTCCACGCTCGGCGCGGTCGAGATAGCGGCTCAGGTCCTCGCGCCGGACGTAAAAGCCCCAGCGGATTGTCTGGCGGAGGCCGCCCACGGCATGGACGAGAGAGGAATCGTTGAACAGTTCCGTGGTGTTCGAAGTGCGGCTTTGGGGGAAATTGGCGTTAGTTCCAAGACTAGCGAATCCGCCACCGATGGCGATGGCGGGCAGGCCGGAATTCAGCGGGTCATGGATGGCGTCAACCACGCCCGGCAGCGGAACTCCGGCGCTGTCGGTGAAGATGGTTGCTGCGTTCAGACCGGAATCCTGGGGCAGGCGCGTGACCACGTAGCGCGTATAACCCGCACGGAAGTCGTTGATGAACAGCGGCGAAAACTCGTGAATTTCGTCCAGCATGGCCGACACCTGCGAGATCGGTCCCTGGTTGCCGCCTGTCAGCGCCGTGACGCCCGCGGCGGTACTCTGTCCCCAATACTCAGTCCATCGCGCCGTGACCTGATCGCGCTCCGACAGGTGATGATCGAGTTTCAGCAGCCCCGTGTTGTCGGAATCGAGATTGGCGACGTTGGAGATGTAGTTCAATGTTCCCGCCGCGTTGGGCAGCGGCCAGTAAGAGAGAAGCCTTTGCGAGACCGGATCGGTGACGGAAGCGCGCTGGGCCAGGGTGGGAACCAGGGTGGAGCTTACCACGTGAGAAACCTGCTGGAAATCTTCCCAGGAGGCGAAGAAAAACGTCTTGTGTTTGATAACAGGTCCGCCGGCGCTGCCGCCAAATTGATTCCGATTCAGCGCTCCCTTGCGTCCCCCGAGTTTGTTGGTAAAAAAATCGGACGCGTTCAGGGCGGTGTTCCTCAGGTACTCGAAGAGGGAACCGTGAACCGCGCCGGTCCCGCTTTTCGTCACGACGTTGACCTGCGCGCCCGCGCCGCGGCCCGATTGAGCCTGCCTCGGCCCGGTTTCAACGTCGAACTCTTCGACAGCCTCGGTAATGCGGAACAGGTTCAGCGGCTGGTTGGTTTGAGTATCGATATTACTGATGCCATCGAGAAGATAGACGTTCGATTGGGAACGGATGCCCGCGGAATTGAAGCCGCTCCCCTGCGTTCCCGGAGCGGCGGGCACAAGACCGGGGCTAAGCAGTGCGAGGTCGAGATATTGCCGGGCGTTCAGGGGCATCTCGGAGACTACCCGGTTCTCGATGACATTGCCGAGCGTGGGGTTGTCATCCGCAATCGCCGGGGCTTCGGACCTCACTTCCACCGATTCGAATCTGCTTCCGATCACCAGGGTGACGTCCGCGCGGACGGTCTGGCCCACCTGTACGTACAGCGGTTCCACGAACGCCCTACGGAATCCGTCGGCTTCCACGGTGAGGGACCACCATCCGCAACTCAATTCGGGAAAATCGAAAGCTCCGTCCGGAGCGGACAAGACGGATCTTTTGTCGCTCTGTTCCCTATTGGCGATCTGGACTGTGGCACGGTCCACGGCGGCGCCGAAAGGGTCTTTGATGGAGCCGCGGATATTTCCGCATGCCGAGGCGAACAACGGCGCGATCAGGACGCAATAGGCGGTTGCCGCGATAGCCAGAAGTGAGAATCGATGCTGCAAACGGAGTTTGAATTCTACCTGATTTTCCGATGAGTGTCCATTGGATGTGGCGCGTTTAAACGCATTCGGGGAGTTCTCACCTAAGTCTCTGATAAGATACTTCAGACAACCATGGTAGTCCGCGCGCTTTGGTTTATCGAATCGGGTAAAGCAGTTCTGTGCGAGGAGACGATAGAGCTGCCGTCCAGCGGCGCTCACTGCGCGATCCGATCGCTCTACTCCGCGGTCAGCAGCGGCTCGGAGCGACTGGTCTTCACTGGGATGGTTCCCGCGGACCTGCACGAGTCGATGCGCGTTCCCTATATGGGAGGCTCGTTTCCGTTTCCAGTCAAATATGGATACTCCCTCGTTGCCGTGGTAGAGGACGGGCCACCATATCTGCTGGGTAAGACCGTCCATTTGCTGCATCCACACCAGGACCGCGCGTATGTAGACGCCGCGGACGTGTTTCCTGTGCCCGACGGGATTCCGGCCCGCCGCGCCACGCTGGCGAGCAATATGGAGACGGCCGTAAATGCGATCTGGGACGCGCGGCCTGCGATCGGCGAGCGGATTCTGATCGTGGGGTTTGGATTCGTCGGCGCTTTGATTGCCCAACTGCTGCGTGCCATGCCGGTTGAACTCCGGATTGCCGAAGTGCGGGAAGAGCGGCGCGAGTTGGCCCGAGAGTGGGGCTATGATGTGGAATCGCCGCGCGATGCGGGTGCGGATTTCGACCTGGCGTTTCACAGCAGCGGGTCGGCGGCGGGATTGCAGGAGGCCATCGACCGCGTCGGCATGGAAGGCCGCGTGGTGGAAGTCAGTTGGTATGGAACCGCGGAGACCTCGCTGCGGCTCGGGGGCACCTTTCACAGCCAGCGCAAAACCATCGTCGCCAGCCAGGTGTCGCACTTGCCCGGTTTTCAGACACCGCGCTGGGACCCGATCCGCCGCAAGCACCTGGTGTTCTCCCTGCTGCGCGATCCGGCGTTCGACCGCCTGCTGAGCGACGTGATCCCGTTCGATTGTCTGCCGGAGTTCTTCAACCACACGCCCGCGGGACCGCGCGCGATCGTGCCATTGGTTGCCTATCGATGAACAAGGTGCTGCTCATATCCTCGGCGAACCCTTATCCGGTCGTGACCAACGGCTGTGAAAGGCTGGTTCTGGATTATCAAAGGACGGTTTTTGCGGCGTATGAGGTCCACTTCGTTGCAACCCAACCGGGGACTTGGGCGCCGCGGGCATGGTTTCACGGGCAGATGCTGCAGGAGCAGTTCCGCATCGAGCGGCTGCTGGAGTTCGACTTCGCTTTTGCGTTCTTCGTCGGTTTCCGGCAGAACGACTTCACGCAGCAGGTCACGACGCGGATGCCTTCGTTCTGCCTCACCGATACGCACCCGCATCCGGACGTGCCGGAAGGCGTCTTCCGCGGAATTCTCTCGCATCGCGCCACCGCGCATCGCGAGGATCTCCTGCACTGCGGCGGAAGCTACGACTCCGAGGTGTTCTATCCGAATCGAGTCGCCGAGGACTTCGTACTTTCGGTCGGCCGGATCCATCCCGATAAGAATCAGCTTGAGCTGGTGAGCGAATACCGTGACCGTATCTACACCCGCTACGGCCTGCCGCTCGACCTGGCAGGCGGCGTGGATGACCGCTGTTACTACGAGAAAGTGCGACCCTACATCGATGGGGTCGCCGTGCGGTCGACCATCGACGCCGCGCGCCCGGATGCGCTCGACAACTGGCTTCCGGCGCCCAGGATCGCGGCGCTTCTGAATCGTTCCCGGTTCTTTGTCACAGCCTCTCCCAAGGAGAGCTTTGGCATCGCTCTTGCGGAGGCCTTGGCCTGCGGCACGACCTGCGTGCTGAACGGCGACTTTTGGGGTTTCGATCCGGCGGAACTCGGACAGCGCGTATTTGGCAATATCGCCGGCAAGCAGAGATCGATTCTCGACGTTTTGGAGGAAGCCATCGCTTCGGATGCACGGCGGGACGGGTCGGAATGGGTGAAGAAATATGCTATTCAGCGTGTCGCGGAGCGGCAGTTGGAGTTCATTGAAAGGCGCCTGAGGGAGAGATGATGCCCGACTACCGCAGCCCCTACGAAACCTGTCCCGACGTGTGCGGAAACCTGGAGCGCCCTGGGGTCGCACTCGATATGCCGCTGTGGATCGAACATTCGCACCTCGATACCACGGTCGACCAGCTTCGGATCGAGGAGGCGCTCAACGAAATGGAGTGGCGCGGCAGGCACATCTTGCACGTCGGCGTCGGGAATTCCCGGTTTGCCGAACGGTTCGCCCCGGAAGCGGCCCTGGTCGACGGCCTCACCGTATGCCAGAGCGAAGTGGCGCGGGCGCAATCGCTAGGCATCCCCAATTACACCGTATATTTCCTGAATAAGTACGGGCGGGAGTTCGGTTTGACCTTAAAGAATCGTTACGATTTCGTAATCGACAATAATTTGGCAAGCTACGCATGCTGCAAGTATCATTTCTACCGAATGCTGGATAATTATCTGTGGGCGATGAAACCCGGGGGGCGGATACTCACCGATCAGCGCGGAATGGATTTTACGGTCGAAGAGAAACGCTGGATCCTGAGTTATCAAGACCTCGAAGCCCTGGAGAAGAAATTCCCCGTCCGCGTCTCCCGCGTCACCGGCACGGTCTACGCGATCGCCAGCGAGGTCACCCGATGACTCAGAATCCGGTTCTCCGCAAGCTCGGATTCAACCCAGGCGACCGCGTGGTGATCGTTCATGCCGATGACGTGGGCATGTGCCATGCCACGGTGCCGGCGTTCTTCGAACTGGCGGCGGGCGGGCTGGTTTCAGCCGGTTCGGTGATGGTCCCATGTCCCTGGTTCCGCGAGGCCGCGGCAGAGGCCCGCCGCCATCCGGAGGCCGACCTGGGGGTTCACCTCACACTCACCAGCGAGTGGGAGAACTATCGCTGGGGACCCGTGGCGAACTGCGGCCGGACCCCCGGCCTGGCCGACGCGGATGGCTGCTTTTACCGTGCGCCGGCTCTCATGGATCGTCCCGACCCCCATGTGGTTTTCGAGGAGATGCGCGCGCAGGTGCGGCGCGCCTGCGACGCCGGCATCGACGTCACTCACATCGATTGCCACATGTTCGCGATGCTGGCCCACGGACTGGCCGATGCCTATGTGGCTCTCGGGTTCGAATTCGGGCTGCCGGTCCTGATGACGCGGCAGCCCGCATGGGTCGATGCGCTGACCGCGGCGGCCATCGATGAGTGGGAGGGACGGGGCTTGCCCGTGTTCGACCACCTCCGCGAGATGCCCTTAAATCATCCAGCAGACGCACTACTGGATGCGGCGAAACGCATTTTTGAGGAGTTGCCTCCGGGACTTACGTATCTTCTGATGCACCCCGCCCTGGATACTCCCGAACTGCGCGCCATCTCGACCGATTGGCGGCAGCGGGTGGCCGACTACGAGACATTTGGCAATCCGGAACTGTGCGACCACGTACGGCGAGCCGGCATACACGTGATCGGATGGCGGCCTATCAACCGATTGATGCGAGGAAACTAACGGTGCCGGCACAAACACAGGACCGCGGATTCCTGAACGGCGTTCGCACCTACTACGACAAGAACACACCGCGCTTCGTCCGATCGCATCAATCGGCCGTCGCCAAGGCGATTCACCGCGAGGTATGGGGGCCGGGCGTGCGGACCGAGAAGGAGGCGTTCGAGTACGTCAACGCGCTGGTCTTGCGCGCCATCTCGGCCGGTTCAGCGCCGCTTCCGTCTCCGATGCCGGTGCTCGACCTGGGATGCGGCGTGGGCGGTACGCTGTTTTACCTCGCCGCCCGCATGCCGATCGCGGGCATAGGAGTTACCTTGAGTCCGGTAGGCGTTCGCCTGGCGGAGAGCCTGGCACGTGAGAATGGGCTGGCCGGCCGATGCCGCTTTCTGGAGGCGAACTACCTGGAACTGCCGGATGTGGGGATGAGGCAAGCCGTTTATGCCATCGAATCCTTCCTGCACGGTCCAGACCCTGCGCGGTTCTTCCGGTCCGCGGCGGCCGTCATTCCCCGTGGTGGACGGCTGATCGTTTGTGATGATTTCCTGGTCGAGGGTGCGGAGGCGAGCCGCGACCGCACGGCCCGCCGCAACCTGGCGGATTTTCGGCGCGGCTGGCACGTGGGCAGCCTGATCACCACGAAGCAAGCGGAGGCTTATGCAGAGACGGCAGGATTGCGTTTGATCGACAATCAGGATCTTACGCCATATCTCCGGTTGCGCCGTCCATGTGACCGCCTGATTGCAACATTTGTAAATGTGGGCCGCGGTTTGCCGTTCCGATCGCCATGGTGGGATAGCTGGGTCGGGGGCCACGCCATTCAGCGATGCTTATTGACAGGGCTGATTCGCTATCATTTCCTGGTATTTGACAAAGCACTTGCTTTATAAATGCGCCTGTGTCAAATTGTTCTCTAACACATAGCAGCAAATATTTGGAGACGTGAGGGGAAATCATGTCAAAGCAGATTACTATCCGTCCGGGCGGTGCTTTTGACCAGATAGAAGTCGAACAGAGCGACGATGTTTTCTGGAGCAACAACGATTCGAATCCGCACTGGCCGGTTCCCTGGTGCTATGGTCTGCGGGTCGATCCCGGCAAGCCTTCCAATTCCTTCCAGGCCGTTCCCGGCGGTACCCTGCCACAGAAGCTGATATACCAGGACGCGCTCTCGAATCAATCCGGCGTGATGATGGTCTATGCCGACTTTGCTCCGCAAAGCGGGCCTTTCGCCGGCACGGCCGGCCAGAATTCTTCCATTTCGATGACATCTGGGGGGAAATCTCCCTACAATACTTCGGCCAGCGCCGGCGTACCCTCCTGGATTACCTTCGCCGAGTCGACGCCGGGCAACAGTTCGGGCTTTAACGCAGTCCTCACAAATCCCCCGGCGGGGAGCGTTACGTTCAATCTGAATGCCACCGACGGGCTGGGCTATAACATCCAGCAACCGATTACCATCACCGTCTACCCCGCCTTTCAATTGGTGCCGGGGCCTTACAATGCTCATGCCGGCCAGAACACCTCAATCCCACTGGCGCAAGGGGGCCAGTCTCCATACAACACTTCGCCCAGCACGGGAGTTCCTTCCTGGATTACCCTGGCGCAATCGACGTCCCAGAGCAATGGGGGCGTGTTCGCCGTCCTGACGAATCCTCCGCGGGGGAGCGCCACGTTCCAACTGAACGCAACCGATGCGCAGGGAAACAATATCCAGCAGCAGATCACCATCACGGTTACCTGACTTGAGTAAACCGGCCCCTTGCGGCCGGGTGTGGGAGAGATCCATGCAAAAACCAGGTAGTGCGAATTCTGAGAATCAACAGGCGGAATCCGTGCCGGCGCGCACGGAGGACCCGCCCGCGTCGCGCCGCGACTTTTTACGGAATGCGCTGGGTGCGGCGTCGGCGGTTGCTCTTGCGCCGCTCATCCCATCTCCGGCCGAAGCCCAGATTCCGGCCGGCGCACCCTTTGCCAACCCGGCGGGGATCGCGTCGAAAAACGGGAAGCTGCGGGCCGTCATGGAACTCAACAGCGAGATCCAGCGCTCGGTGCCGAACGTCGCCAACAAGGTCCGGCTGCGGTACTTTCAGGGCTGGGACATCGACAATCCCTCCGTCAAAGCTCCCGACCTCAGCAAGAGCGATGCGGTCACGCCTGGGCCGACGCTGCGCGCCAAACTGGGCGACCAGGTGCAGATCGCCTTCTTCAACCGGGTGGATGACAAGCTGTTTCCCTACACGTTCGACACCGTGGAGGGCCACGCCAGCCACGGTTGCGATATGACCGCCAATCCGGGCCTGTATCCCGGCCCCGACCAGTTTCCGAATTGCTTCCACGGGTCAAGCACTGCCAACCTCCATTTCCATGGCACGCACACCAGTCCCGATGGACTCGCGGACAACGTGCTCGTTCAGGTGATGCCCAACAATAACCTGAACGAGAAGGACTGGATGGCGATTTTTGAGCCGATCTTCCGCGGCCCCGCTCCACCCACCTGGAACAAGATGCCGGATGCGTATCGCAAGAAGCAGCAGGCCGATGTCACCAGGATCGACAAATCGCTCTGGGAGTTCGACCACCATCAGATTATGGCGGGCCAGTGGCCGCAGTACATTGCCGGGGCGTTTCCCAACTACTTCGAGATTCCCGACTACAAGAGCGGCAAGGTCAAGATGGGCCAGGCCCCCGGGACGCACTGGTATCACGCCCACAAGCACGGCTCCACGTCGCTGCACATCTTGAGCGGCCTCGCCGGGGCGTTGATTATCGAAGGCGAATACGACCAGTTCCTGCGCAGTTTTTATGGCCTCGGCGATGCCTATCCGGAGGCTTTCGAAAAGATCCTGGTGATTCAGAACATCGACCCCAACCAGAATCTGCAGCGCGGATCCGCCAACAATGCCAGGACCGGAAGCGGCCAGCAACTGATCAACGGCATGAATACGCCCACCATCCAGATGAAGCCCAACGAAGTCCAGATGTGGCGCTTCGTGAATGCCACGGTGGGCTCCAGCGGTGCCGGCTGGGTCTTCCCCGACATGTTTCAGAACGGGTTTCAATTCCGGCAGACCGCCATGGACGGCGTCCAGTTCAGTCCGGCGAACTACAAAAACCAGCCGTTTCTCAACGGGCAGGTGCCCAATGCCCGTGCCGTGAACAAGCCCGGACTGCTCCTCTCCGCCGGCAATCGCGCCGATGTGCTGGTGCAGGCGCCCGCCACGCCCAGCAGCAGCCCGGTGCCCTTCACCTCCAACGGCGTAACGCTGTTCTTCGTCAGCGTGACCAACGATGCGCCGAACAACCCGTCGGTGAATAAGGGCTTTCCTTCCGACACCGAATGGCCGGCCATGCCGTCGTTTTTGAAGGATCTCGGGAATCCACCCGGCTATCCGCACTACGTGACTTTCGGATGGGATGCCGAACCGCAGCGCAACCAGCTCGGCGGCGGGAGACTCACCAGCACCGCTGCTGGATTGCTCAGCGCGCCCCCGCGCTTCACCATCGACAACAAGCAGTTCGAAGAATTCGGCCCGATCATCGACCAGTGCATGCCCCTCAACGGACTGCAAGACTGGGTGCTGGAGAACCACACGACCATTTCGCACCCGTTCCACATCCACATCAATCCATTCCAGGTGATGGAGATCGATACTCCGGTCGCCGACAGTGCCGGTGGCGCCAGTTACAACATTTATAAGCCCGCGTCGGACCAGGTCTGGCAGGACGTAATCGCCATTCCCCCGGCGGTATCCGTCAATGGGCAGGCGGTGCCGGGAAGGGTCCGCATTCGACATCAATTTGTGGATTTCACCGGCACGTATGTGCTGCACTGCCACATACTGGCGCACGAGGACCGCGGTATGATGCAACTGGTCAGGGTGGTCGAAGCGGGCCAGTATCCCAACGCTTGCCAGGCCAATATTCCGCAGCATCATTAGACCACTGGGAGGGGTTACGGTAGGAACTGTTCGCAAGCTGGTAGAGACACCAATCCCGACCGAGTTCGGGACTTTCACCTTGCGCCTGTATCGTAACGGGTCCAACGAAGATCACGTCGCGTTTGTGCTGGGCGAGGTCTCGGAACGGGAAGACGTCCTTACCCGGGTACACTCCGAATGCTTCACCGGCGAGATTCTCGGCTCGCTACGCTGCGATTGCTCTGCGCAACTCCGGCTGGCGCTCCGGCGGATCGCCCAGGAAGGCTCGGGCGTCCTGATCTACCTGCGCCAGGAGGGCCGCGGCATCGGCCTGTTCGACAAACTGCGGGCCTACAATCTCCAGGACCAGGGCCACGACACAGTGGACGCGAATCTGTTGTTGGGCCGCGATTCGGACGAACGCACGTACGATCTTGCCGCGCTCATGCTGCGCGACCTGAAGGTCCGGTCGGTGCGGCTCCTCACCAACAATCCGGCTAAGATCGAGAGCCTGCGCGAGTTGGGCGTCACGGTAAACTCAGGCGAGCCGCTGGTTGCGCCCGCGCACGCCGAGAGCGCCCGCTACCTGCAGACCAAGGTCGAGCGGATGGGCCACACCATCGATCTGGCGCTCGGGCACGCCACCAACGGCGCGGCACGCAACGGGCACGTGCCGGTTCGCCACGACCCGGTGAGGGAGATTGCGGCGCGCGCGTCCGGGTTTTGCGAACGCGCGAAGCGGCCCTTTGTGACGCTCTGCTATGCGCAGAGCCTGGATGCGTGTCTTTCGTCGTCTCCCGGAAAGCCGCTGGCGCTGAGCGGGTCCGAGACTTTGACACTGGCGCATTCCCTGCGCGCGTCGCACGACGCCGTGATGGTGGGGATCGGAACGGTCCTCAGCGATAATCCCAGATTGACGGTGCGGCATGTGGCGGGCCGGAATCCACGGCCAATCGTATTGGACAGCCGTTTGCGCATCCCGCTCGATTCGAGCCTTCTGCGCGAGCCGGGCCGCAGCGCCTGTGTAGCCTCAGTCCCCGGCTATCCGCCCGAGCGGCGTCGGGACGTCGAAGCTGCCGGCGGCACCGTGCTGGCCTGTGCCGCCACACCTGACGGACGCGTCGACCTGGCGGACCTGCTGCGGCGTCTCGCCGGCAAGGGCATCCGCTCGGTAATGGTGGAGGGCGGCGTGCAAGTGATCCGGAGCTTGATGGCGTCTCATCTCGTGGATTTTCTGGTGGTCACGATCGCGCCGCTTTTCATCGGCGGAGAGCACGGCGTGCGCGTACAAACCGAGTTACTGGAAGGGCCCGGCATGCGCAATTTTCACCACTCAAAGATTGGCGGTGACCTGGTGCTTTGGGGCGAACCGGCGTGGCGAGCCTGAAGACCCAGACCATTCTCAACCGCAGCGAGCTGGTGGCCCACTTCGACCGGAGCGCCGCGACGTATGAGGAGGGGCATGGCGACGCCCGCCGCCTGCTCGACTACCGGCTGGCGCTGATCCGGCAAGGCTGCCAAGGTCGATCGGGCGTGCTGCTGGAAATCGGCTGCGGCACCGCCATTCATCTGGCCGCGCTGGCGCCTTCGTTTTCCCGTCTCATCGGAACCGACATCTCGCCGCGCATGATCGCCACCGCGCGGCGCAAGTTGCAGGCATCGCCATACCAGGATCGCGTCGAGCTGCGCGTAGATCCGGCGGAGGAGCTGGGCACCATCGACGACTCGTCGGTGGATGTGGTGCTCTGCGTGGGAGCCCTCGAGCACATGCTCGATCGGGCCCAGGTGGTTCGGCAGGTGGCGCGAGTGTTGAGAGACCGAGGCCGGTTCGTGCTCCTGACCCCCCACGGCGGCTATTGCTGGTTCGCGCTTCTGGCGCCGATTTTGGGGATCGCGACGCGGCATCTTTCCACGGATCGTTTTCTGAAAAGGCGGGAGGCGATCGCTCTTATGCGATCCGCCGATCTCCAGGTGAGCAGGCTCGACTACTGGACCTTCATTCCCAAAGGAGACATGCCCGCGTGGACCGGCGTGGTGCTCGAATTCCTGGACCGGGTGGGCCGCATTTGCAGGCTGGCCGCATTGCGCGGCGGCCTCATTTTGACGGGCGTCAAGGACGGCTGAGAAACGATTCCAGCGCGCGCCCGGAATCCCCCCAACTCGGAAAGCTGGCGCTGGCTTGCCGGTTCGCTTCACCCAGGTGCCGGCGCTCGTCGGCGCTCGACAGCAGGCGCCGCAGGATTTGCACCCAACCTGCCGCGTCCCCGGGGGGAATGAGTGCCTGCCGGGAGACTTCGGGCAACAGGTCGGGCAATCCGCCCACCTGGAACGCGGCTACGGGTAGTCCGCGCGCCATGGCTTCCATCGTCGCCATGCTGCAGGTTTCGAAGCGCGAGGGCAGCGCGAAAAGATCGCTGCGGTCGTAAACGTCCATGATGGCTGCTGCCGCGAGTGCGCCGCGCATCGAGATGCGGCGGGATACCGGCGACCGGCCCACACGATCGCGGAATCGATCGGCAAACGCGGCGTCGAGTGCGGCGTCGCCGATGACTTCCCAGGTCCAATCCAGATCCGACAGTTGGATCAGCGCGTCGAGCATCTCCATCAAGCCTTTAGCAGGCACGATGCTGGCGATGGTGACGATGGCGGCCTTCTCCGCGGCCCGCCGGCGTTGAACGGGACTGCGATATTCCGGAGCCAGCTCCGGCGGAATGGCGACGACCGCTCCTTCGAAGCCGGCAGCCATCAGGGCGCGTTGGGCGAAGCGGCTGGTAGTCACCACTGCGCGGTAGCGATTCAACAGCGCGGCTTCGGCAGCAGCGCGCGCGGAATCCTGGCGTCGCGGGTCGAGAATCTCGAGGTAATGCGCGATCAGCACGCCCGATGCGCCGGGACAGTGCGCCAGGTGCGTGGCGCCGCGCTCCAGGCACAGGCTGTCCACCAGCCACAGTCCGCCGGGCCACCGGCTGTAATCCGTCCCGGGGCCATCCAGATAAAGCTCGATGGGCGTGGATTTCGCCAGATGGTCGAGCATCTGGCGATTGTAGATGCTGCCGCCCGTCTGGCGGTCATGGATGGCAGGCATCAGCGCGTAAAACACCGGCAAGCCTAGCCCACCGGACCAGCGTAGCTCGCCCACGCGACGTGCGACTCGTGCAGGATGACCTTCAACTCCCCGTGAAATTCCGCCGCAAATCGCTGCGCCAATTCCCCGTGGATATATTTCGCCAGAAACTCGGTGGTGGTGAGGCTTCCCGCGAATCGTGGGTCGTCATCCAGGTTGCGAAAATCGAGTGACTTCAATACCTGGTCGACGCCCTCGCTGGCCGCGCCGATATCGACGACGACGGCCTTGGTGTTTAACTGTTCGGTCGAAAACTCCACGTCCACCACGTAGGTGGCGCCGTGGAGCGCAGCGGCCGGACCGAAATAAGGATCCTGCAGCGAGTGAGCAATCATCATGTGGCGCCGGACACCGACCGTGTACAAGATATAGCTCCTTTGGAGATCTCATCATAGCGCTACAGCAATCCGCGCCGCACCAGTTCCGGGCGCAAATCGGCGGCGCTCCGAAACCAGATGGCGGGCATCCCGGCCTGCTCGGCGCCGGCACAGTTCTCCCTGGAATCATCGATCAGCAGGCACGCGCCCGGGGGCCGCTTCGCCGCGCCTGCAGCCGCGGCATACGCCTCCGGCCGCGGCTTCTGCACGCCCGCCAGACAGGACACGAAGGTCCATCTCAGATATCGCGAGAGTCTCAACTTTTCTTCGATGACGCGATACCAGACCGGGTAGTTGGAGAGCGTGTGCATCTCGATGCCGCGGTCCCGCAGCTCCGCAACCAGAGATTCCATGCCGTCGATCCACCGATAGGCGCCCTTCACCGCAGCCAGAAAAGCTGCCGCGTCATACGGCCGCTCATCGGCAAACATGCGCCGGAGATACTCGGTCTCCGGAATCTCACCGCGCTCGAACTCCACCCACGAGGTGGGGTGCTTGACTCGCAGGAGTTCGTCGAGCGACATCCCGAAGAAAGCTGGAATCTCCTGACGGAACGGATTGTGGACCAGGGTGTCCATGACGTCGAGGAAGACCACTGGCTGCTCGGCCACGTATTTCGGTCCGCCTCATCAGACCCCGGAGGGTTCGACGGCAGGCACCCATCCGTCGGCCATGATCTGGTGGCCCGGGTAGGTGGGATGGATACCGTCCCAAATCCAATAGTCGCCCTGCTGCGGAAGCGGCAGGAAGTGGCGGCGAAGACCGTCCGTGATGGAATCACCCTGGAACAGAATGCGGCTGCCGTTGGGGAAAGCATCCCCCTCCCTGGACCGCGCGGCAAGCAGCGGGGGAATAAGCAGAAGCCATGCCAAAGACGATTTCATGGTTGCCCTAGAAATGTAGCGAGGGAGCCTCATACCGCCGAGAGAACGAAAACATCGAGTCAGCCGGCGTGAACGCCGGCTGACGTCTTTTGTTGGCCGGGGCCGATCGGCCCCGGCCGCGCGGCTGTATCTTGAAAGCAGAGAGGTTGTCATGACCGACTATGGCGCTCTGCTCCGGGACCACGTGACGCTCCGGTGCCGTTCCATCGACCGCATTTTCCTTCAG
>JAIQFL010000165.1 GCA_020073365.1 Terriglobia bacterium | reverse complement strand
ACCAGCATCGCTTGGATCCAGTCGTAGATCTCCCGCCGGGTTTCACCGGCAAACTCGATCTGCGAGCTGCCCTTGATAAAATCATCGATTTCCTGGGGCGTTAGCCCCTCCACGTTCTTCATCCCAATTCGCATCCACCTGAAAGGGTGGCAGACCACGAATTTCAGGATCATCTTGCATTGGAAACGTACTTCATTTCAGGATCATCTTGCATTGGACAATTCTCACGATCCGGTAGGCGCCGAACTCGTGCTCCAATGGTGCTTCCGCACCGCCGCCGAGGGGCAGGGTGTGTCCGCGACTTTGGGCTCCGTCACCATGGCCAGCCGCAGCAGGCATTGTGGACATAGACCCTCGACCGAGTCGGCCGGGAGAACTGCGTCACATTGCGGACAGCGAGCTGCGTCTGGCATCATCCCTCCTCATCCTGCTATGAAGGATTCGGCCGCAACAGTTACAAGGAAACGGCCGACAACAGGTAGCCCAGCTCTTCTTTGATCTCCTCCGGAGAGGCCACCGTCTGGGCGATTTCTTCGCGCAGCAAATCGCCGTATCGCCGTCGCAGCCGGTGCACCGCCACTTTCAGGGCCCCTTCGCTCATCCCCACCTGCTCCGCCAGTTGGCGGTAAGAGACTCCCGGTTCACCCGTCAGGAATACCCGCAGACGGTCGAAGTGGCTCTGGCTGGCGGATTCCGCGCGCAGCCGTTCCATCGAGCGCTCCAGCAGGGTCAACGCCCAGCGCCGTTCGTAGAGCTTTTCCGGGGTCAGGCTGTGCGACGGCTCCAGGCGGTAGCGCTGTTCGGCATCCCGCAGATCCAACGTCAGCGGCGGCCGATCCCCGCCGCGTTTCTGCGCCCGCCCGCGATCGCGCTCGTTGGTGACGTAGTGGCGGAAAGCCGCCACCAGGAAGGTCCGGAACCTCCCGCGCTCGCGGTCAAAATCTTCCAGGTAGTGCTTCTCCAACAGCCGCGAAAGAAACCCTGGGTGAGATCCTGCGCATCCTCTACACTCTCTCCCTGGCGCCGTACGTAAGCGTATAAAGGATACCAGTAAGTGTTGCAAAGGCTGGCCAGCGCCTCGCGGGAATTGGCGGTGGGCCGCTGCCGGCTGCTTACGATCAGGCTCCACCGGGTGGTCGGGAAGTGACCTCGCTGCGAAGGCTCGGGTGACGCCGCTCCGGGCATAAGCTCGGTTAAGTTCCGTAAACTCTAAGAGTCTACCACCAAAAACGGGGCCATCCTGCCGCAGTCTCACGCTCCCCGCAGGACTGCCGGCGGCGCCGCGAGACGGCGGGCGGCAACTATCGTAAACTGGGGCGAAGGCGGCCACGATGGCGACGACCACAAACCTGCTGACTTGGGAGGAGTTCGAGCGACTCCCGGACGAGCACCTCGAAATCATCGAAGGAGAACTGATCACTTTGCCCCCACCGAAATCCGGACACAGCACTGTCGCCGCGAACACTTTTCTACTGCTGCAGCCCCTTCAGGAGAATAGGTTGGGCCGGATCTACCAGGAAGCCGGTTACAAGCTTTCCCAAGACCCTGCTACGTGGATCCAGCCGGATGTTTCCTTCCTCAAAATGGAACGTGTGCGCGCCACGAAACCGAACGACCACTTTCTCGGCGCTCCCGAGCTCGCGGTCGAAGTCGTCTCGCCCTCGGAGACCGCACAAACGCTCAACCGCAAGATCGATCTTTTGCTCGCCGGGGGCAGCCTCGCCGTCTGGGTCATCTATCCCGGCGATCGCGAAGTCCGCGTCTTCCTGCCCGACGGCACGTCCTTCCGACGAGGCATCGGGGACACGCTTACCGCACCCGAGTTGCTCCCCGGCTGGGAGTTGCCCGTCGCCAGGCTTTTCGAAGAGGCCTTCGAGTAGCAATGGAGCAGGCAATCGTGTTAAGCGGTCATCAACTTATAGGATTTGATGCGTGGCGCCCGGCCGCCCCGGGCAGACGTTTCCGTTCCCGCCGGACCACTGGGCTAGAATAGGAGAATCGCCGACATGCCGAAGAAGAAAAACACAGACCAAGAGACGAGCGGCAACATTCCGGCCACCGCCGCCAAGAGCCCCAGTCCTGCGCCGGACCCGCGGCCGCCTGCGATCTCCAAGAAAATACCTAAACTGGCGAAGAAGAACAAGTCCCGTCTGCCGCGCCGGCAAAAGAAAGCTCAACAGAAAGCTGCCAACCGGCAATAGGTCGGAGCCTCGCCGCGACGCGTGCGCAAATAAGCTCAGCCATCTGCGAATACCGCGCCCATAAGACTACTGTGACCCGCAGGAATGATCCGTTTCCGCACCAACCACCCACAACCCGAATCTGACCTCCGATTCAGCGAATGGGTAATTGCGTCTTTCCCGCGTGTCTCACAAAAGGGTTCACCCCGCCACCAGGGGATCATCTGTGTCCATCTGCGGCCAATTGCTTTGCAGCTACGTCTGATCGCTGCTGGAGAAACCGCCAGTCGCCTTCCGTCGCGCGCATCAAAGAGCCGCGGAATTTGAGGCCGACATGATAGCCGAACATCCCTCGGCGCACGCAATGCCGCACTTCGGCCCACCCCATCAACCTTTCCGACTCGATGTAGAGAAAGACGCCGTCACCCGGCGCCAGCGGCACGCCCGAGGTGATCAGCGCGCCCGCATTATTCAGGTCAACCCCACGAATCTCGCGCTTTTTGCCGTTGCAGCCAAGCCACCCTTTGAACCTCGTGTGGTATCGGTTGTAGTACCGCGAATCGGTGCGCTTTGCCCCGGTTCTCCTGGGCCTCATAAAGATAAAATAGATGGTCACCCAGGTTAGAATGAATTCCCCAATGACGGCTCCTTGCCAGCCGAATAGCAGTCTGGTCAGTTCCATAACGATCCTACTGGACGCTCATGTGTCTCTCTACCGGCATGCCGGTGGTTGACTGGCTGTGTACCCCGGGCTCGATCAGGCGATGGAGCATACTTTGCGCCGCGGTCAAATGCATGCCCCATACCGGGGTTTACGGCGCTACTGCTATCGACGCCCTCGCCAGGCGCTCCACGCAGATCCGGTAAAACACATACACCAGGTACATCACGGGCAGAATGAGAAGCGACATTACCCATCCGAGCGCCCGATCGGTTTCCACGGCTAACCCGGCAATGGCCGCCCCTGCCAGATAGTATGGAAAGGACCACAGGTAACATTGCTGCCACACCGCGAACAACGATTTGCCCTGCACCAGGGAGAGCACGCCCGATACGAGCAGCGTGTCTGCCGTGAAATAGAAAGAAGCCGCCACCGCCAGCAGTACCCCCAGGTGCGGTGCCGGCGATCCGGCCAATAAGTGTGAAATTCGATAGCTGGCGCCGCTGCTGATTGCCAGAGTCGCCACATTAAACGATACCTGCACCGGCCGCGGCCGGCTTCTGGGCCGCCACAAACATTGAACCATACACGCGACAGACGCCAGTAGTACGGTCTCCGAAAACGTGAATACTGCGATGGCGATCAGAATAAACAGGAAGTTTACGGATATCGTTCCGGTGATTCCGGGCAGGTGTACCTTCAGCGTGGAGGCGAACAGGGCTAACAAAACAGCTACCAGATAAGCACTGGAAGGGACTACGTGGGCCTCTGCGGCCAGGCAGTATGCCACCAGGCACACCCCCGATACGATAGTCGAGCCAACAAAGAATTGGGTTCGTTTGCTCATCGTGCTTTACCAAAGAACGGCAGGTCGGGACGTCTGCCTTACTGATCGCTATCGTCGTCCGATGTGGCCGTCACCAACATCGAAAGATACACCGAATCTCCCCAAACCACGCTGAAACCCGTGGTCGTATTGTCACCCCAGACCACCGAGTCGCCCCAAACCACCGAGAGTCCTTTTAATGAGCCGTTAAAGATCGCGTCGCCCCAAACCACCGAGTCGCCCCAAACCACCGAGTCGCCCCAAACCACCGAGTTGGTAAAGATGCGGACGAGCGTGATGTGCCGGGTAGTGGGATCGTATACCACCATCGGCGATAGAGCCGGCATGGTCGCCAAGTCGTTATTTGCCAGTGCCGCATTGATGTCCAGATAGCCGGCCCCCACCGTAAAGATGTCGGCCTGGTTGTTGAAGGATTGAGAAGTGAAAGCGTCCATCCCGACGCTGTACCGAGGCAGAGTTTTCGCCGCTGTCTTCATGAGACGCGCTTTGACCTGGTCGGGAGTCAGATAGGGGTTCTTCTGGATAAGAAGAGCCGCTGCGCCCGCCACTACCGGTGTCGCCATGCTGGTGCCACTCAGCCGGAGGTAGTTCTGGGAAACTGCATAGTACGGGTTGCCGGTCGAGAAGAACGCGTCGCTGACCGAGGTGGTCCCACGGCGGTACAGGGTAGCGCTGGTGCTCGCCAGCAGGGAAACGATACCATTGCCCGGCGCCACGATATCCGGTTTTACGATGTGGTCGATCAGCGTCGGGCCTTTCGAACTGTAGGTGGCCATCGTATCGTCATAACGCGAAGACGAACCGTGTGAGTTTGATGCTCCTACCGTGATCACATACGGATCGTTTCCCGGCGAAGCGATGGTGCCGTACCCGCGTGTGCCGAGCGTATTGTCCCGTCCGGAATTCCCCGCGGCGGTGACAACCACAATACCTGCGTTCCAAGCGGCCTCCACGGCCTGGCATAGCGGATCCATTGTGTAGCTTTCGAAGACCGGCCGGCCGAGCGACAGATTGATTACCCGGATGTTATAGGTATTCTTGAGGGCGATGGCGGTTTGGATGGCGGCGATCACGTCGGCTTCCTGTCCCCCGCCGTTCTCGTCCAGAACCCTCAGGTCGATCAGGTTTACACCCGGCGCGACACCCTTGAAGGTGCGGGAGAACGTTGGCCCCGTCGAATCGATGCCCCGTGACGCGATGATGCCGGCCACATGCGTCCCGTGACCGTAAGCGTCCGTGGGATCGCTCACACCGTCAATGAAGCTCTGGCTGTACACGATGCGCGAGTTGCCGGCCGGTCCGGTCAGATCGTGCTTGGGCGTAATACCACTGTCAATCACAGCCACACCCACACCCGTACCATCCCAACCGAAATTCCACGCCAGATTGGCGTAGACCGTTTGCGCGGTGACGTCCAGCGTGCGCTTCACCGGACGGACGGGCGAAATATACTTGAGGCCCGGAATTTTCGTGAGTCCTGGTATGGCGGATACCGATACCGGGAGGCGAACGCCCTTGATGATGTCCAGTTGCTTCTTGATCTGACCGTACGGTCCGAGTTGTTTCAGATCGTTTTTGGTGGGTGGGTTTTGGAACTGCACGATCACGTCAAGGACGTTCGTGCCGCCCGACGTCGGTATGTCCGGCGAAACTTTGGTTCCGGCAAACGTTATCTGCACGCCAACGATCAGTGTGACTAGTAGAAGCTTTTTCATAAGTTCTCCGCGCACCGCGGCTCCGTTTCTGTGCCGCCGCTCTGATTGCAGGCCGGGTACCAATGCAAAAAAGGAAAGAAGTGGTGTGTTTTCAATAGTTATAGAACGGATATAGACCTGGCAGTACGCGCCAGACTGGCACGGCACAATGGCGCGGCTGCGCCATTGTGGCACCTGCCCGTCGCACACCGGCGGGAATCGGCGCGCCCCCCGCTACCGAAACGCTAACGCTGCGTCCCATGCGCTTCAGTACTCTCATTTAAGACCGGCAGTACTCTCAATTCCAAGAAAACAAGTACGGTTCCTGGTCAGCGTCAACTTGAATTTCTGAGAATAAGGGGGGAAAATCCCTACTCAAGATGTCCAAAAATTCTAGCCCTACTGGAACTTTGAAACATAATGATCCGCTGTCGCGCCGGATCGGCGACCTCAAACGCGAGCGGGCTGAGCTGGAAGAGGAAGTCCTTCAGTTGCGGGCGGCGGTCCAGATCTGGACGGAAGTCTACCGTCAGACTACCTCCCCCGCCGCAGGCTCGGAAGCTTTCAGTGGGGAGATGGGCTAGCCATGGCGATACTGAAGAAGACGCTGGACGCCCGGGCAGCGGTGGACATCGGCACATCCGGCGAGACGCCCGACGTGCGCTCCTTCCTCGGCATGACGGCCGTCATTTCGAGTGCTCGCATGCGCACCGTGATGCGCTTCGTCGAACGGATCGCGCGAAGTAATGCCGCCGTGCTCATCAGCGGCGAAAGCGGCACCGGAAAAGAGCTGATCGCGCGTGCGCTGCACGAATACTCTCCACGCAGCAGCAAGCCGTGGATCGATATCAATTGCGCGGCGCTTCCCGACCACCTTTTAGAGAGTGAGCTCTTCGGCTTCGAAAAAGGCGCCTTCAGCGGCGCCGACTCCCAAAAACAGGGCATGTTCGAGCTGGCCGATCAGGGCACCCTGTTTCTGGATGAGATCGGCGAGCTGAACCTGAAGAGCCAGAGCAAACTCCTGCGGGTGCTGGATGGGTTCCCGCATTACCGGCTGGGTGGGACTCGCAAAATTGCGGTCGATGCCCGGATCGTCGCGGCCACCAACGCAGACCTGGAGAACGAGATCCGGCTGGGCAGGTTCCGTGCCGACCTTTTTCACCGCCTGAACCAGGTGCGCGTGGCGGTTCCCGCTCTTCGCGAACGCCCCGACGATATCGGCCCGCTGGCCCGCTTGTTTCTGGAACAGCAAAATCCCGCTCTGACCATCACGGAGGAAGCCATCGAAGCTCTGGAGTGCTATTCGTGGCCGGGGAACGTTCGCGAATTGAGAAGTCTCATGAATCGCCTGGCGGTTCTGGCAAACGGCACCGAAATTCAGTTGGAAGACCTGGCGCCGCCGCCGCTCCAGGGCGTTTCCCAGCCCATCGAATCTGCGCCCAATTACAGCCTCGATAAACTCGAGCAGGAGGTCATTTGCCATGCCCTGGAGCAGGCCGATGGCCGGAGGAACCGGGCCGCTGAGTTGCTGGGAATCTCCCGGCGGACGCTGATCCGCAGGCTCAAGCTGTATGGTGTAAATCCGACCCGCCCGCTCGTCTGCAGCGGCACGGGAGTGAATTGAGGCGATCCCGTGGATAAGGAAATGAGCTTTCCCGCAAAGCTGTACATCGGGTTGATCGTGGGAGGCGGTGCATGGGCCATCTTCCACGCGGTCGCCGTCTGGCACTCCGATGACCTGCTGCGCTTCCTCTGCAACCTGACGGTATGCATCCTGGTCTCCGGGCTCAAGGTGAACCTGCCTGGGATTAAGGGCACCATGTCGGTGAATTTCCTTTTCATCCTCATCGGCGTGAGCCAGATGAGCCTGGGCGAGACCATGGTGCTCGGGTGCGCCGGCACCCTGGTGCAGTGTATCTGGAAGGCCAAGAACCCGGTGAAACCCATCCGCCTGCTCTTCAGCGTTTCCAACATGGCGATTGCGGTTACCGGCTGCTACGCGTTTTGCGGGCTCCTTCCGGGAAAGAATACCCCGAGCGTCCTCCTGGCGGCGTCGCTGGTGTTTTTCTTTATGAACACGGCGCCCGTCGCCGGGGTGGTTGCGCTTACGGAGAACCGGCGGCTGGCGCAAACCTGGCGCGATTGTTACTTCTGGTCCTTTCCCTTTTACGTGGTCGGAGCTTCCATCGCCTGGCTGCTGTGCATGGTCAGCCATAACTTTAACTGGCTGGGTTCTCTTCTGCTCATGCCCATCCTGTTCTTCGTCTATCGTTGCTATCGCGTGTATCTGGGCAGGCTGGAAGACGAGACCAGACATGCGCAGGAAGTGGCGGGCCTGCATCTGCGCACCATCGAAGCCCTGGCGCTCGCCATCGAAGCCAAGGACCAGGCCACCCACGACCACCTGCGGCGCGTCCGGACCTATGTCGAAGAGATCGGAAAAGATATGCGCCTTTCCGACCTGGAGCTCGATGGGCTGCGAGCCGCCGCATTGCTGCACGATATCGGCAAGCTGGCGGTCCCGGAGCATATCCTCTCCAAGCCCGGCAAGATGACCGCCGAAGAATTCGAGAAGATGAAAATCCACCCCATCGTGGGCGCCGAAATCCTGGAATGCGTGGGCTTCCCCTGTCCCGTGGCGCCCATCGTCGAGGCACACCATGAGAAATGGGATGGCAGCGGTTATCCGTTCGGGCTCAAGGGAGAAGAGATTCCGATTGGCGCCCGCATCCTGGCCGTCGTCGACTCGCTCGACGCGCTGGCATCCGATCGCCAGTACCGCCGCGCTCTCCCCCTCGATCAGGCCATGGCGCATATCGAGTCCCTGTCCGGGAAGAGTTTCGACCCGCGCGTCGTGCAGGCGCTCAAGCGGCGCTATCGCGAGCTCGAACGTATGGCGCAAGCGCAGCCTCTCGAAAAACCCAAGCTTTCCAAAGATCTCAAGATCGGCCGCGGCCTCGCTCCCGCCGCCGGGTTCGAGGTCTCGCATGCGGACCAGAACCAGACCCACTCCTTCCTCGATTCCATCACCGCGGCCCGCCAGGAGGTTCGCCTGCTGTTTGAGCTGACTCGCGAGCTGGGAAATTCGCTCAGCGTGGATGAAACCATCTCGGTGGTAGGGGTCCGGCTCAACCGCCTGATTCCCTACGATGCCATCGCGGTTTACATTTTGAGAGATGGTTTCCTGATGCCGGAATACGTCAATGGCGAGGATTTCCGCCTGTTTTCCTCGC
This sequence comes from Terriglobia bacterium, assembly GCA_020073365.1. Lineage (GTDB taxonomy): Bacteria > Acidobacteriota > Terriglobia > Bryobacterales > Bryobacteraceae > JAIQFL01. Next base: position 14,780 of record JAIQFL010000165.1, on the reverse strand, counting down.
TGCAGATTCCCATCGGGCTGGGCCTCTCGGGATGGGTGGCGGAAAAGGAGAAATCCATCCTCAACGGCAACCCATCGGTCGAGTGCGGCTACCTCAAGGATCCGCAGAAGTTCAGTGTATTGCGGTCCGCCCTGGCTGTGCCTCTTCAGGGACTCAACGGGACGGTGGGCGTTCTCACCTTGTACCGCTCGGACAAGGACGCATTCTCGCGGGACAACCTGCGCATCCTGCTGGCCATCAGCTCGAAGGTGTCGCTGTCCATTGAAAATGCGCTCAAGTTCCGCCAGGCGGAGGATTCGGCCACCACCGATTACCTCACCAATCTGCCCAATTCGCGATCCCTGTTCCCGCGCCTGGAAAGCGAGCTGGCGCGTTGCCGGCGCGAAAACACCATGCTTACGGTGGCGGTCTGCGACCTGAACGGATTCAAGCAGATCAACGACCGCTACGGGCACCTGGAGGGCAATCGCCTCCTTCGCCACATCAGCGAAACCCTGCGCGTCAACTGCCGCGAATACGACTACGTGGCGCGTATGGGCGGGGACGAGTTTGTCCTGCTGCTGCTTGGAAACGACCAGGGCGACATCGCCCAGCGCATCGATCAACTCCGGCGCATCGTTTGCCACGCCGGCTCCGGCGATGCCATCCAGGACCAGGTTTCCATGGCCGTGGGCGCGGCCGTCTTCCCGCAGGACGGCGCGGATGCCGACGAGCTCCTCGCCGAGGCCGACCGGCGCATGTACAAAGCCAAACAGGCCCACAAGCAGAAGTGGACGTCCATGGCTCCCGCTCTATCGCAACCCGCTTTGGACATGGCCACCATCCAATGAAGCCGCGGATGCCATCTAGCGTGTGTGCTTGCCTGCCGTGGTGGGGCAGGCGCTTCCGCCTGCCTCGCCCGCTTGCGGGCGCTTCTTTCACAGCTTCTCAGGGAGCGGTTAACCCCCGCCCCCGGCCCACTCGCGCTTTGGCGAACCTGGCCCTTGGGCCCCGACTTTCACGGGGGCTGCTGCGCACTACGTGGCATCGGTTTTCCAGCTTGTTTGGGTCTTGCGGTTGGCAGGCGAAAGCGCCTGCCCCACTGGGACGGGCCTTGCTGCGCATCGCGGCGACGGCCCTTGCCGGCGGTCTCTTGAGCGCCACCATGGTGCGATTCAGCCCCGGTTTCGGCCTCGACGAGAAGCAGCTCGATGCGCGCTTGAGCCGCGCCAGCCAGGAGGCGGTCCTCCAGTCGCACGACCGGGAGCGGAACCCTTTGCGGTTTTACGCCGCCTGGTGGAAACGCGTCTTCGCCGGGGACCTGGGCTTTTCGCAGTCGCTCAACCGGCCGATCCGCGATTTGCTCGCGGACCGGGCGCCGGCCACCCTCGATTTGATGCTCGGGGGTATCGCCGGTGCGTGGCTGCTGGCCATCGTGTTTTCCGTTCCCGCCGTCGTGCGGCGGCTCAGGCGGCTCGCGGCCCTTTCGAGTTTGTTCAGCGGCATGACTGCATCTCTGCCCGCCGCCGGTATTGCGATTCTGCTCTTCCGCCTGGGAATCTCCGCAAAATGGATGATCGCGCTGGTGCTGTTCCCCAGGCTGTACCAGTATTTGCGCAATGTGCTCCAGCAAGCCTCCGGCATGCCGCACGTGCTGCTCGCCCGCGCCAAAGGACTCCGCTGGCAGCCCCTGCTGTGGCGGCATATCCTGCTGCCGGCACGCGCGCCATTGATCGCGCTGGTGGCGGTGTCCATCAACATGGCATTCGGCGCCGCCGTGGCCATCGAAGCCATCTGCGACATCCCCGGCCTCGGCCAGCTCGCATGGAAGGCCGCCGCGGCGCGAGACCTTCCGGTGCTGGTCGTGCTGACGGTCATGATCGCGCTGGTTACCCAGATGTCCAACCTGGTGGCGGATCTCTCAACCCCGGCCTTGCGGAGCCAGTCATGAAGGCTATCCGTTACCTGGCCGAAACGCTGCTGCTCGCGCTCCTGCTGGCAGCGTTATGGCCCAGCGTCCTGACCCGGACGCCTTACGATCGGCAATTCCGCGAGCTGCCGAATGCGCCGGTCTCCAGGCAGTTTCCGCTGGGGACCGACGAGTTGGGTCGCGACCGGCTCTCCCGGCTGCTGTACGGGACGCGCGTATCGTTGCTGGCAGCGCCGGTCGCCGCCCTGCTCTCCACCATTCTGGCGGCCCTGGTGGGAGGGCTGGCCGGTTTTCTGGGCGGCTGGTTCGATCGCGCCGCCGTGGCTGCCATCGACCTCATGTTGTCTCTACCCTGGCTCTTCCTCCTGATCATCGTGCGCGCCATGCTGCCGTTGAACGTGCCGGCGCTGTTTTCAGTGCTGCTGACCTTCGGGCTCATCGGATTGCTCGGCTGGCCGTCGGCCGCCCGCATCGTGCGCGCCGGTTGCCGCACGCTGCGCTGCTCCGACCTGGTGGTTCAAGCCCGCGCCTGCGGCCTGCCCCCCGGGCGCGTTCTGCTGAAGCACGTCCTGCCCAACGTGCGGCCCATCCTCATGGCGCAATTCCGGGCGTCCATCCCTATCTATATTCTCGCGGAGGCCAACCTGGGCTTGCTCGGCCTCGGGGTAGCCGATCCCCTGCCCTCGTGGGGAAACCTGTTGCGCCCGCTGGAGAGCGGCCTGGTCCCGGATCCGGCGGCCTGGGCGCCGCTGATCCTGATGCTGGTGGTGGTGAGTTGTCTCTACCTTACGCAATCGTCGGAGGTGGTAGTGCGATGAAACGCTTCCTGGCTCTACTGACTCTGGGCTGTTCGGCCGCCGCTGCCGCAACCGGTACCGCTGCGGCGACCGGCACCGGGTACGGCGGCGAGCTCCGCTTCTGCCTGTATTCCGAACCCAAGACCTTCAACCCGCTGCTGGTCGCCGACACTTCTTCGGAAGCCATCCGCTATCTGACCGCCGGTGTCCTCATCCGTGTGAACCGGCAGACCCAGGAGCTCGAACCCGAGCTGGCCGTCTCGTGGCGCGTAGTGTCCGAAGGGCGAGGGATCGCCTTCAAGCTGCGGCAGCACGTGGCATTCTCCGATGGCACACCGTTTTCGGCCGAAGATGTCGCCTACACCATGCGTACCCTGTTCGATCCCAGCCTGCATGCCCCCACCGCCGATTCCTTCCGTGGCGGCACTGCCGTCAAGATCGCAACGCCGGCGGCGGACGAAGTGACGCTGACGTTTCCCACGCCGGTCGCCGGGCTCCCCAGACTGTTTGACCAGGTGGGCATTCTCTCCAGTAAATCTCCCAAGAAAGAGATGGCCAGCCTGGGCCCGTTCTACGTCGCTCAATACAAGCCCGGGAGCGAAGTCGATCTCTCGCGCAATCCCTATTACTGGAAGCGCGACGACCGGGGCCTGCGGCTGCCGCGCATCGATTCGGTGCGCCTCTACATCCAGCAGAACCGCGATATGGAGCTGGTCCGCTTCCAGCGCGGCGAGCTTCATATTATGAGCGCGATTTCGCCGGACATTTTCGACCAGTTGCAGACGCGCATGCCCGCCGCCGTTCGCGACCTGGGGCCGTCGCTCGAATCCGAGATGATGTGGTTCAACCAGTCGCCCAAAGCGCCTCTCCCGGCTTACAAGAAGCAGTGGTTCCAATCGCGGGAATTCCGCCGCGCCATTTCCGCGGCGGTGAATCGCGAGGACCTCTGCCGGCTGGTCTATCGCGGCCACGCCCGCCCCGCCGAGGGACCCATTTCACCGGCCAATCGCTTCTGGTTCAACGCCGCCCTCAAGCCGCATCGCTACGATCCCAAAGAAGCTCTCGACCTCCTGAGCAAGGCCGGGTTCCGCCTGCAGGAGGGACAGTTGTACGATGCCCAGTCGCATGCGGTCGAGTTTTCGATCGTCACCAACGCCGGCAACCAGGTCCGCGAAAAGATCGCCCAGATGGTCCAGCAGGATCTCAAGGCCATCGGAATCCGCCTGAACCTGGTGAAGCTCGATTACTCGGCCATCATCGACCGCATCAGCCAGAGCTTCGATTACGAAGCGTGCCTTCTCGGCCTGACCAATGTCGATCTCGATCCCGATGCGCAGATGAACGTCTGGCTGAGCTCCGCCAGCAACCATCAGTGGAATCCCAACCAGTCCTCGCCGGCCACGCCCTGGGAAGCGGAAATCGATCGCTTGATGCAGGCCCAGGGCTCCGAGCTCAATCCGGCGAAGCGTAAGGCTTATTTCGACAAGGTGCAGGAGATTGTGTCGCAGGAGGTCCCCTTCCTCTACCTGGTGACCAGGAACGCTTTGCTTGCCGTATCGCCGGCGTTACAGAACGCCAATCCCAGCGTGCTTCGGCCGCAGGCTGCGTGGAATATCGAGAGGCTCGCGCTGGCGCCGGAGGCGAAAAAGTGAACGGCTGTCCGCTACTCCACATCCGGCTCTCCATCGACTACCCGGGCAAACCCCGGGTGCTCGACGACGCCATGCTCGACGTGCGCCCCGGTGAGATTGTCGGGCTGGTCGGCGAGAGCGGATCGGGCAAGAGCAGTCTCGCGCTCGCTCTCCTCCGCCTGCTCGATCTGAAGGGCGGCAGCGCCTCGGGAAGCATCTGGTTCAACGGCCGGGACCTCATGCGGTCCGGCGAGCGCGAAATGCGGAGCGTCCGCGGTAAAGAAATCGCCTTCGTGCCGCAAAGCCCGTCCTCCTACTTGAACCCGGCGCTCCGCCTGGGCGATCAGATGTCCGAGGCATGGCGGGCCCATCGCAACGGATCCCGCGCCGCCGTGGAGCGCGAAGTGTGCCGGGCCATCCAGCAGGTCGGGCTTCCCGCCGATCGCGCCTTTCTGCGAAGGTACCCGGGCGAGGTGAGCGTCGGCCAGGCGCAGCGCGTGCTCATCGCCATGGCGGTACTGCACAATCCCGCCCTGTTGATTGCCGATGAGCCCACCAGCTCCTTGGACCTCATCTCCCAGGCGGATGTGCTGTGGCTGCTTTCGCGCCTGAACCGCGAGCTCGGCATGGGCGTTCTCTATATCTCCCACGACCTGCTGTCGATCGCCGGCTTCTGCGGCCGCGTGGCCATCCTGCACGAGGGACGTATTGTGGAATTCGCGGAGACCGATGCGGTGTTCGAAGCGCCCGAGCACCCCTATACGCAGGCGCTGATCGGCGCGCTTCCCGGCCGCGTGCGGGCGGGGGCGCTGCCTGGTCCCGGAAAGCTGGTGATATGTCGATGACGCGTGTTCTGATTGCAACCAACGAACCTATTTTGGCGAAAGGCCTGGAGGCCGTCCTGACGGCCGGCGGCCTCGAGATCGTGGCCGTCTGTCACGACGTTTTTGAGCTGTGTGAGTGCCTACAACATTGCCGCCCCGATTTCGCGGTCCTCGACATGCCGGTATTGCCCGCGCCGGAGGTCATTCAGGATCTGCATCGCCTCGCGCCCCAATGTCAATTGGTGCTGTGGCCTCGCCTGACTTTGTCCGACTCGCCAGACCGCGTGGCGGAGGCCATTCACATGATGGCGAACTTCTCCCGCGCCGATCCGTCCCCCTCCGCGCTGGTGAACCTCGCCTGCAGCCCGAGCGAGCGCGAGCTCATCGCCCTGGTCGGCTACGGTCTACGTAACGAAGAGATTGCCGCCACCCTGGGTTCCGATCCATCGACCGTACAGAATTTACTCAGGAGTCTCTCGGACCGGCTCGGAACCGAGGACCGGTACGAACTTGCCCTATACGGGCTTTCCACGTTAAACCAGCCAGATCGAATCGAAGGGAGAATATAACAGCCATGGAAAGGCGAAATCGCGACCGTTTGGCGATGACTGCATTTTGCCGGGTTGCCCCGTCGGCGAATCAAAGACGGTCCACCTGGAAGCGGATTGAGAACATCAGCGGAGCCGGCATGTTGGTGGTATGGAGCCGCGGAGAGCCGGAGGTCAAGCTGCCTCATGTCGGCGAGCGTTACACGGTGGAACTGCAGTTGCCCGCCCATCCGGTGTTCGGGCAAAGGGCATTGCAGTTCCAGACGAAAGTGGTTCGCGTATTCCGGCAAGTCAACGGCCGGGTAATGGCCGGCTTCGAAAGCACTCGCAGCCGGTTCAAGTTCATCCGGCCCGCCTCATGGCCGGAGAGTAGCGAGTCGGCCATGATCAATTGAAGCTTTCACTTGAAAAGAACCGGGAGGTGAAACGATGAAAAACGATCAAGCTCGAGCCGAAAACCGAATAGACGCGGGTGAAACCGGCCAGGCTACTATTTTGGGCCACCCGGATGTGACGGTGACGTGTCACATCCGGAATTTCTCGCGATCCGGCATGTGCATTACGGTGGACCAGGTCATCCCCATCGGAAAGATCGTGAAAGTCCAGTGGGACGATCACTTTCTCGTAGGCCGCGTGCAAGGCGTGTCTCCCGTTGGCGGGGCCTTCCGGGTCGGCCTGGAGCTGCTCTATTGCAGCAAGTGGAACGAGCCCATGACGTACCTTCTCGCATCCGCCGAAGCGCATGCTTGAACGATGCCGTACCCCCCACGCCAAGTAAACAGGCGCCGGGGTTCCCGAATCGGCCGCGCGGCCATGCTGGTGCACGGCCTGACCGCCATTCTCACCTTCGACAAAACTGGATTTCCCTTCCCGGAGCGCTGCCGAATACTAACCATAGGCGAACCCGGCCTGTAGACCTTTTCCAGCCTTGTTAGGGATAGCGGGTTCATCCATGATGGGAAGACTATGCAGAACGAACCCGTCGATATCCCTGTGTCTGAAGCCGGGGCGATGAACACCACCAAGGACGCGGTTCCGAAACAAGTCCGGGGCACCCGCCTGAGGTCCATACCTTTCCTGATCGCGTCAGCGGTTTTGGGATTCGTCTCCGGCGGGCTCTACTTCATGAACCACCCCACGCCCGACGCGACCCTGCGAAATTTTCACGTCCTCTACTACAATGGCGCGGGCTCGACCTGGGCAAATACCCACTGGCTTGGAGTTCCCGCCGAGAAGACGCCGCAGGATATGTGGGTATACCAGGAGATCATCCACGAGACGCGGCCCGATGTGCTGATCGAGGCCGGCACAGCGGATGGCGGAAGCGCATACTACTTCGCGACCATATTCGATCTGTTGGGTCGCGGCCGCGTGGTCACGATTGATATCGCCGATTCACCGAAAAGGCCGACACACAACCGGATCGCCTACATACGCGGATCCTCTACCGCGCCCGAAACGATTGCACAGATAAAGAGCATGATTGCGCCGGGGGAGCGGGTGATGGTGTCGCTCGATTCCGACCATCGTAAGGCGCACGTTGCCAACGAACTGAAGATCTACAGCGACCTCGTCACGCCCGGCTGCTATCTGGTGGTGGAAGACACCAACGTAAACGGACACCCCGTCTACCCGGAGTTTGGCCCCGGACCAATGGAAGCGTTGCGGGACTTCCTGAAAGTCGACAGCCGCTACCAGAGCGACCACTCCAGGGAGAAGTTTGGGGTGACCTTCTTCCCCGACGGTTGGCTGCGGCGGGTTCCGCTGAGCGCGTCCCGCTGAGATGAATCCCCGCGACTTCCACGACGGTCTAGACCACCGGTCTGATAACTATCGTCAATTAACCGATGTAAACCATATTCGGGATTGAGCCGGCACACAGGAATCGAGTAGGGTGGGTAGGAACACTCCCTGCTCAGGCGTAGCATGTCGAACCGTCCAAAGCCGCGTGTATTGGTTTTCGTTGTCGCCTATAATGCCGAGAAAACCATCACCGCCGTGATCCGCCGCATCCCTCGCGAGCTTTCGAAGCTGTACGACATCGAGGTCCTCATTATCGATGACGCCTCCGCGGATGCCACATTCGCCCAGAGCTACACTGCCAGCAAAGCCGCGGATGCGCCGTTCCCCATTCATGCGCTTTACAATCCGGTGAATCAGAAGTATGGCGGTAACCAGAAACTGGGGTATCGCTATGCCATCCAGAACGGTTACGACTTCGTTGCGCTGCTGCATGGCGATGGGCAGTACGCTCCCGAGTGTCTTCCCGCGCTGCTGGAACCCCTTCGAAAAGGAGAAGTGGGGGCCGTATTCGGCTCCCGCATGCTCACGCGTACCGGCGCCCTGAAAGGGGGAATGCCGCTGTATAAGTTTGCCGGCAATAAAATCCTGACGTGGATCGAAAACAGGCTCCTGCGGTCGAGCCTGAGTGAGTTTCACTCGGGATATCGGATTTACTCCGTTGAGGCGCTCAAGGCCATTCCGTTTGAGCGAAACTCGAACGACTTCCACTTCGACACCGAGATCATCATCCAGCTCTTGATTGCCGGCATCCAGATAAAGGAGCTGCCGATCCCCACCTACTACGGAGATGAGATTTGTCATGTAAACGGCGTTCACTATGCGGCTAACGTAGTGCTCGCTGCTCTGAAGGCCCGGTTACAGGAGTGGAGCCTGTTTTACGATAGGCGGTTCGACTGCGCGCCTGCCGAAAAGTTCTCGCCGTATACCCTGAAACTCGGCTACGCCAGCCCGCATACCCTGGCGTTGGAACGTGTTCCGGAAGGCAGCCGGGTGCTGGATCTGGGCTGTGCCGGCGGCTACATGGGGTCCGTCCTGAAAAAGCAGAAGCGCTGCTCGGTTTCGGGAGTCGATGTTGCGCCGCCCGTAACGGTCACCCTGGACGAATTCCAGCTCCATGATTTGAATGCCGGGGTTCCCTCGATCGAGGCCGGCGGGTACGACGTGGTCTTGATGCTGGATGTCATCGAGCACCTGAACCGGCCCGAAGAGTTTCTCGAAGGCCTGAGGCAGGCTTTGGCTTTCCGGACTTCGACGGAAGTCCTCATCAGCACCGGGAACGTCGCCTGCTATGTCACTCGCGCCATGCTGCTTCTCGGGCAGTTCAATTACGGCAAGCGGGGCATCCTGGATCTGACGCACACGCGTCTTTTCACATTCCGGTCGTTGCGCCGCGTCTTACAGCAAGCCGGTTTTCAGATTCTCGAAACCAGGGGCGTGCCCGCTCCGTTTCCGCTGGCAATCGGCGATAACCTGGTCAGCCGTGCCTTGCTGGCAATCAATCGGGTCCTCATCCGATTGTCGCGGGGGCTGTTCTCGTATCAGATTTTTATGCGAATCCGGCCGGAGCCGACCGTCGACTCCCTGCTCCAACTTGCCGGGGAGCAGTCCAGAATTCGGGCTGCCGCTCTGGAAAACGTCGCCTAAGAAGCAGAAAACGGTCACAGGCAACGCTGTCCGGCCCAGAGGACACCCTGCGGAAAGACCGCGCCTTGGGACCGCGAACCCTGTCACCATATTCTGCGAACCCTTAATGGCGGCTGAAACGGAATACGCCGACAGCCCCGAAGTTGCCGAGCATCTCCGAGCGGAAGCCCTGCGATGCCAACCTTCCGCGCAGCCACGGTTCGAAAGTCATCCCCTCAAACCGGACGACCAGCACGAAGCGGTCCTGATGATCGAGTGCCGGAAGAATACGTTCCACATACTTTGCGGATTCCGCGTCGAGACGGTAGGGCAGCCGGATCAACGTTCCGCCAGGAGGATACATCTCCTGTGGCGCGAAGAGCACCTCGCGAAGCCGGGGATCGTCGAGTGCTTTGGGATCGGTCGCTTCGACGAAGCTGCTGGCAATCAATACGGGCATATTGCCGCCGTCTTCGGATTGGATCTTCCGCATGGCACCGGACCAGTCTTCGTTACCGTGGCTCGTCGTCCCGTAATTCAAAATAGCGGCTACTACCATAACCGTCGCTATAATGCGCTGGCCCGCCCTGCCCGCAATCGACCGGGCCATCCAGCCGGCGAGCATACACAGTCCCGGCATCGAGGAAGTGTAATAGCGCGGAACGAACAGTTTGACCGGTGACAGGACGGAGATCGTGAATAAAAGCAATGGCGGCGCCAGCGCCCATGCGGCAGCCAGCAGCACGCTGTCCCTTCCGGGCGCAGTCCCGCGATCCGGTTCAGGGGAGATCAGCCGCGCCAGCAATAAGCCAACCGCGAGGGAGCCTGCCAGAACGGGAGGAGCGATGCTGGCGAACAGATCGCTGAACTGCGGCGTGCCGCTAAACGTGTGGACGGCGCGGCCCTGATAGAAATGGCGGAGTTGCGAAACCAGCGGCAGCATCAAAACGCCGGCTGCAATCCACACAGCCGGCAGTTGCCAGACTTTAATCTTTCCCTCACCCAGCGCGCGCGACACCGCGTAAACGCCGAGCACCATCACGATCGGACCAAAAAGATAATGCGCGTAGATCGTAAGCACCGAGAGCAACAGGTAACCCGCGGCATAGCGCGCCCCGCCGGTATCCAGCCATCGGACGAGCAGCCACGCGGAACCGAGCAGCAGGCATAGCCCGAGCGCATACGGGCGCGCATCCGAGGCCGCGAAGGCCACTTGCCAGGAACAGGCAAAAGACAACACGGCCAATCGTGCGCTTTCCAAATCGAACAAGCGCGCAGCCAGCTTGTACAGCAGCCATGCGGCAACGATCATCGCGATTAGGGAAGGCAGCCGCAGAACCCACTCCTGTCGTCCGCCGGTGACCAGCGCCAGCCAGGCGGTCAGATAGTACAAGGGGGACTGCCCCGACCACTCCGCCGTCCTGTGCAGCAGATTCGCGACGCCATCTTTGATGGCCCAGAAGGTCGCGGTTTCATCCAGCCAGAAACTCGACCGGATCGGCAGAATCCAAAGATCGACCACCGCAATCGCCAGCAGTATGCCGAAGAATCTACCGGCTTTCTCTCGATCAGACGTTATTTCCGGCTGCACCGGGCCAGATTCAGAGCCAGTTGTCAGCATTCACAGATCAGTGTAACGGGCTTTGGCTTGGCCTTGGCGGGTTATCTCAACTTCATGGCCGTCAGTTGGGCAGTCTACTCGCGCGGCGTCCTTTTCGGCGGCCGAACCAACGAATGCCGAATTGCGCACCAGGTGGACGGAGGTTTTCTTGACCTCTTCGCGAAAGGACCCGAGCGGCCTCAAGGCGGTGATCAGATCCTGGTAGATCTGCCGCGAAGCGGGGCCCGCTGCCGATAAAGCGCCGATTTCGTTCTTTGGTCTATTTTGTCACGCTGCCCAAAGCTTTAGTGATGACCAGCCCAAAACCTCTGCCCCTATTGCATGACTGCCGGGAGGTAGCTTGACAGGGTTCGGGAGGTCGCGTCAGACTTTGATTTGCTGCTTGAAGTTCCGGATGGGGAAAAGGAGACATGATTTGACATTGGGACGCGTGCTCGCGCTATTCGTATGGGCGCTGCCGATTTTCGCGCAGTACGCCGGTCCGGCAATTCTCTCGCGTGGCGAGGCGCCCGCCGCCATGTCCTCGCCAGAGATCAAGTTTCGTCCCTTCGTCGAGTTCAACGCCATCTACGATACCGGACTTTCCGGTGTCGCCGTGACCGATGCCCAGGGCACTCTGCCGAATTTGAGTTCCTATGGCCTCAACCTCTCCTGGGGCGTCAGCGGCATGCACAGGTGGAGACATACCCAACTCGGCCTGGACTACCACGGGGGCCTATCTCACTTCGTGCAACAGAGCAGTTACGACTCGGTGGATCAATCGATTCTGCTGGGGATTACCCACCAAATCACGCGCCACGCGACCGTGTCGTTGCGTGAAAGCGCGGGCATGTTCACTCGGGTGTTCGGTCTGGGAGGGCTTGCACAATCGGTGCCTTTCGATCCGTCGCAAAGTTATATCCCGACAACGGATTTTTTCGATAACCGCACTTATTATCTCAGCACGCAGGCAGATCTCAGAATTCAAAAGACCGCCCGGCTTTCCTTCGATTTCGGGGGCGACCACTTTTTGACCAGCTATCGCGCGGCTGGCCTGGTCGGAACCACCGGCCTTGTCGCACGCGGGGATGTACAATACCGGGTGGGCCGCCGGACCACCATCGGCGCCATCTACCAGTTCCAGCATTTTCGCTACCAGGGGGCATATGGCGCCACGGACGCCCACAGCGTCGCTGCAACCTTTGCCCGATCTCTCAGCGCCAAGCTCGAGGTCTCCGCGGCACTCGGGGTTTCGCGCGTCGAACCGAAGTTTATCCAGAGCGTCGCCGTGGATCCGATCATTGCCATCCTGCTGGGAGTTTCGTCCACCACTGAAATCGCGCATTTCGTGACCTGGATCCCGACTGGGAGCGCGCGGCTCGCCCGAACATTTCGACAGGGGGTCCTATACGTTAGCGGTGAACGCGCGGTAGTGCCTGGCAATGGCCTCTTTACCACCTCTTACTCAAACAGTGTGTCGGGCGGTTACACATACACCGGAATTCGAAGATGGAGCTTGAACTCCTACGCCGCATACACCCGGTCCAAATCGGTGGGGAATTTTACCGGCGATTACCGCAGCGTTTCCGCGGGATTCTCGGCCTCCCGCCAGATCGCGCGGTACCTGCATTTTGTTTTTGGTTATAACGCGCGCACGTATAGCAGTCAGGACTTCCACAACTATAACCGGACCATCTCTGAAGGTCGGGTTGGCCTCGGGTTCACACCGGGTGAGGTTCCGCTCCGCATCTGGTAAAGGCCTGGCTGCCAAGGAAGATCGGTCCCACTGCAGGTGATCCACTCCTCCGCGCGGGGGGGCGGATATCTGAAGCCTGAGAGCCAACAGGGGCCGGAATGTCCGTGTTCATATCCTCATGCTTCTGGCGCCGAGCCGCCCGCGCTCGACGCAGATGAAGCTGGGAATGAAGTCCGCGGCGGGTACGCGACCGCCTGTCTCCGATCCGGCGCCCGGCGACAATACCGGCGAAGCGATTTCGCTGGTCCGATTCACGAATAGGTTTTTCAGCGCGAACAGCGCAAGTTCCAAGCGGTCGCTTATGCCCGTTTTGCCAAAAATACGGCTCAGGTAGACCTTCACGGTCCCCTCTGTGACCCCCAGTGAGTACGCAATCTCTTTGTTTCTCAGGCCCTGGGCGACTAACACCACCAATTGCCGCTCCCGTAGCGTCAAGGCGATCCGTTGCGTGCTCAACAGTTGGTTGCTGAGCGTCTTTTCTACCCATAGTTCGCCCGCCGCCACTTTTTCCAGGCAGCGCGCCTGTATTTCGAGCGGCAGACTTCTGCGGAGCAGACCGCGAACGCCCAGGGAAATCGCTTGCGCGGCAAACTCGGCGGAGACGTCATTCACCCAAAGGATGATCGCCGGATTCCCGCCGGAGGCGATCAACTTGCTCAACGTGTCTAGATCGATGGTCGAGGTTACCTCGAATACGATGAGCTGCGGGCACTCTGTGCCGATGTGATCCATCAGGTTAGTCAAGCTGGTGCAGACTGAACCCGTAAATCCGTCAAGACTATCGAGAATGGCCTGAAAACCTGCGATCAAGACAGGTTGAACGCAATACAGTGTTACTTTCGTCATATTTATGTGTCTCGCCTTGGTATACGCCGCTGGAATACCTTCCCAGAATTGCAGAGTCGCTAAGGTACGTATAGATGCCCAAGTACCGGGACTTCGATACAAAGCGTATGGTCGCCAGGCGCACTATGACACGAATGGAGCGCCGCGGACGAATTACTTTAGCCAGATGGGACTACCCGGACGGCCAAACACTCGGCGGGCAATGGCCGGAGGTACCGCCTGCCACTCAAAAGGACCCAGTACGAGGAAGTCAAGCCAAAGCTTGTAGAGCGGAGGTAATCGTAGCACTTGGCAGTGTTGGCCGCGGCCGTCTTTATAAGCGCCTCCCAGTCGCGGTTGACCCGCTCGTTCTTAGCGACTACCGTCCAGAGCGCGGATGCAACTCCCGTCTGCTGTGCTTGGGGGTACAGCAAGTGGCTCCTCAGACATCGGCGCCGCATTCGTCCGTCAACACTGGCTCTGTAAGCGGAACCTCCTCAGGTGGCGCGGCGAATGCGCCAGCCAGCGCGTCACTATCAAAGGCGTTAAGCCACTCAAAGGGGTATCCAACGGGAACTCGTGCACCAGTTTTGTCTGTATGTGGCTATGGCTGTGACGAGATCAACCATACGGCTGGCGTTTGATGCTGTCTCCACCATTCGGGAAGCGTCTTTGCGCGGAAGGAGCGCGAAGGCCTCATCGTTACGCGTGATCGTAACGTGCCGGTTCTTCGCCTCATCGAGCACGTGACCGGCACGACGATTCAGATCTGTGGCAGTGAAAATCTCGTCTCCGAAGAGGGTAGCGGTGACCTGTCCCAAGGGGCTGGAAAACGGTCGCCCTCAAGCCCGAAACCTTTCTCAATGATTTCAATCACTTCCCGATCTCAAGACCCAATCGCCCAATGCTTGCCTGCTATACCAAAACCAGGAGGACCCTTATGCCCAAACCTTCGTCCATCGCCCCCTTCACCGCCGCCGATAGTCGGGTCTGCTTCGCCTCAATGTCCCCAGCGGAACTGAGATTCGCCGCTCGACCACAATTCTCCGCGAGTAGGGTGACGCATCTTCCCAAAACAACCCTCCCGATGAGGAGGCGGATATGGGTTCGTTTCGAAAGTGGTAAGTGCCTTCATTTGGTTTGGGTTGGGTGGCGAAAATCGGTTCGTTTGGTAATTTCTGTTCCGAGTTGTCTCCCGATTTTCAGTCTCCTTCGCAACCTACAGAAATCAAGCAGCTTAGACTGCCACAAAATGACTCGTCAGAAAAATTCATGGGTTTGTTCAGGCTCGGGTAGTTTTGCAAGTGAGTGATAGAGGGCCAGTTCGAGGACTCGATAGGTGCGGAAGCCGTAGGATTTTCTCATGGTAACTTTGGCTTTGTTGTTAAGACCTTCAACCACGCCGCTGGAGAACAGTTTTTGGGCTCGAAAATAATTGAGGATCAGTTCGCGGTGCTGACGTAG
>JAIQFL010000164.1 GCA_020073365.1 Terriglobia bacterium | reverse complement strand
GTGAACGCTTCTCCGAAGGTTTCGAGCATGCTGGCGATCATGAAATTGCCGCACAGTTTCACGGCGTTGGCCTGCCACGGCTGGGTTCCGGCTACGAAGGTCTGGCGTCCCACGGCGTCGAACACCGGCCGGCATCGTTCGACGAGATCGGCGGCGCCGGCGGCGACCACGATCAGCCTCTTCGCCTCGGCGGCCTCGGGACGGCCGAAAACCGGAGCGCTCAAGTAGCCTTGTCCGCGACCGGCATGTTCGCCGGTGAGACGCCGGGCCATGGCTGTGCCGATGGTGCTCGACGAGATGTGGATGGCTCCTGAGGCGAGACCCGAGGACAGGCCGCCTTCGCCCAACGCGACTTCTTCGACGGCCCGATCGTCGGCCAGCATGGTCAACGAGGCCTCGCAATCGCGGCAGGCGTCCGCCGGAGAGCCGGCGATGCGGGCGCCCTCGGCGGCGAGGACTTCCGCTTTCTGGCGGCTTCGATTGTAAACAGTCACCTGGTGACCGGCGCGGATCAGATTGCGTGCCATGGCGGAGCCCATCCGCCCAAGTCCGATGAAAGCGAGTTTCATGCTACCAGGATACGCGGGCGGCGGTGAACCAGTTGGATGTCCCTGCACCGTGCGGTGTTGGCAGGCGAAAGCGTCTGCCCCACCAACGCTATCCTGATGGTCATGAAGTTGATCATGAAGCGTCTGCTCCTCTGGGCGATGGTTTGCCTGTTCTCCCTTTCCCTGAGCTTCGCAGCGGAAGACTGGGGGCCGGCACAGTTTCTTATCGGCCATTGGACCGGGGACGGCACGGGGCAGCCCGGACAGGGTACGGGGTCGTTCTCCTTCACTCCCGACTTGCAGGGCAAGGTTGTGGTGCGTAAGGGTTTTGCGGCGTATCCGGCCGCGAATGGGAAACCCGCGGTCCGGCACGAAGATCTGATGATCGTGTATCGCGACGAAAACTCGCGACAACTCCGGGCGATGTACTTCGACAGTGAGAACCACGTGATTGCGTATTCCGTGAAGCCGGCCGACGGCGGAGGAGTTGTGTTTGTCACGGAAGGGCCGTCTGACACGATGCGCTACCGGCTGACTTACAGCAGCACGGGGGCCGGCAGGCTCAAGCTGAAATTTGAAATCGCCCCGCCGGGTAAGGACTTTGCCACGTACCTGGAGGGGACCGCGCATCGGGATCCGGCGAATTGAGGCCGAAGGCAGCGATGCCCACGAGGCTCCACGCTACTGAGCCTGGTGATAAGATGGCCTCGACTCCGGGACACATAAAGGAGAACCATGACCCGAAAGCCTCTTGTGATCGCGTTTACCATTTGCGCGACGGCGGTGCTGTACGCGCAAGAACCACCAACCCCAGGCGAACCACCTGCTCAGACGCCACCAGCCGGCGGGCCGCGGGCGGGCATCACGCCGCCTTCGCAAGATCCGCAACCCTACGATAAGGTGATCACGAAAGATGCCAAATCGAAGAAGGGCATCTTTACGGTTCACCAGATCAAGGACAGGTATTACTACGAAGTCCCCAAAGGCGAATTCGGTAAGGAGTTCCTCTGGAATACGCAAATCGCCAAGACCACCCAGGGGGCGGGCTATGGCGGCGACCAGTTGACGGAGCGGGTGGTCCATTGGGAACTGAGCGGCAACAAGGTCTACCTGCGTGACAACAACTACGCCGTGGTCGCCGACCCCAAGACGCCCATCGCGCAGGCGGTGAAGGCGGCCAACAACAGCACCATCATCATGAGCTTCCCGGTGGCCGCGTTCGCCAAGGAGGGAGACCCGGTGATCGAAGTCACGCGGCTCTTCACCACCGATGTCCCCGAGTTCAGCGCACGCCAGCGGCTGGGGGCCACCACCATGGACACCTCGCGATCGTTTGTCGAGCGGCTCTCTCCGTACCCGGAGAATATCGAAGCGGAATCCACCGTCACGTATACACGAACCCCGACGCCAGCGGGGGTGGCTGGGGCTCCCGCGCCGATTATACTGAGCGGCAGCCAGATGCGCCCGGGCAGCGCCACCATCGTGCTGCACCACAGCATGGTCAAACTGCCGGAGAAGCCCATGATGCCTCGCGTTTTCGACGATCGCGTAGGCTACTTCACCGCCAACCTGATGGACTACAGCAAAGACGAGCACCGCGCGCCGCGCGTCCGCTACATCGCGCGCTGGCGCCTCGAGAAGAAGGACCCCACCGCGGCCGTTTCCGAACCGGTGAAGCCCATCGTGTACTACATCGACTCGGCCACTCCGGTGAAGTGGCGGGAGTGGCTCAAGAAGGGCGTGGAAAGCTGGCAGGTGGCTTTCGAAGCCGCGGGCTTCAAGAACGCGATCATCGCCAAGGTGGCCCCGACTCCCGCGGAGGATCCCGACTTCAGCCCTGAGGACGTGCGCAACTCCGTCATCCGCTGGCTGCCCTCGACCATCGAGAACGCCGTCGGACCGAATATCCACGATCCACGCACTGGCGAAATCCTGAATGCGGACATCCAGTTCTATCACAACATCATGAACCTGATGCGCGACTGGTACTTCGTGCAGGTGGGCCCGCTCGATCCGCGCGCGCAGAAACTGCCGCTGCCCGACGACCTGATGGGCCGGTTGCTGGAGCAGGTGGTGGCGCACGAAGTCGGCCATACCCTGGGCTTCCAGCACAATATGAAGGCGAGTTCGATGTACGAGCAGGCCAAGGTCCACGACAAGGACTGGGTCCACAAGATGGGCCACGCGCCATCCATCATGGACTACGCGCGGTTCAACTACGTAGCTCAGCCCGAAGATAATGTCGCGGTCGAAGACCTGGTGCCGCGAGTCGGTCCTTACGACATCTGGGCGACGAAGTGGGGCTACACTCCGATTGCGAAAGCGAAGACCGCCGAAGAGGAGAAGCCCACGCTCGACAAGTGGGCACGCGAGCAGGATCAGACGCCGTGGTATCGTTTTTCGACCACCGGATCGGCCGGCTCGGATCCAGGCGAGCTTACCGAGGCGGTGGGCGATGCCGACGCCATCAAGTCTAGCGGCCTGGGGCTGAAGAACCTCCAGCGTGTGGCGAAGATGCTCATTCCGGCGACCACCGCCAAAGAAGGCGAACCCTATGACGATCTCGCGGAAATCTATGGGCGGATGCTGGGCCAGTGGACGCTCGAGATGAATCACGTGGCGGCCATTGTGGGAGGTTTCAATACGCAGGAGAAGTATGTGGGGCAGTCCGGCGTGCTGTTTACTCCGGTGCCCAAGGAGCGCCAGCAACTGGCGGTCAACTTCCTGAGTGAGAACGCGCTGGCCACGCCGAGGTGGGCGGTGGATCCCCAGATCCTGCGGCGCATCGAGGCGGTGGGCGTTCTCAGCCGCATCCGCAACGCGCAGAACAGCGTGTTGAACAGCCTTTTGAGCAGCCCGCGCTTCGCCCGGCTGGTAGAGCAGGAAGCCATCGACGGGAGCTCCGCCTACGCTCCGGCCGATTTCCTGGCCGCCGTGCGGAAGGGGGTGTGGAAGGAACTGGATGACTCGCAGGTCAAGGTGGACGCGTACCGGCGCAACCTGCAACACGCTTATCTGGACTTAGTGAACAACAAGGTCAACAGCACGGCTTCCGGACTGCCCGTGGGTCTGCCGCCCGAGCTAGCGGGCCTGTTCGGCACCAGCGCCGATGAGAAGCCTTTCTATCGCGCCGAGCTACGGTCGCTGAACACGTCGGTCGCGGCCGCGCTGGCGAAGACTACGGACCGGGAGACCAAGGCCCATCTGGAAGGCGTTCGCGACCAGATTGTCAAGATTCTCGATCCGAAGTTTGCGCAGACCTCGGGTGTCGGAACGACGACCATACGGATCGGGATCGACGGTCTCGATCTGTTTTCGGCCACACCGGAGCAGATTGGAACCTGCTGGCCGGATTACGTGATTCGGCCGTACTGAGGACGCAGACGAACACGGGGTTCCTCCCTTAGGTGCAATAGCAGTCGGGTTGCGGGCTGGGTGACTTCAGCCGCCCGCAACCGGGCCAGGAAGCAAGTTCCTGAAATCACAGCCCGCAAGTCCCTCTCTACAGTTTTCGCGTAGGAGCCGTTAAGAATTTCCGCGTGTATTTGGTTTTCGTTCAGGATATTCAGATATTAAATAGATTGTTTATCCAGCCCGCCGGTGCTATTGTTTAGGCTGACTAAGAAAGTGCGCCTGTCCGGCCCGCCTTGTAGGGGCGCTGCTGCCAGGAGGTTGACGCATGAGTCGAGAACCGACTCGAGATGTCAGCCCCGGCGATCTGCAACTCCGGCTGTCTCGGAACGCCTGCGGTTGGGATCGGGCAATCCTCGCAAACAGTGCCTGCCTTGCATGCGACCAGCACCTTCGGTCGGGAGGCACTAGCTGCTTCATGGAGGCGAATGATGCGCAAGGCGGCCCTCCGCGCATGGGTTGTATTGCTTCTGGCCGGTTCTGGCCTATCCTACGCACAGATCATCACGACTATGGCGGGCGGTGCCTGGTGGGGTTGTCCCAAAGGCACCATGGCGGCGCTCCAGGCGCCGCTCAGATATCCCGGAGCGCTGGCCATAGATCTCCAGGGGAATTTGTACGTTGCCGACCGCGACAACCTCGAGGTGATGCGGCTCTCTCCGGATGGGATGCTCACCGTCGTCGCCGGCACGGGCGGCCAAGGCTCGCCGGCCGAGGGCGCACAGGCCACCAGCACGCCTTTGGACTCGCCGGCCGGTGTGGCTGTGGATGCCGCCGGCAATGTCTACATCGCCGCCAACGGCCGGGTCCGAAAGGTGTCGCTGAACGGAATCATCACCACTGTGGCGAGCGGCGGATCGGGCGCGAACCGCCTGGCGATGGATGCCGCCGGCAACCTCTACATCGGAGACTCCGGCACCATTCGTAAGGTCACGCCCGGCGGTGTGATCAGCACGGTGGCGAAAGGTCTGTGGGGCCCCGGCGGCATAGCCGTGGACTCCGCGGGCAACGTCTTCGCCACCCTCTACAACACCGTCCTGAAGGTGACCCCGGACGGTACCAGCACCACCGTGGTGACGAACCTGGGCCAACCGGCTGACGTAGCAGTGGATGCCGCCGGCAACCTGTACATCGCCGAGGGTTCTGATGTGGTCAAGGTGGCGCCGGGCGGCACTAGGACCACCGTCGCCGGGTATTGTAAGTACTCCGGGGCCTGCACGGAAGAGGGTCAGGCCACAAACGCCACCCTGGATGCCAGGGCGGTTGTGGCGGACGCAAACGGCAACATCTATATTGGCGACATTGGCGAGACGTACGGTCACCGGGTCCGGAAAGTGACTCCGGCGGGGATCATCGGTACCGTGGCGGGCAACGGCCTGCCGCGGTTCTTCGGAGATGGCGGTGCGGCCAGTGAGGCGGCTCTTGCTACGCCTGCCGGCATCGCGCTGGACTCGGCCGGCAACCTGTTCATCGCCGACCAGAAAAACCAGCGGGTCCGGAAGGTGACTCCAGCCGGGATCATCAGCACCGTGGCGGGCAACGGGACCGAGGGCTTCAGCGGCGATAAGGGGCCGGCAGCCAAAGCATCGTTGTCCTCGCCCACGGCAGTTGCAGTGGACGCGGCGGGCAACCTTTACATCGCGGAGGGTGGCCACTACTACGATTACCCTGGCCGTGTACGCAAGGTGACCCCGGACGGAAACATCAACACCTTCGCCGGCGGCGGCACAGGTTATGAGCTCAACGGGGTGCCCGCGACCAGCGCTCGGCTGGGGTCTCCCGAAGCCCTGCTCCTCGACGCGGCCGGCAATCTCTTTCTCGCCGCCGATAACGTTGTGTACAAAGTGACGCCCGGAGGCACGATGACGGCCATCGCGGGGACCTACAGCGGCTACGCTGGCGACGGCGGTCCGGCTGCCAAAGCACAACTGTACTCGCCGCTAGCTAGGTCTCGCCCTGGACGCAGCCGGCAACCTGTACATCGCCGATAGTGGCAACCACCGCGTCCGCAAGGTCACGCCCGCGGGCATCATCGACACGGTCGCCGGCAACGGAAAGTACGGGTACAGCGGCGATGGCGGGCAGGCCGTCAACGCCCAACTGAACCGGCCGTCCGGGCTTGCCCTGGACACCGCGGGCAACCTGTACATCGCCGACAGCGGCAATAACCGGATCCGCAAGGTCACTCCGGCGGGCATCATCAGCACCGTGGCTGGTGCATCGCAAAACGGGGGCTACCGGGGAGACACCGGGTTGGCTACAAGCGCATTTCTTAGCGATCCGGCGGGCCTCGCCATGGATGCCGCCGGCAACCTGTACATCGCCGATTCGGGCAACGGCCTCATCCGCATGATCGGCGTTGAAAAGTATACGGGGCCGGTCCAGCCAAAACCGACCTCGGTGATGAATGCCGCGGACTACAGCCCCAAGGTCGCGCCCGCCACGTGGATCACCGTGAAGGGAACCAACCTGTCGTCGACCACGCGGCAGTGGAGCGACGCCGACTTCATTGACGGCAAGCTTCCCGTTCAGTTGGATGGCGTGCGGGTCTTCGTGGATGGCATGCCGGCCTATGTGAGCTACATCAGCCCGACCCAGATCAACGCCCTGGTCGGCGCGAGCGACATGCAGGGCGGTCCGCAGGTGCCTGTCGAAGTCCTGACCACCCAAGGGAGAGGCGATCCCGTTCCCGCTCCCGGTGATGCCCGCTACGCGCCCGCGCTGTTCCGGTACGATGCCGAAGGCGGCAAATACGTAGTGGCCAACGCACCCGATGGCACGCTCATCGGAAAAGCCGGCCTGGTGCCGGGCCTCGCCACAAGGCCCGCACGCCCGGGCGAGCTTCTGTCGGCTTACGGAACGGGGTTCGGAGCGACAAACCCTCCGATCGCGCCCGGAACCGCGGCGTTCACGCCCGCCAGCCTGGCTGGTTCGGCCTACCTCCAGACAGATGACGGCTCGATCATCAGGCCCATCTACGCGGGGCAGATCGGTCCGGGACTTTACCAGCTCGTGTTCCAGGTGCCGGCGGTGCCGGATGGCGACTACCGGTTCTCTCCCTGGGTAGGCTCGAATTCCGGCAGCGCTGTCTGGATCACGATCGGACACTAGCCAGTTTGCGCCGCTTGACGGTGATCCCGGCGCTCGGATCGGTCCACCGCGCCGATTGCCTCGCCAAACCTTACCGTGAGGCAGAGTCGCGCTCTCGGGCGCGGCCAACAGAGTTGACAGAAAACGGTCAAGGGGCGCAGGGTGATCCGTGTTCGCCCGTACTGAAGGACGTAAGAAAAACAGTATGGGCCACGGATGCACACGGATAACACAAAGAAGGAATTCCGCACCATCTTGGTCTTATCCGGTCTTATCCGTGTTCATCCGTGTGCATCCGTGGCCATAATCTCTTTCGGCTTTGCCCTCGACACTGTGGCGCCCATTGGACACCCTCGCAAATCCCAATTATCCTGGGTGTCATATGACCGGCCATTACGCGCGCAACATCGTCCGCGCTTCCGCCGCTGCTGCCCTGTGCTTCGCGGCCGCGGTGACGGCGCAACAGCAACATGACCTGGGCTTCAAAGACACGCCCATCCTGCCCGGCCAGAAGTGGCAAGTCCACGACTCGGACCGGCCGCATCCGGCGGTGGTGACTCCCGGTGCGAGCCCCGGCGCAGCGCCTTCGGACGCCATCGTACTGTTCGATGGCAAGGACCTCTCCCAGTGGGCGCAGCGCGGCACGGGGGCGGACCGCGGCAAGACGGTGGAGCCGCGGTGGAAGGTGGAGAATGGTTACTTCGAAGCCGCGCCCCGCAGCGGCGATCTGCTCACACGCGAGAAATTCGGCGATTGCCAGCTCCATGTCGAATGGCAGGAGCCCGTCACCATCCGCGGCACGAGCCAGGATCGGGGCAATAGCGGTGTCTACATGATGAGCCGCTACGAGATTCAGGTGCTGGACGCCTATCAGAACCCCACGTACGCCGACGGACAGGCCGGCGCCATCTACGGGCAGTGGCCGCCGCTGGTGAATCCGGCGCGCAAGCTGGGCGAGTGGAATACCTACGACATCGTTTTCGAGGCCCCCAAGTTTGAGGGTGACAAGCTGGCGGAGCCCGCATACTTCACGGTGTTCTACAACGGCGTGCTGGTTCATCATCGCAAGGCCAGCCTGGGCGCCACCGTTTACCGCGAAGTGGCCCAATACAAGCGGCACGAGCCGAAAGAGCCGCTCCTGCTGCAGGACCATGGCCACCCGGTGCGGTTCCGCAACATCTGGATCCGCCCGCTGGGGCAGTATGACCGGCCGGAACGGTGACCGCACCGTTATGAAGAGAGCGCTGATGGCCGCGGTGGTCGCCGCGTCGAGCTTCGGGCTGTATGGGCAGGCGGCCCGCGACCCCGACGACGTGCTCTCGCAGGTGCGCGCCAAGCTCCGCTCCATGACCGAGCGGCTGCCGAAGTACACCTGCGTCCAGACCGTGGAGCGCAGGTATTTCAAGCACGGGGACCATAAGGGTGCCGGGCCCTCCTGCGACCAGATCATCGGCGACCGAAAGGCGGGACGCTACAAGCTGCAACTCTACGCCACCGACCGGTTGCGGCTGGACGTGGCGGAAGCGGAGGGCCGCGAGATTGTTTCCTGGGCGGGAGCGGGAAAATTCGACTCGCGGACAGTCGATGAGATCGTCGGGGAGGGACCTACCGGAACTGGAGCATTCGGCGGTCATCTGGTGGATGTGTTCGCCAACCGGGGGGTTCACTTTCAATACCTGGGCGAAAAGGACGCGCAGGGGAAGAGCGTTCTGGAGTACCGCTTTGCCGTGCCCCTGGAGGCCAGCAATTATCGAGTCCGCGGTAAGGGCGACTGGCACATTACGGCGTACGACGGCAACTTCCAGGTGGATGCGCAATCGTTGGAGCTTGAGCGGCTCGACATACGGACGGACGAACTTCCGCCGGATACTGGCATGTGTGAAGCGAGGACCGACCTTGAGTATCAGCACCTGAGGATCGGCGATGGCGAGTTCCTGCTGCCGCGCCAGAGCCAGCTACAAATCGTGCAGACGGACGCCCGCGAGACCCTGAACGTGACCACGTTTTCGGCCTGCCGGGAATATCATACGGATTCGACGATCCGGTTCGACGGGGAAGCGGAGGCGGGGAGCGCGGATGCGAAGGCGGCAGCGACCGCTGCGCCGGGAATGCCCGCGGGGCTGTCCCTCTCGCTGGCCCTGACCGCGCCCATCGATACGAATACGGCTGCGGCGGGCGATCCGGTTTCGGCGAGAGTCACGCATGCGGTTCGGGATCTGAAATCGAAGGGGACGCTCATACCGGCCGGGGCGGTGGTTCGCGGCCGGATTGCGCGGATGCGGCATCGTGTGGGCTCGCCCGACGATTTCGTCATTCTGATCTCGTTCGATAGTCTGGAAGTGAACGGAGTTGCTTCGCCGTTATCCGTGAAACTGGATTTCCTGGATCAAATCGAGAGGGCCAAGACACTCCCTTATAACCGTCGCCGAGAGCAGTTGAATGCCTACCAGGGACCGGAGACTTGGGGAGCGCTGATCTTCCCGGCGACCGGAAGCCGTTACGTTGTGCCTGCGGGCTATGAATCGAAGTGGCTGACGACTGCGCCGCCGGCGGCTAAGCAGTAAGGCGGGGGGCGGAACTACCTAACCTACGCGACTCTTCCTTTGAGAGTCCGTCACAATCTGCCGATAGACATCATCCGTAAAGGTTGCATAATCGAAGATTACGAACAGGGGCTCGCAAAGCTTCTTGACCAACTCTACAATTTCGGTTCCGACAGCGCCAAGCCTAAATGAGACATAGGGGATGCTGACTTCGTCTTCGAGGAGGTTCTCGCCTTCCGTGTACAACTCTCGGAGAGGCGACCGTGCAGTGAGTCTTCGCCCTCGCAGTCCTCCGTAACGTACTGTCATTTCGATATGAGCGTTCGGATCGACACCCAGCACCTTGTAAAGGTTGGCACAGTGGAGTAGCGCCTCCGCCGCGCGCTCGATGCGTGTGTCGAATTCGACAACCACGCGCGAGGGGTCTTGACCTCGCTCATCCTCAGTCAGTGACATGACGGTATAGAAGTCGCTGCTCTTCGTCAAGGTCCAGTAAATGAAGACGTGACGACCGAAACCGTTTACGGAAACGCTGGCAAGTATGCCCTCGCCCGTCGGCTTCGGGCGAGCTTCCTCGTGGTTATCTAGGACTACACCGGTCGGCCATGTTGACGTGTGTACCTCGGCTTGTCTTGCCGCTAACAACAGCTCACCTTGTGGCTTTGAGATGGAAGAGTCCGGAGAGAAATGGCAGATTTCCATGAACCCCTTCATCCCAGCAGCCGACAATCCTTCAAGCGCCTGACGCCGATGTTTCGCCAGCCATTCGGTATCGAGTTCGCGACGGCGAGGGGTCGGCGGGGGAGCGAGTGTTTGGCCCTCCAGTGCCGCGTACCAGTCCAGTCGTGCTGCAAGAATGCGAGCCAGGATCTCGTACGCGTGGCCAAGGCTTGCGGGATCACTGGTACCCTCGTCAATCGCGGGTAACTGCTCCCCAAAGCTCCAATACGGCACGTACGGGATACGCAACAGCTCGATAGCATCATGCGCGGTCTTTCCGCCAGGCAGCCAGTCCCGATAAAGCTCGCTGAATTGTTCGGCAAACCTATTCTTCCACTGCGCGGCTCTCTCGTATTCCGTGCGGCTCTCGTCCCTCGCCGGTACCGGCACTGCCAGGAGCCGTCCGCGATCCAAAGGCAGTTGCTGCTGGGCCTTCCTCGCTCGTTCCAGAATCTCCAGCACCCCTTCCATGCTGGACTCAGTGGTCGTGAACAGCAGAACTAGGACATCCGCCAAGTGGACCGTGCATATACCACCAATGTCAGTCACGCCAGTCCGGCTGTCCACGAGCACGAAGTCATACTCCGAGACCCACTCGTCCCGGAGTTCCTCTATGTAGGAACCGAGATCGTATTCGTCGAAGAGCGCCGGAAAGTTCAGGGATTGTAGCCGGGCCGTGTAGTCCGGGCCGGTTCGGCCCGCGGTCAGCAGCGATAGCTTCGACGAATTTCCCGTCACGTTGAAATCCAGCAGGCAGTCGCGCCATTGCAGGCTCTTACCATTCTTTCTGGCCTGCACGAGGTCTACAATACCAGGCGTCTTCGCGCGAAGTTCTTGGATCTCGGGCTTCACGCGGGCAAAGAACCGTTCCAGTCCGGGAGCCTCGAGATCCCAGTCCACAACGAGTACGGAATGTCCCCACTTCGCGAGCAAAGCGGCGACGTTGGCGAGCGCCATGGTTCGGCCCACCCCACCCTTGAATGAGTAGAAGGTATAGACGATTCCGCGCTTCCCGTTCTTTGCCGAAGGAATCATAGTCTGGCTAGCCCAACCCTCCCGCGAGTGTGGCCTGGAGCCTCCACGACCGGCCAGTCTTCCTCGAATTGCGGCGCATTTTGAATCATCCGGGCGACCTGACCGGCGAACGTCTTGAGGACATCCTCCAATTCGATCGCTCTGGGGCTGGTCCAGAACGTAGGCACCGTGGAAGTGTATGGCGCAACGTCAGTCCATTGCACCGCCCTCGCCTCCTCCGGGAAATGCTCTCCGTCGTGGAATCTCAAGGGAGCGATCAAGCCATGGGATTGCATTTTCAGCCGCCGCTCGCGCTCGCGAAAGCTCTCCCACTCCGAGACACACCAACTGGATTGAAAATACGCCGGCGACCAGATACACACCATGCAACGCGACAATCTCAGAGCCTCTTTCAGCTTCTCCGGCCAGCGGTCTCCGGTCTCGATGCTGTCATCGTCAATGAACGTCTCCACTTCGCGACCGCCAACCGCTTGCATCATCCAGTACTTCAACCGACTGTGGACTCCTCTGGTCCAATCCAGCGTCAAGTCATGCCGCTTGTAGCTGAAGAAAACGTCGTATGCGTAATCGGTCGGAGATGGCGCCATTCAGTGAGCTTGAGTTTTCGATCCTGCTCTGATCATTACATACTCCACCGCGCTCAGAACGAGCGGGGCATTTCCAGTACATGCTCGCCCAGGAACGCCAGGATCAGGTTGGTCGAAACGGGGGCCACCTGGTACAACCGCGTCTCGCGGAATTTGCGCTCCACGTCGTATTCGGTGGCGAAGCCGAAGCCGCCGTGGGTTTGCAGGCAGACGTTGGCGGCTTCCCAGGACGCGTCGGCCGCCAGCAGCTTGGCAATGTTGGCTTCCGCGCCGCAGGGATCGCCGGCATCGAACAGGCGCGCGGCTTCGTAACGCATCAGGTCGGCGGCCCGTACGTTGGCATAGGCTCGCGCGATGGGGAACTGTACGCCCTGGTTCTGCCCGATGGGGCGGTCGAAAACGATGCGCTCCCGAGCGTAGTTCCGCGCCTTGTCGATGAACCAGTAGCCATCGCCGATACATTCCGCGGCGATCAGGATGCGCTCGGCATTCATCCCGTCGAGGATGTAACGGAAACCCTTTCCCTCTTCGCCAATCAGATTCCCGGCGGGGACTTCGAAGTTATCGAAGAAGACTTCGTTGGTCTCGTGGTTGACCATGTTGCGGATGGGACGCAGGGTCATGCCTTTCCGGCCGGCGTCGCGGAGATCCACCAGAAAGATCGAGAGTCCCTCGCCCTTGCGCTTCACCTCGGCGAGGGGCGTGGTGCGCGCCAGCAGCAGCATCAGGTCGGAGTGCTGCACGCGCGAAATCCAAACCTTCTGGCCGTTGACGATGTACCGGTCGCCCTGCCGCACGGCGACGGTCTTGATCCTGGTGGTGTCGGTGCCGGTGGTGGGCTCGGTCACGGCGAAGGATTGCAGGCGCAGCTCGCCGGAAGCGATCTTGGGCAGGTAGTGGTGCTTCTGCTGGTCCGAGCCGTGCCGCAGCAGTGTGCCTATGATGTACATCTGGGCGTGACAGGCGCCGGAGTTGGCGCCCGAGCGGTTGATCTCTTCCAGAATCACCGACGCTTCGGTGACGCTCAAACCGCCGCCGCCATATTCCGCGGGGATCAGCGCCGCCAGCCAACCCGCCTCGGTCAGCGCTTTGACGAACGCTTCGGGATAGGCCGACTCCTCCTCGATCTTCCACCAGTACTGGCTGTCGAACTGGCGGCACAGCTCGCGCACGGCCTGGCGATACTCCGGAAATTCGGTGGAGCGCGGGTTGATGTCTTTCATAGGAGAGTCGAGAGTGCTTCGGCCATATCGGCGCAGGAATCCAGGGAGTGCAGGGCGTGAAGGGCGCGGCGGACGGTGGCCGGTCCGAACACGGGCGTTACCAGCGACGCGAATTTGTCCTCCAGGACCGCGGTGGAAACAGGGTTTTCCGGATTACCGCGCGGGTAGTCGGCGGCTTTGGCGATTCGGGCGCCGTCGCGGAGCGTGATGGTGAGGCGCCCGGGCCACCGGGCAGGGTATTTGGCGGTGAGGTCTGGGGCGACGGTGATGCGCGTGCGATGGAGGAGGATGGTGTGGAGCAGTTCGGGGCACCCACGGAACTGCTCGATGCCGGCCCGGCCGTCCAGCAGCGCGGTGGCCACGCAGTAGGCAATGCTGAACTTTGCCTGGTAGGAGGTAGCCGGGTCCGGGTTCCTGACGATCTCGAAGCCAGGGCCGTACGTTTCAATGTGGATCTCGGCGATTTGGTCTAACACCTCGGCGGCCGACCACCCTCTCTCCGTGCGCAGGTCGAGAGCGATGTCGATGGCGCTGTGGGTGTGACCGCAACAGGCGTGCAGCTTGTAACAGTTCTCGTCGATCTTCCAGCGCGTCCCCAGGCCATCGGTGATCCGCGAGGCATCGTGAGACGCGGCCATGGCTCGGAAGAATCCGCGCTCGCCTTCCAGGATGCGGGTTGCGCCGGTAAATCCGGCGTACGCCAGATCGGCGGCCAGAACTCCGTTGAACGCGGCCTTGCCGGGATGCAGGTGTTTGCTCATGGCGCCATCGGCATTGAACTCCCATAGCCCGGCGGCCTCGGTGCCGGCGGTACCCAGGGCATCCAGCATCCGGGACGCGTTCAGTTTCAGGAGAGAACCCGCGGCGGCCGCCGCGCCGAACGTGGCAGCCGTGCCGGTGGGGTGCCAGAAGCGGTAGTGGCTGGGGTTCACAGCTTCGCCAATGCGGAGCGCGGCTTCATACCCCACGGCCACGGCCAGCAGGAAGGCCCGGCCATCGGCGTGCTCCCGTTCCGCAACGGCCAGCGCCGCCGGGATGATGGGCGCCGCAGCGTGTACCGTGGAGCCCTTATGGATGTCGTCCAGCTCCAGGATGTGCGACGCCACGCCGTTGGCCAATGCGGCGCCCGCAGCCGAGGAGCGGCCAGCGGCGAAAACGGTGGCTTCCTGGGATGTCCCCAGCGCGGCAACCACGCGCTGGGCCATACGCGCAGGCGGCTCCACAGCGCCGGCCAGGGCGGATCCGAGCCAATCGAGGACCGCGCGCTGCGTGTCCGCGATCGTCTGTGGGGGCAGATCGGCATAGGTGGCCGCGGCCAGCGTCTCGGCCAACTGGCGCGTCACGGGCTCTTCAACGGTGGGGCGGACGCCCTCGTCCGCGCGCGACCCCCTGGTCGCGCTCCTTCTGGCCCGCCGCTTTTTCGACCCTGGCACTTGGCTCTTTCCTCAACCGCGCAATGCGCGAATGGTGGCACGATACGTTGCGGCGGAGATCCTGGCCGCGATCAAGACGGGGCCGGGATGGTCAACCGTCTCTCGCAGGCAAACCGCCAGCATGGCTTCGGTGCGGGCCTCGACGGACCGTACTCCGAAACCAGCCCCCACGGACTGCCAGTCGATATCGCCGATCGATACGCCGTCCGTGCGATACCCGCGCTGCTCCTGTTTGACCTTGATGAGGCTCAGCTCGCCGTCCGCAAAGACGATGATCCGCAGCCGCAGATGCTCCCGCGCCGCGGTGCGCAGCTCCCCCGAACACATGAGCAGGCCGCCATCGCCGGTGAACGCCACGGTGGGCCTGGAGGTGTCCAGGAGGGCTGCGCCGATAGCGGCGGGCAGCGCGAACCCCATGGTGGAGAGCCCGTTCGAAATCAGCACGCCCAAAGGTTCGCTGGCGGGCCAGAGCGACATGACCGGGAACATGTGGGCGCCCGCATCCACGGCGGCGCGCGCGCCGGGATACGCCTCGGCCACCAGCTCGACCACGCGATGCGGCAGGAGGTCACCTCCGGCGCCGGCGGGGCGCATCTTCCGGCGTTGCTCGGCGACCAGGTGTTGAACTTCGGCGCTCGCCCAATCGCTCTTCGGCAAGCAGGCCGCCACGCGATCCAACGACGAAACCACGTCGCCCACCAGTTCCAGGGCGGCCGGGATCTGGCTCCCATCGAGCGGCCAAGCGGTGATCGAAATGACCGGCTGGCGAAACATCCAGGGCCGGGGCAGGATCTCCACGGGGTCTAAACCAACGGCCAGGAAGGCGTCGGCGCGGTCCAGAACGTTACGCTCCAGCGCGGCGTTGGTGAAGATACCGCCAAACCAGGGATACCGGTCGGGCACCACTCCCTTGGCTTTGTAAGTGACCAGCGCGGGAATACCGATTCGTTCGCAGAGGCCGCGAATGGCGGATGCGATGGGCTGGGTGCGGGCGCCGAGGCCGATCAGAAGGACCGGGCGCCGGGCTTGGTGCAGAAGATGCTGGACGTCCGTGGGGATGGGGCAGGCCGGCTTCGTGGCGCAAGCACTCGTGCTGGGGTACCCTCTGGGTCCGCCGAGACTCGTCTCGCCGCTTGGCGGGTTATATCCGGTGACTTCGCTCGAAAAATCCAGGTGGACCGGGCCGGGCGGCAGACTCAGCACCTGTTCGAGCGCGCGTTCGAGCGTCTCACAGACCTGGCCAGGCCGCGGCCGCGCGCTGAACTTGACCACGGAGGAAAACATCTCACCGTGCGGCAGGGCCTGGTGCCGCATGACGGGGGCGGACGACTCGTCGAGACAATCGGTGATGACGAACAGGGGCACACGATCCAGGTGGGCGTGGGCGACTCCGTTCATCAGCGATGCCGCGCCCGGCCCCAGGGTCGCCAGGCAAGCTCCGGGTTTGCCCGAAATCTCGGCCTGGGCAGCCGCCATGAACGCCGAGGCGGTTTCGGTATGGGCCAGCGAAAATGGCAGACCGGCGTTCCCGGCGGCTTCGATCAGGTCGGCGTTGCCGCCGCCGCCCGGCATGCCGAACAGGCGCTCGACGCCGGCGGCCTTCAGCATTCCGACAATTCGATCCGCATTGGTGACCATCGGACTAAAGCACCTCCTTAGTTTATGCCGCAGACGAGGAGGCGGCGCAAGGAAGGTGGAGCTGAACATCATGAAAGAAATATGGCCGCCGATCAACGCCGATGGACACGGACAAGCAAAGTTTCTTACACGTGTTTATCTGTGTTCGCCGTCGGCAGGCGTTTCAGTCCTTCATTTCCTGGTGGACAGCCTACTTCAATACCAGTAGACTATCTCCTAGAAGGCTGGGAGGAGGTTCCTGGCAGGACAGGCCGTTTGACCCGTCCACGTGGAAGACTGCTCCACAGAGGGGGGAAGAAAAATGCGGTGGTTCGGGTGGGGGCGCAGGGACGGCGAGTACGATGAAGAGATTCGCGAGCACATCGAGACGGAGGTACGAGAGAACCTGGAGCGTGGAATGGCTCCCGGGGAAGCCCGGCGAGCGGCGGAGAGGGCCTTCGGCAACACCGCCGTGGTGAGGCAGAATCTTCGCGAAGGCGGACCGTTCTATTGGCTGGACACGCTGCGGCAGGATGTGCGGTACGGTGCGCGCCTTCTTAAGCGGAGCCCGCTGTTGGCCGGTGCCACCGTGCTGACCTTGACCCTGGGCATCGGAATCAACACCGGGGTCTTCACCCTGCTCAACGGCATGATGCTCCGCGCCCGCGTCGACAAGGACCCCGACAGCTTCGCGCACCTGTCCCTCGCCTACTCCGGCAATTTCGACGAGCCCACCTTGCCCTGGGCGGCTTCCGTGGCGGACTACCGCGCTTACCAGGCCGGAGCGCGGTCGATGAGTGACCTCGCCGCCTGGGGCATCGGCCGCGCCACCCTGGGCCGCGACGATCCCACCCAGTGGATGACCATGCTGGTCACCTGCAATTTCTTCTCGGTGTACGGGCTGGAGCAACCCAGGCTGGGCAGGCTGTTCCGCGCGGAAGAATGCGACACTCCGGGCGCGGGGCCGGTGGTGGTAATCAGCGAGGAATTGTGGCGCAGCCGGTTCGGCGCCGACCCGCAAATCCTGGGCACGGTTCTCCGCTTGAATCGTCAACCGTTCACCGTGGTGGGCGTGGCGCCGGCCGAATTCTCCGGCCAGATCAAAGGGCCGGGAATCTGGCTGCCCTACAGCATGCACGCCCCGTTCTACTCGGGGCGCGATCTGTTCCGCATGAGCGGTGTAGTGTGGTTGACCGTGGAGGGGCGGCTCAAACCAGGTCAATCGCGCTCCGCCGCGCAGGCCGAGCTCAACGTAATTGCGCGCCAGCAGGACCGGATGCAGCCGGGGCGCAAGACCACCGTGACCCTGACCAACGGATCTTTCATCGAGGAGCCTTCTCAGCGGGCACAGCTCATCTGGCTCGCGCCATTGATCATGGGAGCGCTCATGCTGATCCTGTTGCTGGCCTGCACCAATGTGACGACGTTGCTGCTCTCGCGGGCGGCAGCCCGGCAGCGGGAGATTGCCATCCGTCTCTCGCTGGGCGCGAGCCGCAAAAGGCTGTTGCGGATGCTGCTGGTGGAGAGCCTCATCCTGGCGGGCACGGCCGGAGCCATCAGCGCGTATGTGGCCACGCTGGTTCCCCGGCTCATGGAGAAGGCCATCGTGGGCATGCCGCACTACCCGATGCAGCCGAACCTCGTGGTGTTCGCCTATCTGGCCGGGGTTACGCTGCTGGCCGGAATCATCGCCGGCATGGCGCCCGCCACCGAGTCTATGAAGGTGGACCTGACGGCATCGCTGAAAGGGCACGAGGGCCTGTTGGGATCGGGCAGGGGACGGACGCGCGGTTTCCTGGTGGGCGCGCAGGTGGCCATGAGCATGGTGCTGCTGGCGGGCGCTGGACTGTTCGTGCGCGCCGAGTATACGGTCTTTCGAGGCGATCCGGGATTCGAAGCCCGGCAGGTCCTGCTGGTTTCGCTGCGGATGCCCATGCCGCCGTACACGCCCGAATCCGCGGCCGGCTTTTACCGCACGCTGGCACAGCGGGTGCGCGCCCTGCCGGGAGTTCTGTCGATAGGCTTCGCGAGAACGCCCCCCTACTCGGCCGATGGGGGCGCGCCTTCCGAAGAGGTTCGCTTGCCCGGGCAAGCCAAGGGAACCGGGCAGACGGCATCGGTGAATGTAGTTTCGCCCACTTTCTTCGATGTCTTGCGGATTCCCCTGGTGCGCGGGCGGGCGTTCCGGGAAGGCGAGGCACCCGTGAATGGGGCGCCCTCACCGGTGGTGGTTTCGGAGGCCTTTGCGCGGGCCATGTGGCCCGGGGAAAGAGCCTCTCGGCCAGGCGGTGGAGGGAGCGGGCGGCGACCTGCTGGAGGTGGTCGGCGTGGCGCGCGACGTCAAATCCGACCGCTTCGGAGCTACCGATGGACCGCACTTCTACCGATTGCGGCGCCCCCAGGCATTCGGCGACACGCTGATGGCCCGGTTTGTGGGCGATGCCCTTCCCATCGAGCTCGCGGTCCGGGCTGCGATCCGCGACATGGATCGCGAGATGATGCCCACACCGCTGACCCTGCAGGGCATGATCGACAATACCGCGGCGCTCTTCTGGAAAGTGGCCGAAATGGTTTTATTCCTGGGCGCTGTCGCGATTGTGCTCGCGGTAGTCGGGATCTATGGTGTAGTGGCGTTTGCGGTGAGCCGCAGGACCAGGGAGATGGGAATCCGTATAGCGCTGGGCGCCACCAGGACCGACATCGTTCGTTCGGTGCTGGCGTCGAGCATGCGGCCGATTGTCTTGGGGCTGGCTGCCGGCCTGTTGCTGGCGCTGGCCGGCTCCAGCGTGCTGTCACAAGCTCTGCGGCAGACGCCGTTCGCCTTGAATGTTCGCGACCCGGTGGCCTATCTTGCGGTGTCGGTGCTGCTGGCGTCCACGGCCATTGCCGCAATGCTCGGGCCGGCGCGCCGCGCGGCGAAGTCCGATCCGGCGCAGGCTTTGCGCGAGTAACACGGGCATTCTCGCTGTGTTCCAGTGGGGCGGGATTTCATGCTGGCGGCGATTTTCAATCGGCCATAGGGCGAGCTGCGCTCGCCTGACAGGTAGAGTCGAGGTTGGGCGCAGGTACTGACGTTGAAACGCCGCCCTGTTTCCCAACCCCGCTCATCAAACCGGACGTGCCGATTTCCGGCATCCGGCTTTCCGACTGGCTTCGTCGCAGACTCACGAACCGGCCTCACGTAACGGACCCCGGAGACGGAACACCCCTAATTCTCCAAAAATCCGCTTCATCGAAAACTGATGGGTGCCTTGCGATTGCACCTTGTGCCGCCGTCTCAGGAAATGCCGCACGCGCGCTTCGACGTGTTCGTCGAGCACCGCGTATGCCTTGAATGTACTCCCTAATCCGAAGTACGCTTTCCAGCCTTTCAGTTTCTGATTCAGCCGGTCACGCACTTCTTCCCAGGGTGCTACATTGCTGGGCCTCAGATGCTCTCCCACGTTCCGCTTCATTTTGCTCACGCTCTTCTTCGATGGACTGTATCCGATGTACTCCCTGCCCGTCCGCCCGCTAAAGTGCGGCCCGAATGTATAACCCAGAAAATCGAATCGCTCCCGCCGCGCATTCCGGAGACTCGTCTTCTTCTCGTTCAGGTGTCAGTCCCAACCGCTCCAGCACCCCTCGCGTCCATCCCAATGCCTCTGCTGCTTTGCCGCGGCTGAGGATCACCAAGTCGTCCGCGTAGTTCACCATTCGCGCCCGAAACTGCTCTGCCCGCCCGGTCTTTCGCCATCCCTTCAACATCCGGTTCATATACAGATTTGCGAGCAGCGGACTGACCCCACCACCTTGTGGGGTGCCGCGATCATTATCCTTTCCACCCGTTAGTCTCTTCTTCCCCGCCTCATCCTCCTCCTCCACCGGCACTTTCAGCCACATCTTGATCAGATGCAACATATGCTTGTCGGCGATTCTCCGAGCCACACACTGCAGAAGCTCGGAATGGGGAATCGTGTCGAAGTATTTCGAAAGATCTGCGTCAACGATATCCGTGTAGCCCTGATGCAGCAGTTCATCTACTTTCTGGACCGCATCCTGCGCACTCCTCTTCGGCCGGTAGCCGTAAGCGCTCGGCTCCAGGTCCGCCTCGAAGATCGGTTCAATAATCAGCTTTGCAGCAGTTTGCGCCACCCGGTCCCGGATGGTCGGGACGGTGGTTTCATAATGCACTTTCCTCCAATGATCTTCAGGACACCGGCTGAATCCTGTGTGATTTGCGTACCCATTCTCTCAGTTGCTGTTCGTCCATAGCGCTGAGGGTAATCCAGTGCGGCGTCCCCGGGCTGATTCGCCGCGACCGGATCACGCTGTGCTCGATCCAATAGTAGACGACCTGATCACTCGTGCCAAACCGTTCGGCCACTTGCCGGACAGTCAACTCCTCGGGCCTCTTGAGTTCCGCCGCTGGGATCCGATAGCGGCATCGAATCCACTGGATGATCTTCGACGTGTAGGGAAGCCCTTTGGCGCTGGCCTGCCCTTCCCGATTCAGCTCATCTGCGATTTCGGTATCGGGCAAGTAGCGGGCCAGTTCTCGAACTTTGTCAACCACCGCGGCAGGATAGCGTACACGGTCGGCTATGTTGAGCGGGAGTTGTACAGAGATGTCGCTACAGGCGCCGCCCTGCCACCGGATATGAACCAGGAGCTGTTTTTGATTGGCTGGCTTCTCAACCGTGATGTCCTTGATCAGCAGCCGCAACATCCGCTTCCGGTCCTTAGACTGCGTGGTGGGAGCATGCCACAGCCGCGGAAGATCCCGGGCCAGAGCCAGGGCTTTGGCTTTCTGCTCGGGCGTGGCGACGTGGGCTTCCTGGCGCTGAAATTCCGCGGCTTCCTTTTTGAGATCGTCCAGGTGAACCAGCGCGTCGTTCCAGCGCCGCTCCAGCGTGCCCGCTACCAAGCGATTGGCGGGATCGACCTCCTGGTACCGCCGTTCGGCGAGCGCCACTTCATACTCGGCGCGTTCCAGCCGCATCTGCCATTGGCGCAGGATTGACTGATCTCGCGATTCCAATTCGTGTAGAGCCGCCAGGGCAAGTTCCAGTTCAGACGGCTGTAGCGCCGTCAGCATCTCGTCCGCAATGACTCCATCGAGTAAGTCACAGCGAAAGACCATGCAGGACTTGGTAGCCAAACCTTCGCGGCGCAGCAGATTGCATTGATACGTGGGACAGATGCCGCCATTGCCGCGGTAGCGTACGGTGAGCGCGTGGCCGCAGGTGCCGCACAACAGCAGGCCCTGTAGTAAAGCCAGTCCTTCGCGCGCCGGGCCGCTCAACATCGTCTCCTCGCCGTTGGTGCGGTTCTTCTCCAACCGCTCCCGATTCTTAACGAACTCTTCCAGAGTGATATATCCCTCGTGGTGCTGCTGCAGACTGACGCGCCAGTCGGGCCTCGCAACCGCCTGCATTCGTTTATGGACTTCGCCATTGATGTCGATCTCACGACGATACTGGTAACGGCCAAAGACATACATCCCCGCATAGGATGGATTTTTGAGCACACCCAATACGCGGCTGTGGCTCAGCCGGCCCCAAATAATCTTGCCATCCCACGCCCCGCCGTAGGCTCGCTTGGGAAACCGCAGTCCCTGTTCCGTGAAGCGATGTACGACCGCATAGGCGCTGCCCGTTTCGCGAAAGAGGCGAAACACCATCGCCACCGCGCCCCGCACTTCTTCATCGGCGTCCGGAACAATGCGGCCCTGCTCGTCATAGCAATAGCCGACCGGGAGCGGGAAACGCAGTTCGCCTTTTTTCGCTTTGTTGAGCTTACCGCCCTGGAGGCGCGCGTGCAAAAAATGCAGCTCGGCTTGAGCCATGGCCCCCTTCAATCCGAGAAGGAGGCCATCGTTGAAATCCGACGGATCGTAGCAACCGTCTTCGTCGATCACCAGCGTCGCGGTGAAGGCACACAACTCCAGCAGCCGATGCCAGTCGAGATTCGATCGCGCCAGCCGCGAGACTTCCAGCGCAAACACCGCGCCCACTTGGCCCATCGAGACATCCGCCACCAGCGTCTTGAAGTCCTCGCGCCTGGTCATCTCGGTCCCTGTCATGCCCAGGTCCCGGTCGAGCGTCCGGATCGATGATTCGCTCCAGCCCCGTTCCAGCGCCATCGCTCGCAGGGCGTACTGGCGCTCTGTGCTCTCCTGATGGTGGAGCACCTGGGCATTGGTCGACTGGCGGACATAAATGTAGGCGGGTCTGCTCAGGTGCTGCTCCGTGATCTTGGGATTCATCGGCTGCCTCCACACTTTCCAGACAGTCTGGTTGCCGGCCAGCCAGGCTTCGACCATATTGGCGAGGAGCACGCCACCCAATCCAGCATCGATTGGCGTATGGATGGCGGACAGCGCTTCGCTCATGGCGACCGTTTAGAGCGCCTCCCGGCGGCGCAGCAGTTCGCGGT
Organism: Terriglobia bacterium; assembly: GCA_020073365.1. GTDB lineage: Bacteria > Acidobacteriota > Terriglobia > Bryobacterales > Bryobacteraceae > JAIQFL01. Next base: position 870 of record JAIQFL010000164.1, on the reverse strand, counting down.
TGATCTCGGAGATGGCTTCTAAGATTTCGCGGGCCCGGTGGTAGTTGGCGACAAACTCCGCAGTCTGAGCGTGCGCCTCCTGCGGCACATAATCCATCCGCGGCCGCAAGCCGGGATAGCTCGCCGAAAGGTAGTACTTGGGTCCATGACCAGGGCCGTCGGCGCACTTGCACCCTGGCTTGCCACAGCGTTTGTAACGCTCGATCAGCGAGCCGCGCAGGATTGCCTTGAGCGGGGGCAGTTGACGTAAGAGGGCTTGGCGGCGTCTTCTCAAACTGGCAGCAGGCTCGTTCTTCTTCATTGATATCAGACCACGTATATAACTGGTCTGATTCTACTTGAGAAAAATACATATTTCAACCTTTTTGTTTGGGATTGGTCAGTTGTTCCAGGAGGGCGACCAACTCGAAGAGCGAGTCAGCATCGAGTCGCCGTGGTGGCAAATCGAGCGAGTTGTACGGGGACGGATCGGCCCAGTCTGTCCATTCGCGTGCAATGCTGAAGCTGCCGCAATCCAACTCCCGGAGTAGGAGGGTGTCAATACCTGCGATTCGACGCGCCTTCAAAACCTGGAAGCGCTGGCCGCGAAGCGGATGGAACGGATGTCGGATCTCCGCCCATCCCAAATGCGAATTGCGCTCTGGTGCAGTTCGCGCTGACCGTCGGGATTCCGAGCGGGCGCTCTCCGCCCCCCGGCTTTTGGATCATCTTCCGCCGCACGGGTTGTGGTTTGTACGTCTTGTCGTGTAGTTCTTTCCCGAGTCCCTTCAACCATTCCGTCACCCTATGCGGGCCTCTTGACTCGATATCCTCAAAGGTCTCCCCGTCCACGCCCGGTCCTCCATCATTAGCTTTCGCATGCAGGTACGC
>JAIQFL010000163.1 GCA_020073365.1 Terriglobia bacterium | reverse complement strand
GAAGGGCCATCAGCACAAGGCGAGCTTCTTTCATCCCATGCGGGATCTGCCCGTCATGGTGTCGGTAATCGACAGCCCGGAAAAGATCTCGGCCGCGGCCGAGGCCGTGGAAGAGATGCTCGAAGATGGCCTGATCGTGATCTCCGACGCAGAGATCGTCCGGTTGGTGCGCAGTTCCCAGGAAACGGAGGCGGCCGATGCAACCAGGCTACCCGGCTAGGCTCCTGCGCATTCACATTTCGGAGGGCGACCGGTTCCAGGGCAAGCCGCTCTATGAAGCCATCGTCGCCCGGTGCCGCGAGTTGAAGATCGCCGGGGCGACGGTCTTTCGCGGCCTCGAAGGATATGGCGAGAGCGCCGCGATCCACAAATCGCACCTGGGGCGCCGCGACCAGCCCATCCTGATTTCGATCGTCGACACCGCGGAGAACCTGGACCGGCTGGTTCCGGCCGTCGAGGAGATGATGGACACCGGCCTGATGGCCGTCTCGGAAGTTCAGGTGATTCGCGTCCAGAAGCTTACCAAGTGACTATTGACGGGCGGCTCCGGGATTGCGCATAATAAGTCCGAAGTCCCGATAGCTGTCCGAATGCGCCACAAATGAAAGGGTTTGCCCTCTTTCCGCTGCTTCTGGCAGGTTTGCTCCAGATTGCCGCTCCGGCTGATGCACAAATAGATAGATCCAGTCCCTCGTCTGCCCCCAGGAAAAGGACCGCGCCCGCCCGGAGAACCATTCGGAAGCCGCTCCCCGCCGTGGATCCGACTGAGGGCGATAACGTGGATGGCGACGATCTCACCATCCGCCGCGCGGCAGTGACGGCGCTGGGATCCGTCAAAGGCAGCGTAGTCGTGGTGGACCCCACCAACGGGCGTGTCCTCACGATGGTCAACCAGAAATTGGGGCTTTCGAGCGGCTTCATCCCCTGCTCCACCATCAAACTGGTGACCTCCCTGGCCGCTCTCACCGAGCACGTCGTGACTCGCGACACCGCCATCTACACCGGCCGTTACACCAGCTACAATCTCACCACTGCGATTGCCCACTCGAACAACGAGTACTTTGGGATTCTGGGCACCCGCCTGGGGTTCGAGCGGGTGATCCATTATGCCCAAATGGTCGGCCTCGGCGAGAAGGCTGGCCTCGACGTCCCCGGCGAGCAAGCCGGCGTCATCCCCGAAGAGCCCCCTAAGGCCGGCGGTATGGGCCTCATGACGGCTTACGGTGAGGGCTTCCTGATGACCCCGCTGGAACTGGCGGCCCTGCTTTCCTCGATCGCCAACGGCGGCACCTTGTATTACCTGCAGTACCCGCGCACCCAAGCTGAAATCGAGCAGTTTACGCCCAAGGTGAAACGCACCCTCGATCTGGCCACTAAAGATATCGACGACATCAAAGATGGGATGCGCGGCGCGGTGGATTACGGCACCGCCACGCGTGCCGGCTACGACCCCAATGAGCCCATCCTGGGGAAGACGGGGACGTGCACGGATTTCCGGGTGTCCAGCCACATGGGCTGGTTCGGCTCCTTCAATGACGTCGGCTATCATAAGCTGGTGGTGGTAGTGATGCTGACAGCCGCCAATAAGTCGGTGAACGGGGGAGTCGCTGCCGCGGTTGCGGGCGCCATCTACCACAATCTCTCCGAGCAGCGCTACTTCACCGCCGACGCCAAGAGACTGGGCCTTCCCGATATTACGACGACGTACCCCTGCTGCCGGCAGTAGGTGTTACGCACCCCCGGAGTTTCGCCATTTTGTGGGATAGGCCTATGGGCCTGTCCTCGGCGGGTTTCTGGCCTTATCACAGGCGCAAACTCAAGCCCAACGGCGGGAAAGCGACCGGCACTTCTACGGGCGGTTTCCCGACAGTTGCGGGGCCCGACAAGAGTCTACACGGCGATTCCTAAACACTGGGCGACAAGGCAGGATCGATGGGTGTGGATCTCATCTTGGACATTCATCTCAAGCTGCTACGCGCACAGCCTGCCGTAGCGGGCGAAGTGTTAGTTCTATAGCAGGCTCCCAGAGATCACTGAGGGCGAAAGCGCGGAGTTGCACGATGTGCTGGCCTGTCTCCTCCTTCCAGCGCGCCCCGCAGCGCTTCATCCTCATTTCGAACAGACTCTTGCAGGTTGCCTCGACATTGCCAGTACCGAGCGCCAAACCAAGTCGACGCGCTTGGGCATAGTTCATGCGATCCGTTTCGCACCCATGGCTCTGGAGATAGGTGATCGCCTCATGGACTGGATGCTCTGTGCCGACACCTTCATCCCGCCCCGAAGCGACCAGTTCCTTGTGAATGTCGACCGCCGCGCTGCTGCGGTGGAGTAGGGCTTGCTTCCAGCCGCCCAGCCGTTCGCCGACGGCCGCCTCCGAATCCTCCAGCACACGCGCCGCAGCGCCGAGCTTTTCGTTCAGGTGGTAGAAATCTACATGACGATAGAGGTCGTCTCCGAATTTTGGCTGGAAGCCTTCCTCCAGCAGATTCCACATCTCCGGGGCCCCGTCGCAGAGCAGTTGAATTTTCAGGTCCGGCCGCTTACTCCGCAGAGTCGCCACATCGGCCACCATGCGGTCGCGCAAGCCCAGAATATCTCCCTCCGGCATGCATCCATACCGGATGGTATATCGGCCGGCACCGTCTTGGTCATGCAGCGTCACCGTGCCGCAATAGGCCATACGGAAAATGCGTTCCACCGGCCTCTTGGCCGCACCCTTTTGGGGCCGCCCCACGGGTCGCGGCCGCGGTTCTTCCATCGGCACACTCACCCGGTCGAGCGACACACTCACCGAACATGCCTCCGCGGGCACTTCCACCGCATCGATCAAAGCGTCCTCGATATCCTGGTGATCCGCTACCGCCAGTGCCCCCACCAGGTGCGCCACCCGCTCGAAGCTCACCCGCGCATACGGCAGCCGTCCAAACTCTTTGGCCGTCGCTTCCGCTTCCCGCGACGTGCCTTGCTGCACGGCATAGCTCATCGCCCGCGCCGTCTGCGGCAACCACCCGTCTCCTACCACTCCCGCGCGCAAGCTCACCGCGTCCACCACCCTGCCCCCAGGCTGTCCACCTCGCTGTCCCGATTGCCGGTACAGCGATCGCTCCACCGATACCGAACCGACCATGGTGTGGTAGGCCCCCTCGCACCGTCCCACGCGTGTGTAGCGAACCCCGCCGATCACCACTGCTGGAACATCTATGTCCAGGCTCTGCAAGATAGCCCTGTGGGCTGCTAACTCCGTCTTGGACGCCCCTCTGGCGATCTCCGCTTCCACGGCTGCATAATTCACCGCCTTCCCCCCACCCAACCGATCTGCAGTTCGCTGCAGCATCGCCAGATGTTCGGCCATCGCCTTTCCCACTTCCTCAAACTGCTCCGGAACCTCGATCGTCATCTTGGGCATCGCGCGTCCCCCTTTAGGACAGCCTTCGACCCCTACCAATATCACCATTTATGGTTTTTGTCCAGAATGAGAGCCACACCCGCTTCAACCATGTACCCCGACTCCACCATCGCCAGTCCTGCAACGTCCCCGCTTGGGAAGGGTTCCTCCATTCATCGAGTTGGAGCGCCAAGTCGAGATCGAGTTCCGGTCACCCATGCTGGAAGCGTTGCAATCCAAAGTCAATGCGGTGGCCGGCACGGTGAGCAAGCAACCACCCATTTGTTCCCAATGCGGTCAACCCATGAAGCGTCATGATAGCGAGACGGTTCACTGGCTGGCTCGCTACGGACGGCTCAACGCCGCGGTAGAACGCTACCGATGCCGCGGTTGTAAGCAGAAGTGTCGGCCTTTGCTGGATCTATTGGGCGTGGAACCTGGCCGTATCAGCGGTTCGCTGGCGCGCCTGTTAGGGCTGCTGACCGTGGTCACCCCGTATACTCTGGCAGCCCAATTGGCCTGGCAGTTGTTAGGAGTCAAGATCAGCCCCATGGGCCTCTGGAATATAGTTCAGCGCTTGGGTGAGGCGGCTGTCCGTCATGCCGCAGCGTTGAGTCAATACCATTGGGACAGTCGGAGTGAAAACCTATCCACCCCGGACGCACCGCCCGTGGTGGCGGTGAGTGTGGATGGAAGCATGCTGGGCATGCAGGTGCGGAAACAGCGCCGTCGACGGCAAAATGGCGAGGCCCTCCCACCCCTGCCCCCGTTGGAAGAGGGCCGATTCCAGGAGGTCAAAACGGGCGTGGTTCTGTTGCCCAGCGAACGCGTGGAGACCTCGCCGGGGCGCCACAGTGTGGTGCGCCGGTTTCTGGTGAGTTGCCTGGGGGATGCCGAAGAGATCTTCCACCATCTGAATGCACAACTCCGGGAACTAGGCTGGCTGGATACCGCCCGGACCGTCGTGGTGGTAGTCGGCGATGGCGCCGAATGGATCTGGATTCGCGCCAAGATCTTTGTGAACCGCTGTGAAATCCTGGATTTCTGGCATGCCCTGGAGCACGCCTGGGAATTCGCTCAATCCTGTTACGGGGAAGGATCGCAAAAGGCCGACCGCTGGGTTCATCAGATTGCCGAAGACCTACGCGGCGGCAAGATAGAAGAGGTCATTGCGCGACTCAAGCGTATGCATCCGAAGAGCGCGGAGTCGCGCGAAAAACTGGAGAGCCTGATTCGCTACTACAGTAATAATGCCACCCGCATGCACTATGATGAGTACCTGCGATTGGGTTATGGGATCGGAAGCGGGGCCGTCGAAAGCGCTCACAAACAGGTGGTACATGCGCGCTTTCGACAGGCCGGGATGCGCTGGAGCGAGTCCGGAGCCCGACGCTTGCTCGCGCTACGTCTGTTGTTGTTGAACGGCAACTGGGCGCTACTCGATCGGTTGCCGATGGTGTCTGTGGCCTGACTGCTCGTCTTCCTCGCGCCTGGGATCCTCCCGGGTTCAGTTCGCAACTCCGGACGTCCCGCCAATCTTGATCTGGCAGGGACGATCAGCCATGCTTAGGACATGGCAGATCGTTCACCGCCGGCCATACCCGACGATTTGCGCACGCGACTGGAAACTGCTCGACTGGACCTGTTGGCTTTATTTCGGACCTTGGACCGCATGAATTTAGCGGCTGGTGAGATCCCACAAAGGCTTCTTCAGCAACTCTTTGAGCTGGATGCCGATTGTGCCGAAGCTCTTTGGGCCTTGGACCAGCCTGCCGGTAGCTTCGACCGCCACGCCATGTTACGCGACACCCTCGCCGCCTTGAACCAATTGCCCAAAACGGCCGCCCAGTTTCGCAAGAGGCTCCCGCTTCGTTCCCAACCCACTTTAGCCCAACTGGAAGAGCGCGCCCGAAAGGTCCTTACCCCCAAGGAGGCCTACTACGTGGTACCCGGCAGAGATCCCGGAAACGCGTAAGCACTTGACCGGCTAATCGGCGAGTTGAGCACCCATCCGGGTCGTCTATTTTTCTTCCGTTGAGCTTTCTTACCGGCAGTTCCGCACCGCCAGGCTCCCCACGGTGCGCTGGCCATGCTGCGCTTTCTGGAAAAAACATCCGCCCCTGGACTTCCATCTCTCCGACGATCCGTGTAATCTGACCGAGGGCGGGAATCGGCAAAGAGCCCTACCGTTCCAGCGGCAGGGCTCTGTTCGGCAGCCTTCGTGAGGCCACCACATAGCTCTTTTACCCTGTCACGAAGTCACCGCCGTTGTCTAGTTCCGCCGGCGAAGCCTATGGCGGCAACTCATGACCAGGCACCTCTCCTGCTCCTGGTGTGTGCACGTGACGATTGCGGCGCCGTTTTTTATCTCTGCTGTCACTGCTACCGCGGACAGCGCTACTGCAGCCGGCGATGCGCCCGCCTGGTCCGCGGGCAGCAGCTCCGCCTCGCCAGGCGCCGCTATCGGCAGAGCCCCGCAGGCCGAGCCCGTCATCGCGTCCGTTCGCGTGCCTACCGCCTCCGCCGCGCGAAGGCACGCTGGGCCCTGAAATTTTCCGTGGTGGATCAATCTTCCCAAGCCACCGGTTCTGCCCCACCATACCAACATGGGAAAGCGAGCACGGTTACTCAGTCACTCGACACGGTCACCTCTCCCTCACTGCCGCCCCGGCCGCACCCGCTTCTGGCTCCCTACTGTATCCGTTGCGGCCGCCCTGGGGTGGTCCATTTCTCGCTCTTCTCGATTCCCCACCAGCCCGGATGAGGACTAACTCCTATGAATCCACTCACAGACACCATGAATACCGTTGAAACTATGTTTACCGCCACGGACCGCAGCGCCCTGGAGGAACTCAAGCGCCGCATCCCCATCGAGCACTACCTTCAAACCGAACTTCAATGGCAACCCGATCGCCGTCTCGCCCCTTACCACCTGACCGGATTGTGCCCCCTGCATGCCGAAACACAGCCCTCGTTTTCCATCCAAACCCGTAAGAATCTGTTTTATTGCCACGGCTGCGGACAAGGCGGTGACGTCATCCGCCTGGTGGAGATCCTCCACCAGATGACTTTCCCGCAAGCCCTGGCGCACCTCCGCTCACGGCTCGGCGGTTCCAACCTCCTGGAGGATGCCGTGGCCTATTACCGCACCCAACTCCTCTGCTTCCCCCAGGCCCTGCAGTTTCTCGCCCAGCGCGGCATCTCCGATCCCACTACCATCCAGGCCATGCGCATCGGCTACGCTCCCGGCGCTTGCCTGCGCGCCCACCTCCGCCTCCTCGGGTACCACGCGGAGCACATCCGCCAATCCGGCCTCATTAACCCTCAAGGCCGCGATACTCTCTATCGCCGCATCGTCTTCCCTTACGGTGACAATCTCTATGGCCGCAGCCTCGATGCCTCCATGCCGCACCGCTTCCTGCGCGCCTCCAAGGGCGGTCTCTACCGCTGGAACTCCCTCCATCTGGCTCCTGAGATCCTCCTCGTGGAGGGCTTCTTCGACGTCGCGGCACTCTGGCAGGCCGGATTCGCCCATGCCACCTGTGGCGGAGGCGCCCACCTCAACCGCACCCAGTTCCAACAACTCATCACCGGCCCGCGCATCGTCTGGATCGTCTTCGATCGCGACGACGCCGGAGAGCAGGCCGCCGCCAGCCTCTCGCTCCGTCTGCAACAGGCCGGTCAGATGGTCCGCCGCGTACGCCTCCCCTATCCCCACGATCCCGCCAGCTACTTTGCCGCCGGCGGCGACGCCGTCGGTTTCCGCGCTCTGCTCCGTGAGGCGCTCCCCTGAGACCCGCTCCGATGGGATCTACCCGTATGAAACTGGCAGTGGCTTATCAGCCTTCCATTCGGCCCAGTGCCTCCCCTTATCGCCTGCTCGATGAACTGGGCCAGGAGATCGCCTGGGCCAACGCCTACCTCGATCACTTGTGCCTCCTCAGACTCTCTCCGCGTTCGTTGCGCGCTTACGCTTACGACCTGTTGCACTTCGCACGCTGGTGGTTTTCCCTTTCTCCTCGCCCTCTCTCCGAGATCACCACTACCACCTTGTTCGAATATGTGCGCCATCAACTCAACCAGGAACCACGGCCTGACCCGGCTACCGTGAATCATCGCCTGATCGTGGTGCGTGGTCTATTTCGCTTCCACTACCAGCACGAAATTCCCGCCAACAGCCAGGGCGACTTTCCACGCCCTCTCAAACGACCTTCCGCTCACCTGGCTGGCTCTTCCCGCCGTCCCCGAGCGGTTGGTCCTCGGCTCCGCCAACCCCGGCGTGTCGTCAGGCCCCTTTCCGCCGAGCAGGTGGCCCGCTTTTGGCGCAGCTTTCGCACCTTCCGCGATCTGGCCATGGTCGGTTTGATGTTGCTCGATGGTCTGCGCTCCTGCGAGGTCCTGAATCTCCAACTGGAGGATCTGCAACTCGCCGATGGACAAATCCGCATACTCGGCAAAGGTGACAAGCCACGCGTTCTGCCACTCCCTCCCGAGATCATCGATGTCCTCGACAAGTATCTCCGCTTGGAACGGCCCCTCACCAACTCCCCGTTTCTTTTCGTTTCTCTCAAAGGCCGCCAGCGGGGCCGTCCTCTGACCCCGGCCGGACTACGCTCCCTGTTTCGTCACCATCGTTTGCGGACCCAAGTGCGACTCGCCAATCCTCACCGTTTCCGCCACACCTTCGGCGCGGAGATGGTCCGCGCCGGCGTTTCCTTGCCCGCTCTCCAACATCTCATGGGTCATGCCCAGATTCAGACCACCCTGATCTACGCCAATCTCGCTCCCCAGGACGTCTGGCGCCAATATGCCGAGGCGGTTCGTAAACGCCCTCCTCTGGAGCCCCCACCGATCTTATGAGACACGCCCATTCCACCCTCCAAGAGATCTTCGAAACACGCATCCAAACTCTCGCCCTGACTCTCCACCCCACTACCGTGCGTGACTATCGCTTCGTGACCCGAGATTTTCTCCGCTATCTCCACACCGCCTTCCCCCACCTCCGTCGCCTCTCCCAACTCCGCCGCGATCCCCATCTGCTCGGCTGGCTTCGCTGGTTGGGCGAGCACCTTCCTCCCTTGGCCAACAAAACTCGTATCAGCCGTTTGATCATGATTCGCCGTCTGCTGGAGGATCTGGCCGCCGACGGGCATCCCGTCGAGCCCGACCTGATTCGCGCCGAGGACTTCCCTCCGCTTCCCCGGTATCTGCCCAGACCCTTGTCCCCACAAGACGATCAACTCCTCCAACAGGAACTGCGCCGCACTGACGATCTGCACGCCAATGCGCTTTTGCTCACCCGCGCCACCGGGATCCGCATCGGCGAGTGCGTCAATCTGGCGTTGGATTGCCTTCGTCCGCTGGGCTCCGACCAATGGGCCCTCCACGTCCCCATCGGCAAGGTGTACACCGAACGCTTGGTCCCGGCCGATCCCGACGTCCGGCGCTGGGTGGAGCGCATTCTGGCCTTGCGGGCGCAAGCCCCATCCACCCACCTGGCGAACTCCGAAGGATTCCTGCTGCCGCGCAACGCCGGGCGGCACAGCCTGCATCAGCCCCTTCGCCGAGCCTTAGCCGAGGCCGGTCAACGAGCCGGTTGCTCCTGCCACGTGACCCCTCACCGTTTACGTCACAGTTTCGCCACGGAGATGCTTCGCCTCGGTGTCAGTCTTCCCGCTTTGATGCAACTGCTGGGCCACCACGACATCCGCATGACCCTGCGCTATCTCGAAGTCACCCAACCGGACCTCCAACGCGAGTTTCACTTGGCCCGCCAGAATGTCGCCCGGCTCCACCAGGTGCCGACTATCGCGGTCCCCACCAAAACTGCCGCGGCAGACCTTCCCGGAATCCGTCAAGCCATTGCCGCTACCCGCCATTTGCTCGAGCAGTTCCGCCGCCGACTCGCGGATGAGAAAACCCGGCGCAAGCTCCAACGCCTGGACAAGCGCCTTCTCACCATCGCTTCCCAGCTCGATGACATCCCCACACCCGAAAAATGAGGAAAGATTGGCCGGTCAATAAGCACCCGAACACCGCGGCGAATCTCCGCGATCGAACCGACATGACCAACATGGTCAGGTTGGTATAATGTTCTTATGAGGACCGTGAACATCAGCGATTTGAAAGCGCGGCTCAGTGCACATATCCGGCTTGTGCGTGACGGCGAGGAAGTCTTGGTCTGCGACCGGAATGAGCCCGTTGCGAGGATTGTGCCTTGTGATCTGCGGAACCACACTGCGCAAGAGCGGAGGCTGGTTGCCCGCGGCGTGCTCACTACGCCCTTGCGAAAGCGTCCGTTGGCTTCTTGGCCTAAGCCGCCGGGGAATGTTACCGATGAGGTCATGCGCCAGTTATGGCAAGAAGAACGAGAAAGCCGCTAGCGCGCGTGGCGGCCTTTTGGGACACGAGTGCGCTGATCCCTCTCTGCGTAGGCCAGAGCACGACGCCGTAGGCCGTCGCGTATTACAAGAGTCACGATGTCGTCGTTTGGTGGGCCACGCCTGTTGAAATCTCAAGCGCACTCGCCCGGCTTCTCCGCATGCAACAAATTGACGCCGCCGATTGCGCCAAGGCCCGCAAGCTGGCAAAGAATCTCGCTGATTCCTGGTCCATGATTCAGCCCTCCGATGCCATTCGTACAAAGGCCGCCGTTCTTGTGGAGCGCCATGACTTGCGGGCGGCGGACTCGCTGCAATTGGCGGCAGCCCTGGAGTGGTGCGAAGACGCTCCGCACGGCCGAGTCTTTCTGACCGTCGACCAAAGGCTGCGCACAGCGGCTCTTCTCACAGGCTTTGATTCGAAGCAGATGTGATTCCGCTCCCCGATCTTCCCGCCACGCCCCTTCCTTAGACCGCGGGCCGATCACTCGATGCAACCGTGTCGCGATGGAGGACGCTATGCCGATGTCCGTAGGCGAAATACAGCATCAGACCGATCACCAGCCAGCCCCCGAACCGCTCCCAGGCGGAGTGTGGAAGGCCTTGCATAATGAAGAGGCATCCGGCGGCGGAGAGCACACACACGGGCCATACCCACGGCACCCGGAAGGGCCGCGGGCGCTCCGGTTCCTTATACCGCAGAACCAGCACTCCAATGCTGACGAGCATGAATGCGAATAGCGTGCCGATATTGGTCAAATCGTACGTCTCCGCCGCGTCGCCAACCAGCGACCACAGCGCCACGAACACCCCGGTGAGCAACGTCGTCGCCCAGGGGATCCGCGTGCGCGGATGGAGCCTGGCGGCCCATTGCGGCAGCAGGCCGTCGCGCGCCATCGCAAAAAAGATACGCGGCTGGCCGTACTGAAACACCAGCAGGACCGCGGACATCGAGACCGCCGCGCCCAGGGCGACGATCCAGCCCACCGCCTTGAATCCCGCCAGCTCCAGCGCCCGCGACAGAGGATCGGCCACCCCCGCCAGTTCCTTGTACGGCACCATGCCGGTCATCACAAATCCGACAATCACGTAGATCAGCGTACAGATTCCCAGGCCGCCCAAAATCCCGATCGGCAGGTTGCGCTGCGGGTTCACGGTCTCCTCGGCCGCGGTCGAAATCGCGTCAAACCCGATATACGCGAAGAAGACAATCGCCGCGCCCTGATGGATGCCGGTGAAGCCGTTCGGCGCGAATGGATGATAGTTGGCTGCCTTCAAGTGGGTCGCCCCGACGGCCACGAACAGCGACAGCGCCAGCAGCTTGATGACCACCATCACGTTGTTGGCGGTGGCGCTCTCTCGCGCGCCCCGCAGCAGGAGCCAGGTGATGAGCATCACGATGCCGGCCGCAGGCACATCGATCAGGAGGGGAATCCCCGCGACGTGCGGCGCGGAATTGAGCAGCCCGTGGATCCGCGGGTCCGGGCTTAGCAGCGCCGTGCGATAGCCGGTGGTCAGCCACACCGGCAGCACCACGCCAAATCCGCGCAACAGCGTGTTGAAGTAGTCGCCCCAGGAAATCGCCACGGCGACGTTTCCCACCGCGTACTCGAGAATGAGATCCCAGCCGATAATCCAGGCGACGAGCTCGCCCAGCGTCGCGTAGGAGTACGCATACGCGCTGCCGGCCTGGGGGATCATGGATGCCAGCTCCGCATAGCAGAGGCCCGCGAGCGCGCAGCCGCCCCCAAGCAGAAGGAAGGAGAAGACCAGTGCCGGTCCAGCGCCGGTCCGGATCACTTCATTGTTCGGACCAAGTTGACCCGCGGCGGCGGTCCCGATGGCGCCGAAGATGCCTGCGCCGATTACGGCGCCGATCGCGAGCATGATCAGGTCGCCCGCACGGAGGCTCCGCTTCAAGCCGCCGGAGCCTTCCGTCTCGGCTACCAGCGCCGCGATCGGCTTCCGCTGAAAGAGTTGTGACATCACACGGAATTCTATCAGAAGGAGAACAATCGACCGCGGCACTCAAGCCCAAAGACCAACTGCAACCGTGTTAAAACAGAACTGCGCGTGAAATCGCTCTCCGCAGTAGCCGTGCTCGCTGCCGTGGTCCTCTTGTGGCCGCGCCCCGCCGACCCTCTGCCCGGCTTCCCCCGGGTTTTCCTGTGGGCATGGGAGCGCCCCGAGAATCTCGAATTCATCGACCCCCACTCGACCGGCGTAGCGTTCCTCGCCCGCACGGTATTCCTGCGGAACGGTGCCGTTTCCGTGCGCCCCAGACTGCAGCCACTACGATATCCGCCCGGGGCCGTCCTGATGTCGGTGGTGCGGGTAGAGCCGGATCGGTCGGCGATGCCGCCGGTCGGCGAAGCGTCGGCTGCCATCGCAGAAGCCGCGAACATCCCCGGAGTCCGCGCGTTGCAGGTGGATTTCGACGCCACCCTCTCCCAGCGCGCGTTCTACCGCGAGGTATTGACGAGCCTGCGCGAGCGGATGCCGGCAACCATGCCGCTCTCGATCACCGCGCTGGCATCCTGGTGCGAGGGAGACCGCTGGATCACCGGCCTGCCCGTATCGGAAGCCGTCCCCATGTTGTTTCGCATAGGCCCTGGTGAGCGCCCGGCCCGCCAGTTCCAACCGCGGTTGTGCCGCGCCAGCGCCGGAGTCTCCACGGACGAGCCGCTGCGCGAGCCGCCCTCGGCGCCGCGGCTCTACATCTTCAATCCGCACTCGTGGACCCGCGCGGAATTCCAAGCCGCCATTCGCGAGGTACACCGATGGCACTGAGACTTCTGATTGCTCTTCTAGTTCTGGCCGTTCCCATGGAACTTCCCGGATGCGGGCCGTTCCCTCACCAGGCGCTGTTCTCGCTTACCCTGCAACCCGAGAAGCCGGAGGAAGAGTTCGCCCGCGGACAACTCGGCGTGGTCCAGCCGAACTACGCGCGGAGGTATCTGGTGATCGCATATCGGCATCTGGCGGGAGTCGGTCTGAACCAGCAGGAACGCTGGGCGGCCTTCCCTGCGTCACCGGATGCGTCGATGGAGAACCCGTGGCTTACCGCGCGCAACCAAGTCCCCGGTGTGAAGCCCTTATCCCAGATCGATCCGAACCGTCAGGTGAAGCGTGACGGTTTCTTCGAGTATTATCTCAACTGCAACGAGGATGCCTTCCGCACCGCGGCTGCCACGCTCGCCGCTCGAATTCAGCAGTACGGTGCGTCCAGCAGTGTGGTGGCGGATTGGGTGGCTGCTCAGGACCAGGTATTCGCGAATTGCTCCAGCGGCGCGTCCATTCCGTCGCCGGCTTCCGATCCAAGGCTGCGCGCCGACCGCACCTATCAGATCGCCGCGGCCAGGTTCTACGCGGAACAATATGACAGCGCCCGTCAGGATTTTCAGAGCATCGGCGCAGATTCGGAATCTCCCTGGCATGAAATCGCCCCCTACCTGGCAGCGCGGTGCCTCATTCGGGCGGGGGAGTTGGCCGAGGCCGAAGCCGAATTGAAGCGCATCGGCACGCCTCCAGCCGGGCGGCTGTTGGGCTACGTGCGTGCCCACCTGTACCCTGAGCAGCGCATCCACGAACTCGGCCAGGCGCTGATGAAGCCGGGAATTCAGGAGAGCATCGCGCAGGATCTCACCGACTACCGCCTCCTCTTCGACACATCTCCTCCTCAATCGCACCACGACGATCTCACAGATTGGATCGTCACCTTCCAATCGGGCAGCCGTGATCATGCCCTCGAAAAATGGCGCGAGACCCGCTCGCTTCCGTGGTTGGTGGCCGCCCTCCAGACCGCCGATTCCGGCGATACGGCAACGCCGGACCTGCTCGGCGCCTCGCGCGAGGTGAAGCCCGATTCACCGGGGTACGTCACCGCGGGCTTTCATGCCGTGAGGTTGATGCCGGAGGCCAAGGCGCGCTCCAAGGCAGATGAACTTCTGCGACTGAAGATGCCCGTCTCCGCGCGCAACCTGATCCGTGCCGAACGCATGCGGCTGGCGCGCAGCTTCGACGAATTCCTCCAGTATGCGCCGCGAACTGCCGTGGGCGAGCTCACCGATATGGAAGAGGCGAAGCCGGTGCCCGGAGAACACCTGGATGCCGATTCGGCGGACGTGCTGAATCGCCTGATACCGCTCCCTCTGTTGAAGCAGGCTTCCGAGGGCCGACTGTTGCCCGCGGCCATTCGCCGGGACCTGGCGGGCGTGGTCTTCGTGCGCTCCATGCTGCTCACCGCTTCCCCGTCCTTTGACGACATCTTCACGCTGCTGAAATCTCCGGGCCTGCGGGCCTACGTGGATACAGGCTTCGGGCGCGAGACGCGCGCAGAGGGAGCCATCGACTCCTTCCGGGACAACTGGTGGTGCGCATTCACCGCGAAGCCCGATGGGCGCGACTACTATCGAGCACGGGCGGAAATGAGCTCCGCGCTTCGCGGCCTCTATCGCAAAGGCACGCCGGCCGCGCCCTTTCTCCCGGCGCCCGATCGCGAGCAGGCTCGCAAGGAATGGGAGCTGCTCCGTTCCCTGCCCAGTGCCCCCGACTGGCTCACTCAGCAGACGCTCGCCTGGGCGGAGAAGAGCCCCAGCGACCCGCGCATTCCCGAGGCCCTGCACCTCTGCGTTCGCGCGTCTCGCTACGGCTGCTCCGACGACAAAACCGGCGACTTCTCGCATCAAGCCTTCGATCTGTTGCACAAGCGATACCCCACCACCGAATGGGCCCGCAAGACCCCCTACTGGTACAATTAACAATTGTTAAGGCGACGCCCGCCCCACGCTATCATCAGAAGTAACAGATGATTGCCCTTTCCGGCGTCTCGAAACATTTCAACGGCAAGCGCCAGGTGGTGGCCCTCGATTCCATCGACCTGCACATCGAACGTGGTGAGATGGTGTCCATCGTGGGCCCCTCCGGCTCCGGCAAATCCACGCTGCTCAACCTGATCGGCGGCCTCGACCGCCCCACCTCAGGCGAGATCCGCATCGACGGCCGGTCCGTCGCCGCACTCCCGGATGACGATCTCACCCGCCTGCGCCGCGACAAGATCGGCTTCATCTTTCAGTTCTTCAATCTACTGCCCAGCCTTACCTGCGTGGAAAACGTGGCCCTGCCGCTGCACCTCAAGGGCCTGAAGCGCAGGGACATCGACAAGCGCGCTCGCGACCTGCTGGAACTGGTGCAACTCGGCCAGCGGCTCGATCATCTGCCCGACGAACTTTCAGGCGGCGAGCGGCAGCGCGTGGCAATCGCCCGCGCCCTGGCGTTCTATCCACCCGTGTTGCTGGCGGACGAACCCACCGGCAACCTCGACACCCACACCGGCGCCGAGATTCTCAACCTCATTCGCGACCTCCACCAGCGTCTGAACGCCACCATCCTGATCGTCACGCACGACACCAGCGTCGCCGAAAGCTGCCCGCGAACCGTCACGCTGCGTGACGCACGTATCGCCGGAGACGTCCGCCGATGATCCTGCTACGGCTGATCAGTTTGCCCTACGTGCGCAAACACCTGCTGCGCAGCGTGCTCACCACCGCCGGCATCGTCCTCGGCGTGGCGCTGCTGGTCGGCATGCAGACCGCCAACCAGTCCGTGCTGCAGTCGTTCAACCAGACCGTGGACCGCATCGCCGGCAAGACGCAGCTTGCGGTTTCCGCGGGCGATTCTGGTTTCGCGGAAGACGTGTTGGAGCGCGTCGAGGCCGTCCCCGAAGTGCGGGCCGCCGCGCCGGCCATCGAAGCCTCCGTCGACACCGGTCTCAATGGTCAGGGCAAGCTCCTGATCCTGGCCGTCGACATGACCGGCGACCGCAGCCTGCGCGACTACGATTTCGAAAACGGCGACGAAGACGTGATCGACGACCCCCTGGTCTTTCTGGCTCAACCCGATTCCCTGATCGTCACCCGCGAATTTGCCGATCGCAACGGCCTGCGCACCGGCGGCAAAATCGCCTTCGACACCATGGAGGGCCGCAAGCAGTTTACGGTTCGCGGCATTCTGAAGGCGGGCGGCATGGCTGCGGCCTTCGGCGGCAATCTCGGGATCATGGACATCTATGCCGCGCAGAAGGTCTTCGGCCGCGGCCGCCGTTTCGACCGCATCGATATCGGCCTTCAGGACGGCGTCTCGCTCGAACGGGGTGAGGCCGCTCTCCAAAAGGCGCTGGGCCCGGGATTCACGGTGGAGCCCCCATCCGGCCGCGGCCGGCAGTTCGAGTCTCTGCTGGGAATCTATACCACCGCGACTGGCGTCTCCAGCATGTTCGCGCTGTTCATCGGCATGTTCATCATCTACAATTCCTTCTCCATCGCCGTGAACCAGCGCCGGTCGGAGATTGGAATCCTACGCGCGCTCGGCGCCACTCGCGGGCAGATCCGCACGCTGTTTTTGGGAGAGAGCGCTGTGGCGGGCCTGATCGGATCGTCCATCGGAGTTGCTGTGGGCCTCTCATTCGCGCGCAGCCTGACCGGTTTCACCGGCCAATTGATGGACGAGTTGTTCGGCGTGCCGAACAATACCCAGGACGTTCTCATAGACCCGCGCCTGCTTTTCGCGGCGCTGGCGCTGGGCGTCGTGGTCAGCATGGTCGCCGCGGTCATCCCGGCGCGCAACGCGGCGCGCATCGAACCCATCCAGGCCTTGCAGAAGGGCCGGTACCAGGTGTTGGGCGCCGGCGAAAACCGCGCCCGCCGCATCGCCGCGTTCGTCGCCTTCGCGCTGGCGCTGATCTGCCTTCCGCTGAGCCGCTACCGCCCCGCGCTTTACTCGGGCTTCCTGCTCACCGTGCTCGCCTGCCTGCTGCTTACCCCGTTTCTGGCGCTGGAACTGGCGCGGCTTTTGCGACGCCCCCTGAAATGGGTCCGGCCGATCGAGGGCTCTCTGGCGGCCGACAGCCTTATCCAGGCGCCGCGCCGCACGTCGGCAACGGTTGCCGCCCTGATGCTCTCGTTAGCACTGGTGATCGCGCAGGGAGGGATGGCGCGCGCGAGCGTCGATTCGCTTCAGGAGTGGATGACCGGCACCCTGAACCCCGATCTCTTTGTGACCGGATCGGCGAACCTGGCATCCCACGATTTCCGCTTCCCGATCAGCATGCGGGACGAGTTGCAGCAGATCCCTGGAGTCGACGAGATCCAGCCCGTGCGTACCGCGCGCGTCGAGTTCCGCGGCAAGCCCATCATGATCGTGGCCTTAGACCTCGCCTCCGTCGGACGCCGCGTCCACCGCCACATCGTCGCGGGCGATTCCGACACCATGAACCGGCTGGCCATCCAGGAGAAGGGCGTCATCATCGCGGAGAACCTGTCCCAGCTCGAACGAATCCAAATGGGCGACCCCATCGAAATCGCCACTCCTACCGGCCCGTTGCGCCTCCCTGTAGTGGGGATCATTCGCGATTATTCCAACCAACTCGGCGCCGTTGTCCTGGAGCGCGAAGCCTATGCACGCTACTTTCAGGACGACACCATCGACATTTTCCGTATCTACATCAAACCCGGCACGTCCCCCGAAGAGGTGCGACGCCAGATCAACGAACGCCTGGGCGGCCGCCGCCGCGTTTTCATCATGCTGAACCAGGAGATTCGCGCCTACATCATGAAGGTGGCGGACGCGTGGCTTGGCATGACTTATGTACAAGTGATCGTGGCGATGGTGGTGGCGCTGCTCGGCATCGTCAACACCCTGACGGTTTCGATTTCGGACCGCCGCCGGGAGCTTGGCGTATTGCGCGCGGTGGGCGGATTGCGCGCCCAGATCCGCGGCACGGTGTGGATGGAAGCGGTCGCGATCGGTGTGATTGGCCTGGTGATGGGGATCGCGGCCGGCGCCATCTTCCTGTACTACGAGTTGCAGGCCCTCGCGCACGATTTCAGCGGCATGCCTCTGGCTTATCAATTCCCCTTCGGAATCGTGGGGCTGCTGGTGCCGGTGATCCTCGGAGCTGCGTTGATCTCCGCGATTTGGCCCGCCGAGACCGCCGTCCGCAGTTCTCTGGTGGAGGCTTTGGAATATGAGTAGCAGAGAGTGGCGGTGTAACCAGCCCGACCGTAAGAAACTGAGAAAAAATCGCTGGGATAGCCGGATTGACAGACGAAAGCGTCTGTCCCACATTGGCGCGTCAGGGCTTGCGTTTGGGTGGGGCAGGCGCTTTCGCCTGCCAACCGGTTTCACAGCGCCTAAGGGAGCGGTCTTACTACCGGCGCTGGCGCTGGTTCTGCTCACGCCCGCGCTGGCCCAGGACGCCCGCCAGATCGTCGACGAGTCCCAGAAGCGCGGGCGCGCCAACTCGCAGCATTATGAAGGAGTCCTGGAAGTGACCCCCTCCAACGGAAAGGTAACCACCAAATCCTGGCAGTCTTTCCGACTCGGCTCCTACGGCAATAGCAAGGCCATCATCCGTTTCACCGCGCCGGCTGACGTGAAAGGCGTCGCTCTGCTGGTGGTCAACCATCCGGACCGCTCCTCCGATCAGTGGATGTGGACGCCCGCCATCGGCCGCGACCGCCGCATTGCCCTGCAAGACCGCTCCACCCGCTTCTTCGGCACCGACTTCAGTTTCGAAGATCTGGAAGAGCGTGACGTGGATCAGTACGACTTCCGGCTCACCGGCGAAGAGCCCATCGATGGCGCGGCTTGCTGGCGCATTGAATCCCGCCCGCGCCAGGGCAAGACTTCGCAGTACACTCTCTCGCGGGTTTGGATCCGCAAGGACAACTATGTTCCGGCGCAGTACGAGAATTTCATCAAAGATCAGCTTGTACGCCGCCTGCACCAGACGGGCATTCGCAACGTGCAGGGCATCTGGACCCCCTGCGTCCTCGAGATGACCGACCTGCGCCGTAACAGCCACACCGTCCTGCGCCTCGAAAAGCTGGAATACAACGTCCCCATGAAGGACGACGATTTCACCGTCCAAGCCCTCCGGCGGGACCAATGAGGGGACAGACAACACTGTCCCAAGGGGCCGTCTTTGCCCCGCGTGGACAGTGCGGTCTGTCCCCGGTTCTGACCATCCTGCTGCTTCCCGTGTTGCCTTTTTTGCTTTTCGCCCAGGATTTCACCCAGCGCGGATTCCTCGAAACCAACGCCCAGCTCTATCCCCAAGCCGCTCTGAACGACAGCTCCCACGTCATTGGCGAGTCCCTTTTCCGTTACGAAGCCTTCTACAAGTTGACTCCTAATCTTCATTTCGCCGGCGCCCTGGACGCCCGCACCGACACCCACCTCGAAACCGAACGGGAACTCGCCCTGTCTTTCTGGGACCGCGAGCGCCGCCGCCCCGCATTCGAAGTCCGCCGCCTGAGCGCCACGTATGCGCGCGGCAAACTCACCCTCGAAGCCGGGAAACAGTTCATCCGCTGGGGCAAGACCGACGTGCTGAACCCTACGGATCGCTTCGCCCCGCGGGACTTCCTCAGCGTAGTCGATAACGACTTTCTGGGGATCACCGCCGGCCGCCTCACCTACGGCGATCAGTCGAACACCATCGACGTGGTGGTCTCGCCGCGGCTCACGCCCAGCCGCGTTCCGCTCCTGAACCAGCGATGGGCCGTGCTCCCCGCCGGAATTCCCATCGCGGAACAACCGCCCGACTTCCCTGGAGGCCCGCAATTCGGCGCGCGCTGGAACCACATCGGCCGCGCCGCCGAGTACTCGCTGTCCTTCTATAACGGCTACGACCATCTGCCGCTCTACCGTGCGCAAGTGGAGCTCGTGCCCCTGGAAGTGGCCGTGCAGCGCTTCTATCCGCAGATGCGCATGTACGGAGCCGACGCTGCCATTCCGCTCCCCCTCGTCACGCTCAAAGCCGAAGCCGCATACTTCACTTCCACCACGCCACAGTCAGACCAGTACGCACTCTATGTCCTCCAACTCGAACGCCAGGCGGGCGAATGGTCGTTCGTCGGCGGCTATGCCGGCCAGGTGATCACCCAGCACGGAACCGCCCTTTCCTATTCCCCCATCCGCGGGTCCACCCGCGCCTTCGTGGCCCGCGCCGGCTACACCATCGACGTCAATCGCAGCGTGGCCCTGGAAACCGTAATCCGCCAGAATGGCCGTGGCGCGTATCTCAAACCCGAGTACACCCAGGCCTTCGGACAGCACTGGCGCCTCACCGCCGGCTTCGCTCTGATTCGCGGCTCGGATAGCGACTTCCTGGGCCAATACCATCGCAACTCGCACGGCATACTGACGCTGCGCTACAGTTTCTGACCAGACAGCAGGACAGACCATCGTCTCTTTGTGGTCTGTCTTTTTGTTAGTCTTCCACAAGAACCCGGCAGACGACGAAAACCGATCGTCTGCCCTACCAGGGTTTACACTGGTATTTCGCCATGAAGCTCCAAAGCTACACAATCACCCAGGGACGGGACCGCGCTCCCGCACGCGCCATGCTGAAAGGCATCGGCTTCACCGACCAGGATCTCGCCAAGCCGATCATCGGGGTAGCCAACACCTGGATCGAGACCATGCCCTGCAATTACAACCTGCGGGAACTGGCCGTGAAGGTGAAGGAAGGCATCCGCGCGGCCGGCGGCACTCCCATGGAGTTCAACACCATCGCCATCTCCGACGGCGTCACCATGGGCACCGAGGGCATGAAGGCCTCGCTGGTGAGCCGCGAGGTGATCGCCGACTCCATCGAGCTGCTGGTGCGGGGCCACATGTTCGACGGCATCGTGGCGCTGGTGGCCTGCGACAAGACCATTCCCGGCGCCGCCATGGCGCTGCTGCGGCTCAACGTTCCGGGCGTGATCCTCTACGGCGGATCCATCCTGCCAGGTAGACACAACGGCCACGACATCAGCATCCAGGACGTCTTCGAGGCCGTCGGCGCCAACGCCCGCGGCCGCATGTCCGATGCCGAGCTGCTGGATATCGAAGACCACGCCTGTCCCGGCGCCGGAGCGTGCGGCGGCCAGTTCACCGCCAACACCATGGCCACCGTGATGGAACTGATCGGACTTGCGCCCATGGGCACGGCTGCCGTTCCGCAGGTCGACAAGCGCAAGGATGAGGTGGCGTACCGCTGCGGCCGGATCGTCATGAACGCCGTGGAAAACAACCGGCGGGCACGCGATATCTGCACGCGCGCGGCCTTCGATAATGCCATTGCGGGCGTGGCGGCCACCGCGGGGTCGACCAACGCTGTGCTGCACCTGCTGGCCATGGCGCGCGAGGCCGAGGTCCCGCTTTCGATCGACGATTTCGACGGTATCTCGGCGCGCACGCCGGTCTTCGTGGATATCAAGCCCGCCGGCCGCTTCATGGCTGCCGACGTGGACAAGGCCGGCGGTATCGGGGTCATCGCGCAGCGCCTCGTGGAGGGCAAGTATGTGGATGGATCCGCGCTCACCATCACCGGCCGCACGTTCGCCGAAGAGGCCGCGGATGCCAAAGAAACCCCCGGCCAGGAAGTGATCCGCCCGTTAGACCGGGCGCTCAAGCCCCGCGGCGGCATCGCCATCCTGCGCGGTAACCTCGCCCCCGAAGGCTGCGTGATCAAGCTGGCGGGTCACGATAAGAAGGTCCATCAGGGGCCGGCGCGCGTCTTCGAGCGCGAGGAAGACGCCATGCAGGCTGTCACGCAGGGCAAGATTCAGGCCGGCGACGTGGTCGTGATCCGCTATGAGGGACCTCGCGGCGGTCCCGGCATGCGCGAGATGCTGGGCGTTACCGGCGCCATTGTCGGCGCGGGCCTGTCCGACAGCGTAGCCCTGGTGACCGACGGCCGTTTCAGCGGCGCCACCCACGGCTTCATGATCGCGCACGTCGCCCCGGAAGCCTATAATGGCGGTCCCATCGCGGCAGTCGAGGAAGGCGACCCCATCACGGTTGATGCGGACCGGGGCGTTCTCGACATCGAGATTCCGTCCGGGGAGCTCGCCCGCCGCCTGAAAGCCTGGACGGCGCCCGCCCCTCGCTACAAGACGGGCGTCTTCGCGAAATACTGCGCCCTGGTGTCCTCCGCCTCCGAAGGCGCCGTCACCGGAAGATAGCGAGAGTCAGTGGGGCGGACGATCGGTTTTTGTCGTCTGCCAGTCCGCGCAACCCTCCGTGGCGCGCGCACTCATGAGTGCCGCGCCGGCACTCGTGCCGGTGCTTGGCGGCCTCCACCAACTCGTGAACCGTGCCGCGGTTTGTGCCGATAGCTCACGCGATGCCCTCAGGGAGCCGCTGATTTGAAAAGCACGACCGTTTCCGCATGAATGACGCGTACCTGGCCGGCATGCACGGCGCCACGTAGGGTAGCTCCCCAAATTCAGTCGTTTTTTCCCGTGCGCGCCGCCGATAATGGTTGCTTATGCGTCTCGGCCTGCTCTGCATCGTACTTTTCGCGTCGGTGTGCCTGCTGATTCGCGCCGCGCGAGTCAGCATAGCCGGCGATTATCTCGACCCCGTGGCTCGAATTACCGCCCAGGACGAAGCATTTTTTGTGAACAGCGTGATTGGGATGGTGGAACGGGGGGATTGGCTCACCCCGCGCTACATGGGCCGTTTTTCCTTCTACAAACCGCCACTCTTTATGTGGATCTCGGCAGCCTCCGCGCGGCTGCTCGGCATCTCGCGCTTCACGCTGCGGTTTCCGCTGGCGCTTCTCTGCGGACTGGCGGCCGGACTGGTGTTCCTGATTGGCGCCCGTATCCGATCGTGGCAGGCAGGTGCCGCGGCTGCGGTGCTCCTGATTTCGAATCATCTATGGAACGTCAGCGGCGCCATGGTGCTGACCGATGCGCTGTTGGCCGCGGCCGATATTTCGGCGATGTATTGGCTGTTAGGGGATCCGTCTCTCCGATCGGGCCTCGCCTTCTGGGGATTCGCGGCATCGGTCGCCGGCGCAATCCTCACGAAGACCGTTGCCGGCGCGCTGCCGCTCGTTACCCTCGGGTTGTACTGGGTGTTTGCGCCCCGCGGCGCCCGCGCCACTTTCCGGCGCGCTGTCGCTGTTGTCGCCCTGGCGTTTGGACTCGCGGCGCCATGGTACGGGTATCAATTGACCGTCCACCGCCGTTGGTTCTGGACCGAACACGTGCGGCAGGAGATTCTCGGATTCGGCCGGGGCGCGCCTCCACAGACCACCAACGAAACGCACCTCGCGTTCTACGCGAAGAGGCTGCTCCTCATAGACCCAATTCTTTTGTCGCTGCTCCTGATTGCGTTACCCACGTTGATCCGGGCCCAGAAGAAACGCACCGCCGAAGCGCTTCTGACAGCATGCTGGCTGGCTCTCCTGCTGGCGGCGCCATTCGCCTGGCACTACCGCAGTGTGACTTACCTGATACCGCCGGTCGCGCCCATGGCGATCGCCGCGGCTTGCTACTCGCCTCTTGGGAAGCGTTGGAACTATGCGGTTTTGACTGTCGCGATGGTTGGATTCGTCTGCAAGGTTGCGCTGCCGCAGCAGCCATGGGGGCTCTCCTTTGCCGAAACTACCGTTCAGCCAGCGTCGGCGCCCTTAGCAACCTATTGCGAGTCGAATCGCGGCAACGAACTGATCGTCGTCGATGTGGCGGACGACCTCTACGCATCGGTTCTCCCGTTCGCGCGGTTGCGCTATGCCATCGTGAGCCATAGTATGACCGGCGGAATGTTCTCCCTGCTGGATTTGACCGGGATGGGAATCAGCGTGACCGTCGATGATTTCGATCACCTGGACGATCGGCGGCGCTCGTTCAGAGACAAACTGCGGGAATGGGGTGTGAACTCGGATGAGCCGATTGCGTCGTTGGTGGTCGCAGCCGACGAGGGCGAGTTGGTTCGTCTCGTCCGCTCACACCCGTCGAGCGATTTCTTCTTTCCCGCAGGCTATCGCCCCCAGGTCGAGGCAGCGGGATTGCCGGCACATCGAATCGTGGACACAGGGCAGCACTGTTTTCTCCTGCTGTCGCGCGAGGGCCTTTCCCGAAATGTGCCGCCGGCCTGGCCTTGCCGGATGTGACACCAGGTAGTCCAGCGATTCCGTAAGGTGGTTCACCAGGTCGGGCTAACCCCTTGACCCTGCGATGCGTTCGCGGCGGGTGCCCGTTCATGGCATTCTTGCAAATTTTGGCAGCCCTTGCTTTGCCCCTCGTTCTGACACTATAATAAGTGTCAGAACAAAATGGCAAGCGACCCCGACCTCGAATTGCGTGGCAGACTCATT
>JAIQFL010000613.1 GCA_020073365.1 Terriglobia bacterium | reverse complement strand
GAGTTCCTTGTGAAACGTATTTTTTAGCAGGTAACCTTGTGCTCCTGCTTTGAGTGCGCGAAGAATCTGCACGTCGCCCTTGTAGGTCGTCAGCACGACGATTTTCGCGTCAGGAAATTCTCCCCGGATCGCGACGATCGCATCGAAGCCGTTCATCTCCGGCATCTGCAAGTCCATCAGCGTGATGTCCGGGCGATGCGCACGAAATTGTTGGATAGCCTCGCGTCCGTTTGAGGCTTCGGCGACCAGAGTCATATCCGGTTGAGTGCCCACGAGTACGGCTATTCCTTGCCTTACGACGGCATGGTCATCCACGGTAAGAATCCGAATTTGAGCTGCCCCATCACTCACGCTCGATCGTTTCCTTCACATCGATATCGGTCGCGGAGCGCTTCCCAAAGTACCAGAAACGCCGCGTCGACTTCATGTACGCTCTCGATGCTGGAATGATTATCTCGATCTCCGTACCGCCATCCACTTCACTCCAGATCGTTAGTTTACCGCCAACAAGCTTGGCTCGCTCCCGCATGCCGTGCAGTCCGTAGTGGCCCTCACGTCCATCTCCGCGAAGAACCTCGGGGCCCATCCCTTTCCCGTCGTCCCGAACACGGAGCCGGAAAAACTCTTCGTCGTAGCGGATTTCAACTTCTACGGCTCGCGCTGCCGCATGCCGGAAGGCATTGCGCAACGCCTCTGCCGCAAGCCGGTAAACTTCATCTCGCAGGATCGGAGGCAGATTCCGAGGTGTGCCTTCCACGACCACTTCGAATTTCGGTGCAGACTCCTTTGCCTCGGCAGAAGCGAGCTCTTCCCCAATCGTCCGAATAGCTACGGCAAGGTCGTTCTTTTCGACCGTGGACATGCGCAACCCTTGCACGGCATCCCTGCCCTCGGTGATCGCTTGAGACGCCTGATCGACGGCGGCTTCAAGCGTTTCGCGGGCATCCACCGGACTGTCCGGCAGCTTGTAAATAGCAGCTTGAAAGCGTGGCAAGAGTCCCTGGAAACTCTGCAGCAGAGTGTCGTGAAGCTCCCGCGCAATTCGCGTGCGCTCGCTGACTCGCTCTTCCATGCGCATATTGAACTGGTACGCCAATTGCCGCATCCGCAACTGATACGCCGCCCACAGCAGCGCCAGGAAAGCCGCCGCGCAGAGGGCACGAAACCAGTTCGTCTGGTAGTACGCGGGCGTGACGGAGAAATCAAACTGTGCGGGGGTATGGTCCCATACGCCGTCACTGTTCGCGGCGATGACGCGAAACGAGTACTTCCCTGGCGACAAATCCGTGTAGAACGCTTGACGGCGCGTGCCGGCGTCGTGCCAATCGCGGTCGTAGCCATCGAGCCGGTACCGAAACTTCACGCGCTGTGGAATCAGAAACGTAGGCGAAGTGTAATCAATCTGCAAGTCGTGGGGATGAGGGGAAAGCTTAAGATTGTCTGTGGCCGGGAACTCCTTCCGGTCAACGACAACCGATTCGATGTAGGTCTCCGCCGGCAGAGCTTGTTGCAAGACTCTGGAAGGATCCACCACTTCCAGAAAAACTCCGCTGGCAAACCATACGCGCACATCCTGAGAGAGCGCCGCCGAATTGAAACGCGGTCGTCCTGATGAGACTCCGTCGAATTGGTCATAGACCCGGGTCTGTACGACCGTTTCCGGATTCGCCCACCATCGTTGTAGCTCGGAATCTGCCAACACGCTGATGCCGCAATCGGTGAAGAGCCACCAGCGTTTCTCCTTGTCCTGGATGAATGAAGTAACGACGTTGCAGCCTAGGCCGTTTCGCATCGTCATCCGCCGTACCTTGCCTTCCAGCACTCCGACCAGCCCATCCGCCGAACTGGCCAGCACCGACCCGTCTGCGTTGGCGATAATTTGATCGCTTATCGGATCGCGCTTTGCGACGAGCGGGAATTGCTGCACAACGCCGTGGCGAAACAGCGCGAGGTCACCCTTGAGCGTTCCGATCCAAATCCCTCCATGCGGATCAGGCGCCAAGGTATAACCGTCGGGAACTTGAGGTGAACTAAACTGTTCCTGCACCCGAAAATTGCGGATGCGCACAAGCTTAGGTGGACTGCTGAGGCACTCTGCCCAAACATTCCCATCCACGTCCTCCGCCAGTCCAGTCACAAGCCCGAGCGGCTTGTGATTAGGTTCTGGAAGCCGGCGAAAGTGCCCATCCTTGAACCAATACAATCCGTCATCCACCCCTATCCATAAATTGCCGGCGCGGTCTTCCAGCATGGAGGTGACTTGATTACCGGGAAGGCCATTCTTCATTCGGATAGAGGAGACCCTCTCTTTCGAGATGTGATCGAGAGAACCACGGTTTGCCACCCAGATTGTGCCGTCCCTGCTGGCTAGAACTCCCATTGGTACATCATTCCCCAATCCTTCGGAGCTCGTGAAGCTGGCGACGCTCGGGTCACGAAAGCTGTCAATCCCGTTCGTAGTGGCAGCCCACAAAATCCCTTCTCGGTCCAGGTAAAGACGCACGACGGCGTCACTGGACAAACCGTCGGCTCGCCCATAATGCTCTACGACGTTTCCATGGATACGGTAGATCCCGTTGCCGTTAGTCGAGACCCAAAGATTTTCGTCTCGGTCGGAGACGATACTGGATACGGCGAGTTTGCTGCCGTCGAAGCCGGGAGTCACGAACGGTTGGAGGGTACCGTTAGCGAACCGTCCGAGACCTCGCCCTGGCCCGGCCGCGAATATGCCCAACCAGAAAGATCCATCGGGACCGCGTGCCATGCCAGCTATTCCGGTCTGCCCAAAGTTGGACTTCAACGCCTGGATGGGGTACGTCTCCGAGACGCCGCTATGCCAGTGCACAAGGGTCGTCTGACCTCCCAGCCAAAAACCGCCCGTACCATCGGGCAGTATTGAATTCAGGGGCGCTATGGGTATTCCTTCAGCCTTTCCGAAGCACCTGATACCTCGCTCGGCGATATGGCAGAGGGGCGAATCTGAAACTTTGGGAGAACCTCGCGTGACCCAGACGGAACCATCGGAATCTTCAATGATCTTCCCGTTGCCAATGCCCTCCAAGTCGAAATGAGAAGTGACTACCCCTTCCTTCAGACGAACTATCCCATGAACACCAAGTACCCAGAGCCCACCTGCATGGTCGCCGTAGACATTTAGGATCTGGCCGAAGATATTGGTTGGATCTTGAAATGACATGCCTCCACCTGGGACACCACGTTGAACAAACCGAACTCCGTCAAATCGGTATAAATCGGCGGACACGAACCAGAGGAAACCGTCCGAGGTCTGCCCTAGGGCATACATAGGATCCGGCGCAGTGTGATCGCTGTATCGCCAGGCGGTGTGAACGTACTGGGTGAGACGTTTGTTCGGATCGAGGGCGTGAGCCGGGGAGCCCAGGAACAATACACACGCGACACAGGCGCCCAACATGGCCGCAATCGCAGTCCGGGGCCAAGAAAAGCGAAGCCGAAGTGGTCGGCGAGACATCTTTCCACCCTCGCGAACAACGTCAAGAACGGATGATGCGGCGAGCCGTTACCGGGTGATCAGCAAGTTTACGCTTGCGTCTCTTTGTTGTAATGATTTTCGGCGACACGGGCAAGTGCTCGGAAATAAATTTTGGACCAGTCTACAGCAGACGGACTGCAACGCTCGCCGCACGGGACGCCGAAACATTGCAGCGGAGGTCGCGAATGCAACACTATCCTTTGTCTCTCACGTTGAGACTGTCGTAACGAAGACAAACTCCTCGCCAAACATTTGAACGGCGCAGTGCCCACTGCGAACCCGTGCAGTGTGCCCGAATTTGAGCAGTGCCCGCCGCCGGGCAGGATGAGCTCCGCGAAAAGCTGTGTTCTTCACGCGCCATCAATGGCTTAGGTCGAGGGAGCAAACGGCAGTAAGGCTGCAGTGCTTTTGCTACTGAAAGGACAAATCTCAACGGGTTACCGCCATGTCAGACAAGACACCCAGCTCTCCGGCGTCATCGCCCAACTCCAGCGCAACCGCAGTCCTGCACGACCCACAAACCACAACTGCTCCGCAGATTGCCGAAAGAAAGCTGGCGCCTCCGCCGAAAGCTCGTCCCAAGGGGCCAAACTGGAAAATGGCGTTGTGGCTGCTGCTTCCGGCGGCAATGGCGACGATCTGGCTGGTCACGTCGCACGCCCGGGCGCACCCTGGCCCGAGCGCGTCCATGTTCTGGACGCAATTCGTACTCGTGCTGACCGCAATCCTCATCGGTGTGCGGCGCGGCGGAGTGGCGCTAGGCCTGATTGGCGGGCTCGGCGTTGCCGTCCTGGTGCTTGGCTTCCGGGTGCCGCCTTCCGAGCCGCCGATCGCGGTGATGCTGATCATCCTGGCAGTGGTCACGGCGTCGGCCACGCTGCAAGTTGCCGGCGGACTCGATTACCTTGTGCAACTGACCGAGCGGCTGCTGCG
>JAIQFL010000612.1 GCA_020073365.1 Terriglobia bacterium | reverse complement strand
TTAGGACAGCTCAGTTGCACGAATTGGACGACTCTCGGGTAGGGTCAAAAGCACTGAATTGGCTGCCGGCCCGCCTCAACACTGTTTGCAGCACCAACCCCGTCCTACTCGAACGGTCACGCTTTTGGACAGGAGGCGGCTAACATACAGGGATAGACCTCAACCTCAAAATCCTCCTTCCCGCGAAGCAAAGCCCCCGTTCTCAACACGGGCCGCTATTTTTGTGGCTGTTTTGGACAGCAGTGATGAAGGATGAGTTTTGGGCGCCCAAGATCGCGACAAACGCGAAGGTGACCATTCCCTTCGAAGTGCAGAAGCTTACTGAAGCAGGCTCCCGGCGGGGCTTAAGCGGCGGCGTTTTGGAAGCAGCAATCCTTTCGCTCCAGACACACCCGGACGCTACGCTGCAGGCCCAGGTGGAAGCTCGGATTGAAACGCTGAAAACGACGCCGGGCGGCGGCAACGGCGGTTTTGAAATCGCCGCGGCCTGGTATACCGCAACTGGAAGAAGAGACCTCGTGGACAATGCCGTCAAGTCCGCTGAGGCCCTCTATGACAATTTTAAGCTGCGCAATCCCCCTTTCTCGGGCGGAGAGAGAGATGCCATCAACTGTGTCCAACTGTATCGAGTGACCCACGACAAGAAGCATCTGGACCTGGCGAAACACTATCTCGACATCCGCGGATTGGAGAATTCGGTGAACCGAAGCAGGCATAATCAGTCATATAAGCCTGTTCTGGAACAGAGCGAAGCGGTCGGGCATGCCGTGAATTGCGTCTCTCTGATGGTGTCCCTGGCGGACGTCGGGGTATTAACGGGAATTAAGGATTATTTCGACGCCGCCCACCGGATGTGGCACGATGCGGCGGGCAAGAAGATGTACATCACGGGCGGCGTCGGATCGACCGGAAACGAAGGATTTGGACAGCCGTATTCCCTGCCGAACATCTCCGCTTACTCGGAGACGTGTGCCGTCCTGATGTTCATTACATTGAACCACAAACTGTTTCTGGCGACCGGAGATAGTAAGTACATCGATGTCATGGAGCGCGGTATGTACAATAATGCCATAGACGGCGTCTCCGCTTCCGGAAACCGGTTCTTTTATGTAAACCGTTTGGCCAGTGCCGGCGATGGCCGTGACACTCGTTGGGAACGCGCCTCCCTCGAATGCTGCCCTCCCAACCTCGTCAGGTTCCTGGCATCTATGCCC
Source organism: Terriglobia bacterium (assembly GCA_020073365.1). Classification (GTDB taxonomy): domain Bacteria; phylum Acidobacteriota; class Terriglobia; order Bryobacterales; family Bryobacteraceae; genus JAIQFL01. The sequence goes on along the minus strand of JAIQFL010000612.1, from coordinate 3,234 downwards.
GGGTTCATTTACGCGCAAGACAAGAGGGGTACGATCTACGTCAATCTGTACGTGTCCAGTGAAGCATCCTTCAAGGTCGATAACCGGGATATAGCGCTCTCAGTCGGCAGTGAAATGCCTTGGGGAGGGAGGTCGAAGATCACCGTATCGGCGAAGGAAGGCCTAAAAGGAAACATCAAGTTGCGCGTTCCCGGCTGGTCGAGAAATCAGCCGGTCCCGGGCGGTCTCTATACCTACGTGGACAAAAGTGAAAAACAAACGAGAGTTACCATCAACGGTAGAGCCGTTGCCACTGGCGTTGACAAGTCCGGATATATTTCCCTTGACAGAGACTGGAAAGACGGCGACCTGGTGGAGATCGACCTGCCTTTTGAAGTCAGAAAGGTTGTTGCCGATCCAAGGGTGAAAGAAAATCGGGCAAGAGTGGCTCTCGAACGAGGCCCGATCGTCTACTGTGCCGAATGGCCTGACATCGCTGGTGGACACGTGTTGTCGCTATTGTTTGACGCCGACCGTGAATTAAACCCCTCGGTGGACAAGGAATTCTTTGGTGGATCCGTAGTTATCGACACAGCAGCCAGGTCTATCGGTAATCCCTCATTGCCTCCGAGGCCAGTCAGACTTATACCGTATTATCTATGGGCAAACCGTGGACCCGGAGAGATGAGTGTATGGCTGTCTAAAGCAGAGTATGCGATCGGCGATACTGGTCCTGCCGGCGGCTTGATCTTCTACGAGAATCCGAACTACGCGGCGGACGGCTGGCGCTATTTGGAAGCGGCTCCCTTCGATCAAAGCGCAGGCGCAAAATGGGGCTGTTTTCGGAAACCTATCGCAGGTGCTCAGGGCACGGCCGTGGGGACAGGCAGGCAGAATACTCTCGACATGCTGGCCGCATGCGCCGAACCAGGCACCGCCGCCGACCTGTGCGCTAATTACAGCTCGAACGGAGTTCGTGGCTGGTTTCTGCCCTCAAGGGACGAGTTGGCTCTGATGTACCGCAATTTGAGAGCTACGGGAGCAGGCGCTCTTCCAGATGGTGGTGTAGCCGATAATTTCACCTACTGGGCGTCATCTCAGCAAACGGCCGACATGGCGGCCCACATCGATTTCGCGGACTCCGGCCGCCAACATGGGGACGACAAAGACTTCCCCCGGCGAGTTCGAGCGATCCGAGCTTTTTAAGAAATCAGAACGTTCCGTTCACCGACCTTGTAGTTTACCCGCGCAGGCCGAACGTCGCCAGCACCAACTCGGGTCACAAGACTCGCCCCGCTACTGGTCAGGCCGTGGTGGCGGGGCCGCTCGATTCGGGGAAATAGTCGATAAGCCCGCCCCTTTCAGCCGCTCATTCAGAGTTGGCAAGCGGTTCTCCACGACCGTATTCAAATCCAACAGCACCTTCTTCAACTGGCTTTCGAAGATGGCGATCCATTCCAGTTGGGCTTGGGTCGGACGTCCGCTGTAGTTCTGGACCTGATCGACCAGCCAAGTCAGACGGCGCCGCAGATTCAGATGCTCCGGGTCGTTGGGGTGCGGTTCCAGATCTACTTCGATCGCGTCCAACTGTTTTCTCAACTCCGCCGCCAGCGACTTGATCTCCTCAGCGGTTATTTTCGGAGTGATGGCCGACATCTGTGAATTGATGCTGGAGATCTTGCCCAACGCCCCGTCGATGAAGCATTGCATGCCATAAAGGCGCTTCACTAAAGCGTAGTAGGCGTTCAGGTCCGCGTCGCTCGCATGGACCCGCGGATCGAGGCGCACGGTGAAAGTCTCTTCAACGGTTTCCCCGAGAGCCTGCAAGTGAACACGGTAGTCACCGGGAAGTACGCGCGGCCCGGCGCCGGTACCCCGGCCACCGCGACGTCCCCCGCCGGTTTCGGACGCAGCGCAGATGTTCTCACGAAGGTCCCACACCGCCCGGTTGAGCCCCGCATTGGAAGGTCCCGTCATGCTCCGGAGCGTGTGGCCGTCGGAACTCAGAATTGTGACGCTGACTCCCTCGCCTTGCGAAGGGCGGCTCGCCAGGTAGTAGGAGATCACCGAACCGTAGGGCTTGTTAGGCGCCACCCAAACGCGATTGCCAAGCACGCTGGTATCGCTGGCTGGCACGTATCGCGTGGCGCGCATCGGCTTGAACACAGCCACCCTGCGATCCAAGGCCTTCGGCAATTGCTGGAGCGGGGTCACGTCATCCAGAATGTAAAAGCCGCGCGCGTGTGTGGCGATGACCAGATCGTTGTCGCGCGGGTGCACCACCATGTCTACCACGGACAGGTGTGGCAGGCCCAGACGCAGATCGGTCCAATGGCCACCGCGATCGAAGGACGCGAAAATACCGAACTCGGTGCCGGCATACAGCAGGTTCGGGTTCTTCAAATCTTCCATCACGATGTGAACGTATCCGGTCAGCCCGTTGGCGATGTTCGTCCAGGTCTTACCGTAGTCTGTAGTCAGGAACGCGTAGGGCGTCATGTCGTTCGACATGTGGCGATCCATCGCCAGATAAGCGCTTCCGGCATCCTGGTTGGATGCTTTGATGGACGGAACCCAGGAGTTCGGCGGGGCCCCGATGTTGCGAACTACATTGGTCCACTTCGCGCCGCCATCGGTTGTAATCTGGACATTGCCGTCGTCCGTGCCGGCCCAGACCACCTGCGGGTTGCGAGGGCTTTCCGCGATTGCGGTGATGGTGCAATGAAACTCGGCGCGAGTGTTATCCAGCGAAATCTCGCCGCCTGAGAGTTTGATCTTGTCGGGATCGTTAGTACTCAGGTCCGGACTGATGATGGTCCATGTTTCTCCGGCATCCTTGCTTTTGAAGAGCACGTTGCTTCCGTAATACAGAACGTCCGGATTGCTGGGGGACATGAGAGCCGGCGAGTTCCAGTTGAAGCGGTACTTTTCCATGTTGGCGCCGGCGCCAGCGGGACCGACAGGATACGGGTGAATGAACCGCTCCTCGGTGGTGCGCATGTCGACCTTGGTCAAATCCCCGAAGTGCCCGTCGTAATAAACGATGTTGACTCGTCAGAAAAATTCATGGGTTTGTTCAGGCTCGGGTAGTTTTGCAAGTGAGTGATAGAGGGCCAGTTCGAGGACTCGATAGGTGCGGAAGCCGTAGGATTTTCTCATGGTAACTTTGGCTTTGTTGTTAAGACCTTCAACCACGCCGCTGGAGAACAGTTTTTGGGCTCGAAAATAATTGAGGATCAGTTCGCGGTGCTGACG
>JAIQFL010000162.1 GCA_020073365.1 Terriglobia bacterium | reverse complement strand
GCGGCTTCCGTTTCCGCCTCCTCCATGCGGTTTTCCAGGCGCAGCAGTTGCGCCAGCGTCCAATGCGGTTTGAACCATCTGGGATTGGCGGCGATGGCCGCGCGCAGGCTCTGCTCGGTCCGGCGCCAGTCGTTCTGGCTTGCGTACAGGGTGGCCATGTTGTACCAGGCGTTGAAGGGATCTTCGGCAGCCTGGGTGGCCCGAACCGCAGCGGCGCCGGACTGCGCGATAGCCTGGAAACGTTGCCCGAAGTCCGGCGTTTTTTGGGCGAGACCGAGCAGCGCACGCGAATACCAGAGGTCGGAGGTGGTTCCCGGAGGCTGCCAACGCTGGTATTGCCTGTAGTGGGCTACAGCGGTTCGCAAGTCGCCGGATTCCACGCTGCGGCGGGCAAGGGCCAGCGCATGGTCGGCCAGGGTGAAGCGCGCGGCGAGGTAGATAAGCGCCAGCGCCACCGGCGCCGCGGCGAAGGTGAATCGCCAATCCCGTCGCGGTTCAACGGGATCTGACGTGAGTCCTACTGCGAGGGCGATGGTGATATAGAAGATCAACGCCGTGGGTAGGGTGAAGACCGTAAACTGCTGGCTCACGATGCCCGCTACCAGAGCCGTGCGGATCCTATTTCGGGGACACGCCAGGGGCTTCAAAGCCTCTCCCCGAATTAGCAGCCCACTGGCGCACAGGGCGCACAGGATCAGCAGGCCGGGTAGGCCTTGCGAGATCAGGGCGTCGAGAAAGATGTTGTGCGGGGATTCGTGGGCGAAGTCGGGGTAGGCCTGCGCCAGGGCCTTGGATTCGAAAGGCGGAAAGGCTGCGGTGAAGACTTCGGGGCCGTATCCCAGAGGGAGCCGCGCCAGGCCCATGCGCAGGCTGTCACGCCATAGGTTCGGGCGGTTGCCGCCCCAAGGGTCTTCGGCGAACCACCGCGCGCGGCTGCGCAGCTTCCATCCAGGGGGCGAAAAGTAGAACGCGGCGCCCGCGGCGAGGATCAGCGCGACGGCGGCAGCCTTGCGCCGGGTCAGTCGAAAGCCGCTGTGGTACAGCCACACCGCAGCCCCGGCCGCAAGGCCCAGGATGGCGGCGCGGGTGCCGGTGAGGAGCATGGCGGCCAGCGAAAGGGCGGCGGCAGCGAAAGCCATACGCCGCAAGCTGGAGCTGGTCTCCATGTCGGCCAGAGCGAGGCTGAGCCCGGCCACAAATAACAACCACGTCCCGAAGTAGCTCGCGTATCCCAGCGTGCCGGGTGGGCGCACAATCGTCCAGATGCCCTCGCCGATGTGATACGCGGCGGCGGGCAGGATGGGGTCCCATCCGAAGTATTGAGCGATGCCGTAAACCGCGGAGATCCCGCCGGCCGTGGCTATGGCGCGCAGGATCATTTTCACGCGGTCGGGGCGGCCGGCGGTGTGGCTCGCGATCAGCCAGGCGAACACCAGGACAGCGGCCTGGATGACCGAGCCGAACCGGCGCCAGTTGGTGCCGAAAGCCGAAAGGGCCGGGCTCTTGGAGAAGGCGGTGGAAACAGACAGGGAGACGACATCGAGGAGGAGGAGCCAGGAAAACCAACGTAGGGCGGGTTGGGGACCCCAAGGAGGGGTCCCGCGAGCAAAGCGGGCTCCCATCGCCGGCCCCGGGCCCCCGGCCCCCATCCCCTGACTCCCGGCCCCTGCCCCCTTGCTTCCCGCCATCCCCCACCAAGCCAACGCAATTCCCGTACCAGCAAGCAGAATCACTACTTTAGGGGTGACATCAAAGTAAAACAAATAACCCGGAGCGATAATTAACGCGAGCAGGCCGATCGCTACGGCCTGGAGCAGGGTCATATCGGTTACACTAGCTCAGGAAACCGCATGCCGGAATCATTCGATGCATTTCGTTACATCGGTTACATGCGGTCGCACTGGACGTGGATTGGCGCAAGCTGCGGCATCGCGGTAACAATTGCATTGGTGGTGTCCCTCATCCTGCCTCGCCAATATACCGCGACGGCGCGGATTGTGATCGACCCGCCGGCCGGCGCGGATCTGCGTTCCGCCATGGCGGTGAGCCCCATCTACCTGGAATCGCTCAGGACCTACGAGGAGGTCGCCTCGGGAGACAGCCTCTTCCAAAAGGCCATCGAGCAGTTCGGGCTGCGTTCCTCGCTGGGCGCCGGGCCGATCGAATCGCTGAAGAAACGCGTATTGAAGGTTGGACTCGTGCGCAACACGCGAATCCTGGAGATTTCCGGGACGCTGCCGGACGCGCGCAAGGCGCAGGCGCTGGCACAGTTCATGGCGGAATCCACCGTGAAGCTCACACGTTCCATGGTGTCGGAGGGCGACCAGGAGCTGCTCCAGTGAATCGAACAGCAGGAACGCGAAACCCGCGCGCGCTTGCAGGAGATCGAAAATGAGTGGGCGCAATCGCTTTCGATGGAGCCCACGGCCCAGTTGCAGTCGGCCATGGAGAGCGCGGCGGAACTGCGGGCCAGCCTGCAGCAACAGGTCCTCAGCGCGGACCTGGAGATTGCCGACGCGGCGGAGCGCGAGAAGCGCGGGCCGGCATCCGACGTGCCCGAGATCCGCAAAGAGGCGGACAACGCCCGCGCCCGCCTGGAGGAGATGCGCAAGCAGCTTCAGGCGATGGACCGGCAGAACGCGGAGCGCGAAAAGCTGCTCGCCACGCGGTTGGCCCACAGTGACAAGCTGGAGGCGGCGCGCAAAGCCGGCCAGGCGTCGCTGACCGCCATCGAGACCCGCCTGCGGGAGGCGCGAGGCGATACCGGGTACCGCGGCGAGCGGCTGCGCATCATCGATCCCGGAATCGTGCCGGAGAGGCCCTCCTCGCCCAACCTTCCGCTCAATATCGCGGCGGCATTGCTGCTCGGGCTGGTGCTCCCGATTCTGTACCTGACGATGCAGATGGGTTACCAGGAACAACGCGCCAGTGGGCGGCGAAGCGTGTTTCACGCGGTGTCGACAGCGCGCGATGAATAGCACGGTATATCCGCAGCGCTGGCTTCATTTTCTGGCGCCGGTTCTGTTCGGGGCGTGGGCGGCGGCGATTGCGGTGGCGCCCACCCTCACTACCAAGGCGGTGCTGGCGGCGCCCGCGGCGCTGCTGCCGCTGGCCTGGTGGACGGTGAACAAGCCGGCCCGCTGGCTGGCGGCCTTCTTCGCGGCAGCCCTGCTGCTGCCTCCCCTGCCCATTCCGATTGGCGATTCGGGACCGCACCCGTGCCTGCTCTTCGCGGCGCTGGGGCTCTTTGCGGGAATGTTGTGGCTCGGGGAGTGGAGCGTTACGCCGTCCGGAGTGGGCGGAGCGCTGATCGTGCTGTGGGGGGTGCTGTTGGCCAGCGTGGCGATGGCGGGCTGGCGCTCGGGCGCCGAAGCGGCGGCCGGGAGCTTCGCCCGGGTGGCCTTGTTTGGGATTTCGGTCTACGTGTTCTTCTATACGGCCTACGGACCGGGGAGGCGGGACAGTCGGACAGACGATCGCTTTTTGTCGTCTGTCAGTCGGCCGTCGGACACCCCCGTTCGGTCGTCTGTCGGCCGCCTATCGGCCACCCCTAGCCTGTCCTCCCTGTACTACTTCGCGGTGGCTTCGGCCCTGTTTGCATGCGTGGATTTCTATTTTCAGTTTCCGGCGCCGGCGGGGTACGGACCGCAGTTTATCTGGCTGACGTCGGGGGTGTATCGCCGGGCGCAGGGCATCTTCTACGAGGCCAGCACGCTGGGGAATTTCTGCGTGTTTTTTCTGGTGATGATCGCGGTGGCGTTTTCACGGCCGCGCGCGCAATCGCCGGTGCCGCGCAAGGCGCTGGTGGCGGGCGGAGCGGTCCTTTTCGCCGCGCTGGTGCTCTCTTATTCGCGGGCTTCCCTGCTCAATATTCTTGTGGCTTCGGCCGTGCTCGTCTGGCTCAATCGCCACCGCGTGCGATTCGCCCGGATCGCTGTGATTCTGGGGGGTTCGGTGGCGGCCGGAGCGTTCCTGACCTGGCAGGTCTTTCCCGCGTTCGCCGAGATGTACTGGCTGCGCCTTTCGGGCACCACGGAATACTTTTTCTCCGCCACCGAGGGCGTGCTCTCCGGCCGCGTGGCGAGCTGGCGGACACTGGTCGACTGGATCTCCGCCAACCCGTGGCAGGCGTTCCTCGGCATCGGTTACAAAACCCTGCCCTACAGCGACTATCTGGGCAGCGCGGTGATCGGCGACAACATGTACCTGAGCCTGCTGGTGGAAACCGGAATTGCCGGGCTCGCGGCTCTGCTGTGGCTGCACATCGCGATCCTGCGCGCCGCGGCGCGAGCCTCCCGCGCGGCCGACTCTCAAGCCTCCTTTTGCGGAACCTGGATGCTGTGCTTCTGGGCCGGACAGGTGGTCCAGATGTTCTCCGGAGATCTGCTCACCTACTGGCGCCTGTTGCCCATTTACTTCTGGATCTTGGCGCTCGCGGTCCGCGCATGAGGCTTCTGTTGCTGGACCAGTTCAGCGACCTCGGCGGCGCGCAGCGGATGTTGATGGAACTCCTGGTCGCGATCCGGCAGAGCGGCTGGCAGGGCTTGGTCGGACTTCCCGGAAACGGCGAGATGTTCCAGCGTGTGGAGGCTCTGGGTTTCGAGGCCGCCCGAATTGAATGCGGGCCGTACTCGTCGGGACGGAAGTCCGCGGCCGACGTGCGGCGATTTCTGACGGGCACATGGCGGCTCTCGCGGCAGATCCGTGAACTGGCGCGGCGGATCCGGGCCGAACTGGTCTACATCAACGGCCCTCGCCTGCTTCCCGGGGCCGCCATCGCGGGATTGCGGACGCCCGTGCTCTTCCATGCCCACTCCTGCCTGTCTGGACCGGTTCGATGGGCGGCCGGCCTTTCGCTCCGGCGGATGAATGCGGAAGTGATCGCCGTATGCCAACTGGTTGCGGAATCTTACCGCCCCTTCGTCGGCGCCGGACGCGTTTCGGTGATTTACAACGGCGTGCCGGGACCGGATCGCGTCTTGGCCAGGGGCAACCGGCGGCCGCCGAACGTTGGCTCAATCGGACGCATTGCGCCTGAGAAGGGGCAACTCGAGTTTCTGCGCGTGGCGTCGCTGATCCACCGGGCTCGACCGGATTGCCGGTTCCTTATCTATGGAGCGCCGCTCTTCAAAGAGCGTGCCGCCATACGATATGACCAGGAGGTGCGCGCCGCCGCAGCCGGCCTGCCGGTGGAGTTTCCGGGCTGGGTCACGGACGTCTACGCCGCGCTCGCGAACCTGGACCTGTTGCTGGTGCCCTCGGTCCGGCAGGAGGCCAACCCGGTCGTGATTCTGGAAGCGTTTGCCGCCGGTGTGCCGGTGATCGCATACCGCACCGGCGGGATACCGGAAATCGTGGAGGACGGCCGGACCGGATTCCTTTGCAAGAACGCGGAACAAATGGCGAGTATCGCGAGCGAGCTCCTGGCCGATGATATGCGCCGCGCCGCGATCTCGCGCGGGGCGCAGGAAAGCTGGAGCCGCCAGTTTACCGTCGAACACTACCGCCGGCAGGTTATCGCGGCGATCGCAAAGTATTCTGAGAGCGGGTCTCCTGGCAAACGTCCATGAGCGGTACGCCATTCTCGGGGAAGACTGGCTCGGCAGGTGAGGATCGCGATGGCATCAGGTTCACACCTGCGACTGCGGCTCCAGCAGCTCCATCAGCCGCTCTTCGGGCAGTCCCGACCTCTCTCGCGCCACCTCGCGGATGGTGCGCCCCGTGGCGTAGGCCTCCTTCACCAGCGCCGCGGCTTTTTCATAGCCGATTTCCGGGGCCAGCACCGTGCCCATCGCCAGCGACTGCTCCACCAGACCCTCGGCGCGCCCGCGGTCGGCCTCCAGGCCGTCCACCAGCTTCTCGGCGAAGTTCCGGCTGCCATTAGCCAGCAATTCGATGGAATCCAGCAGATCGTAGGCCATCACCGGCATCATCGCGTTGAGCTCGAAATTGCCGGCGGCCGCGCACCAGCTGATCGTGGCATCGTTGCCCATCACCTGAGCGCCGACCATGAGCAGGCTCTCGGCGATCACCGGGTTCACCTTTCCCGGCATGATGCTGGAGCCGGGCTGCACGGCCGGCAGCTTCAATTCGCCCAGGCCGCAGCGCGGGCCGGAGCCCAGCCAGCGAATGTCGTTCGCGATCTTCGTCAGCGCTACGGCATAGGTACGGAGCGCGCCGCTCAGGAAGCAGACGGCGTCGCGAGCGGCCTGGGCTTCGAAGTGGTTGGGCGCCTCCACGAACGGCAAACCCGTGCGGGAGGCGATCTCGGCGATGGTTTCGCGCGCGAATCCGGGAGGCGCGTTCAGCCCGGTGCCCACGGCCGTGCCGCCCAACGGCAACTCGTAAATCCCGGCCAGGGCCGCCGCGATGCGCTCGCGCGATGCTTCCACCTGGCGGGCGTACCCGCCGAATTCCTGGCCCATGCGGATGGGCACGGCGTCCTGCAGGTGCGTGCGGCCGATCTTGACGATGTCGTGAAACTCCTCTGCTTTTCGGCCCAGCGAGGCGCCCAACTGCCGCATGGCCGGAAACAGACGCTCGCTCACGGACTGGGCGGCGGCGATGTGGAGGGCGCTGGGAATTACGTCGTTGCTCGACTGCCCGCGGTTCACCGCATCGTTGGGATGCGCGCGGGCCAGCCGGCCGATCACCTCGTTGGCGTTCATGTTGGTCGAGGTGCCGCTGCCCGTCTGGAAGATATCGATGGCGAACTCCGCGTCGTGCCGGCCCTCCGCTACCTGCTCCGCGGCTGCCTCGATGGCCGCGGCGCGGTCCGCGGGAAGATGGCCCTGGCGGCCGTTCACCCGGGCGGCGGCGCTCTTGATCAGGCCCAGCGCCCGGATGAACGATCGCGGAAAGCGCCGGCCGCTGATGGGAAAGTTCGCTAACGCGCGCGCCGTTTGCGCTCCGTAGAGCGCCGCGGACGGCACCCGCATCTCCCCCATGGTGTCGGTTTCGATTCGGAATTCGTCGTTCATCCCTCTATTTTCTCCGGAAATCTCACGGACGCAGCAGCCGGAGTCTCCGGGCGAGTTCCCGCGCGGGGGCTTCCGGCGCGGCTGCGGCCGCAACAGTTCGAAACGGCCTGACCACATCATGTTCACCTTATGTCGCCTGAGTTCCCGGCCATGCTTCGGCGCGAACTGGCCCGAGGCCGGCCGTTCTGGGCTTGCTACCATGAAAGGCGTGCCGAAACCTTCGCTCCAAGGGATCGTACCCGCACTCGTAACCCCTTTTCGCGAGGACGAGCTGATCGATTACGATGCGTGGCAGGCGATCATCGACGCGCTGATCGGCGCCGGGGTGGATGGGCTATTCGTGGGCGGATCTTCAGGCGAGTTCTGCTCGCTCGAAATGGATGAACGCCGTGTGTCGATGCGCTTCTGCCGCCAGGCCGTTCGAGGGCGTGTGCCGCTATACGGCAACGTGGGCTGCGTCACCACTCGCGATACCGTGAAGTTGGCGCGCCACGCCGAGGAAGTGGGCGTGGATGTGGTTGTGGTGGTGACGCCCTACTACCTGAGGCCCTCGCCCCAGGAACTCGCGGAGCACTACATCGAAGTGTGCCAGGCCGTACGGCTTCCCGTGTTGGGCTATAACTTTCCGCAGCACGGTGGCGTCGGAATTTGCCCGGAAACCGTGGCGCAGGTCGGGGCGAGGTGCGAGAACCTGGCCGGCATGAAGGATTCCAGCGGACGGTTGGAACTGGCGCTGGCTTACCGGAACTGCGTGCCGGGACGGGAACTCGCGGTGTTTGTCGGCCCGGAGAAGCTGATTCTGCCGGCCCTCGAACAAGGCTGCGCGGGCGCGGTCACGGGCTGCGCCAACTTTGCGCCGCGACTGCTGGTGGCGCTCTACCAGGCTTTCCGTGAGGGAAATCGCGCGGAGGCCGGCCGCCTCGATGCGCTGGCTGGCGAACTCGATGAGGTCAGCGGATTGCACACGTTCCCAAGTGTGATCAAGGAAGCCATGAAAATGCTCGGCTTGCCCGCGGGCGTCTGCCGCAGACCGGTAGGCACCATGCCGCCCAATGCGCGGCAGAAGCTCGCCGCCGTTCTAAGCAGGGCGGGCATGGGCGCCCACTTAGGGTCCGCCTGCCCGGCGCCCAAATAGGGAAGCCCAGGAGCGCTGTCCCGCGGAAAACGCAATATGCCCACCAATCGCCTTGCCAACGAAAAGAGTCCTTACCTGCTCCAGCACGCCCATAATCCGGTGGACTGGTTCCCGTGGGGCGCCGAAGCGTTTGGAAAAGCCCGAAGTGAGAATAAGCCCATTTTCCTTTCCATCGGCTACTCCACGTGCCACTGGTGCCACGTCATGGAGCGCGAGTCCTTCGAAACCGACTCCATCGCCCGACTGCTGAACCGCGACTATGTGGCTATCAAGGTGGATCGCGAAGAGCGGCCCGACGTGGATCGCATCTACATGACCTTCGTACAGGCCACCACCGGCGGCGGCGGTTGGCCCATGTCGGTGTGGCTCACGCCGGACTTGGAACCCTTCTTTGGCGGCACCTATTTCCCGCCCGAGAACCGCTGGGGACACCCCGGCTTTGCCTCCGTCCTGAAGCAGATTGCCGACGCGTGGCGCACGGACTGCGACCAGATTGTGGAATCCGCGCGCGACGTGGTAGCCCAACTGCGAAAGCAAGCCACGGTGGAACCGGGACGCGCCTCCTCCATAGATGCCAACATTCTGACCAGCGGCTTCTCCGTATTCCGCCGCACATTCGACACACAACTAGGCGGCTTCGGTGGCGCGCCCAAATTCCCGCGGCCTTCGGTCCACAACTTTCTGCTGCGCTACTACGCGCGCACCAAAAACCACGAAGCGCTCGACATGGTCTCGCTCACGCTGCGCGAAATGGCCAAGGGCGGCATGCACGACCAGCTCGGCGGCGGCTTCCATCGCTACTCCGTCGACGAGCGCTGGTTCGTGCCGCACTTCGAGAAGATGCTCTATGACCAGGCCCAGCTCGCCATCTCCTATCTCGAAGCCTTCCAGATCACCAGCGACCCGCAGTATGCGGAGACCGCCCGCACGATCTTCGACTACGTGCTGCGCGACATGACGGACGCAGGGGGCGGCTTTTATTCCGCGGAGGATGCCGACAGCGCCATCGACCCGGAGGAGCCCGCCGTTAAGGGCGAGGGCGCCTTCTACATCTGGACGGCCGAAGAGATTCGCGCGCAGCTTGAGCCCCCGCTGGCGGATTGGTTCTGCTACCGCTACGGTGTGGCCGACGGTGGCAATGTCGCGAGCGATCCGCATGGCGAGTTCACCGGCCGGAACATCCTCTACCAGGCCCTCACCATCGAAGAGACCGCGCAACAGTTCGATCGGCCCGCGGAGGAAGTCCGTGCCGGGCTGTCGCGCGCCGAACAGATCCTGTTGGACGTACGCTCGAAGCGCGTGCGCCCGCACCTCGACGACAAGATTCTTACCGCCTGGAACGGACTGATGATTTCGGCGTTCGCGTTGGGCGGAGCGGTGCTCGACGAGCCGCGCTATGCCGAAGCCGCCCGCCGCGCCGCCGAATTCCTGATCGCGAACATGTGCCCCGACGCGAGCGGAGCGAGCACTCATCCCCGGCCCCCGGCCCCTGGCCTCCGGCCCCCGCTCCTCCGCCGCTATCGCCAGGGCGAAGCCGCCATCCCCGGCTTCCTCGACGACTACGCCCTCTTCTCCCAGGCCCTCCTCGATTTGTACGAGGCGCAGTTCGACCCCCGGCACCTGGAACTGGCGGTGCGGCTCACCGAAAAGCAGATGGAGCTGTTTGAGGATCGCCGGCAGGGCGGCTTCTTCGGCTCCGGCGCGGACGACCCCAGCCTGGTGATGCGGGTAAAGGAAGACTATGACGGCGCCGAGCCTTCCGGGAATTCCGTGGCGGTGATGAACCTGCTGCGACTGGCGCAGATCACCAGCCGGGCCGAGTTCCGCGAATCGGCGGAGAGGACCCTGGCCGCTTTTGCGCCGCGGTTGTCCGCGGCTCCCGTGGCGCTTCCGCAGATGCTCGTCGCCTGTGAGTCCGTTTTGAGTGAGCCGCGGCAGATCATCCTGGTGGGCGAGCGGGCGAGTGCCGACACCCGCGCGCTGCTGCGCACGCTCTATTCGCGGTTCGTGCCCAACCGCATCGTCCTGCTGGTGGATTCTGAGGCAACCCGGCGAGTCCTGGAAGCTTCCATCCCCGCGATAGCGTCCATGCAGAAACTGGATGGCCGCGCCAGCGCCTACGTCTGCCGGAATTACACCTGTCAGTTGCCCGTTTCCGAACCAGAGAAGCTTGCCGAGTTGATACAATATTGAATTCACCTTACAAAATAGGAGGCATTATGGAAAGACCTGGAGCCACGACTATGAGGGGCAACCCGCTTACCTTGATCGGCCCCGAGCTGAAGGCCGGCGATGCCGCTCCCGATTTCGCCGCGGTGGACAGCGGGCTCAAGCCCGTCGGCTTAAAGGACACCGGCAATCAAGTTCGCATAATTAGTGTGATACCTTCCCTCGATACTCCGGTCTGCGATGCGCAGACCAAACGCTTCAACGAGGAGGCAGCCAAACTCTCGGGAGTCGACATCATTACCGTGAGTATGGATCTGCCCTTCGCCCAGAAGCGCTGGTGCGGCGCGTTCGGCGTGGACAAAGTGAGGATGCTGTCCGATCACAAGGATGCTTCGTTCGGGCAGAATTACGGCACGTTGATCAAGGAGTTGCGGATCGAAAGCCGCGCGATTTTCGTTCTGGACCAACACAACCAGATCCGCCACGCGGAATACGTCAAGGAAGTTGCCGATCATCCGAACTATGAGGCTGCGCTGGCGGCCGCCCGGAGCGCCGGGTAAAGGGGCGCAGGCGGGGTACCCTCCGGGTCCGCCTCCGTACTCCGTATCGCTCGACTGAGGTTCCACTGAATTCCACGCCATCATCCCCCGCGGTAACTCCCGAGCGCGTTGGCCTGCGCGCGGTAGATAGCCCTTTAGTTCGGGGCGGGTTGACCCTGGTCGCCGGGGTCCTCACAGGGAATCTGTTGGGTTTCGGGCGGGTGGCGGTCACTGCTTACCTGCTGGGCACGCATAGCCGGGCCGACTCCTTGGCCGTGGGCATGGGGCCCATCGACACTCTGAACTCGGTGCTCATCAACAGCGTGGTGTTCGCGTTCGTACCCATGCTGACTGCCTGTAGCGGCGCCGAGCGCACGGCCCTGTTTCTCAAGCTGTCCCGCTGTTTCCTGTGGGTGTCTGCCGTGATTTCCGCGACGGTGGCGATCGGCGCGCCGTGGCTGATGCGCGTGCTCGCGCCGGGGCTCGATCCGCAATACTTCCCCACCGCGGTGACGGTGTTGCGAATCCTGGCGGTCTCCACCATGGCGGCGGGTGCGGGCGGCGTGCAGTGCGCCCTGCTGTACACCGATCGGCGCTTTGCCCCGACGGCCTTTTACCAGGCCGCTCTGAATGTCTTCATGATGATCGGCGCATTGAGTTTGTGGAAGCTACTAGGTGTATATGCCTTCGCGGTGGGATATACCGCGGGCTCCTGGGCGCAGTTCGCCATCGTCTATTTCGCGGCGCGGCAAGGTCTGGATACCAGCGCGGCTGCCGAATCCGAAATCCATTGGCGCGAGTTGCTCGCCAAGCCCGCATTCTTCGTGGTGTATGCCGTGGGACTGGGCTTGAACATCACGTTCACGCGCGCCTATGCCACGCACGCCGGACCGGGGATGGCGGCGGCGCTGGACTACTGCATGCGCGGAGTGGGCGTGCCGCTGGCCATCCTGGTGAATCCCATTTCCAATTCGCTGTTGCCCGAGATCGCGCGCCTGCGAAGCCTCTTCCGGTTGCGCGAAGCCTTCCGGCTGATCGACCGTACCATCGCTTTGGCGGCGCTGGCGGCGGTGGGCGGATGCGCCTTCGCCATCGCCTTCCGCCAGCCGGCCATCGCGCTTTTCTTCCAGCACGGCAGCTTCACGGCGGATTCCACCCGGCTGGTGGCGGCCGTGTTCCTGGGAATGGGCCCCAGTTTGATCGGCTGGAGCCTGCTGGAGATCGGCTCGCGCTCCCTGTTTGCTCTCGACCGCCCCTGGTTGCCGGTACTCGCCGCGATCGTCCCCGTGCTGCTCAACGTGACTCTGACGCTGCGCCTGCATTCGTTCCGCCCGGAGTGGGTCGGCGCGGGACCGTCGCTCGGACTGCTGGCCGGCTTCGCCCTCCTGTTCCTGATGTTCCGCGGAACCCGCCAGCGCTGGCTCGAACAACCCGGCGCTACTCCATCCGCCGGTTGACCTCGGCGTACGTGGTGATGGCCTCGGTGATCGCCCGAAATTCGCCCTGCTTCAACTCCTCGGCGATGCGGCGGGTCAGGGTCATGGTTGCGCGCATCGGACCCGACCCGGTGCTCACGCGCGCTACACCCAGGCGCTCCAGTTCGGAGATGGAAGGCACTCCCGGGAGGGCCAGAATGTTGACCGGCCCACGGATGGCGCCGACCAGCCGGCCGATGGTCTCGGCGTCGAGCGCGGCGGGCACAAAGAGGCAATCCGCCCCCGCGTCGCGATACGCATTCGCGCGGCGGATCGTTTCTTCCACGCGGGTTTCGGGCGGACCCGCCTGGCGCAGCAAGACATCGATGCGAGCGTTGATCACCAGCGGAACCCCGGCCTCGTCCGCCACTCGCCGGACGGCACGGATCCGCTCGACCGCCTGCGCCATCTCCAGCAGAATGCGGGCACGCGCGTCTTCCAGGTTGAGTCCGACAGCGCCGGCGGCTATGGCTCCGCGCGCGGTGGCTTCGACGTCGGCGGTCGATGCGCCGTAACCCGACTCCAGATCGGCCGTGACCGGTACGGACACCGCCTGTACAATACGGCGCACGACTGCCAGCATTTCGTCGCGTCCCACGCGTTCGCCATCGGGATAGCCGAGCGAGGCCGCGATCCCGGCGCTGGTGGTCGCTAGCGCCTGGAAGCCCGCCTGCTCGAAGATGCGCGCGCTGGCCGCGTCCCAGGCATTCGGCAGCACCAGGATTCGGGGGCCGTGGTGCATCTCACGGAAGCGCGCGGCCTTGGCAGCAAGAGGTTCCATTTACGCCAGTATAGTAGACCTTTGGCCAGGATCCGTCTGCCGGAGGCCCTTAAGCGAATCAGGGATACAGGAGAATGCCGAGATCTTTAGGGGCCGTTTTCGCCGTGACAAAACTGCCCCAAATGAAGATCCGGCGCAGCCTTCCATTTGAGCCGGCGAGTTCCAACAGCGCCCGAAGGCGGCCTGACAGCCATGCGCGTCTCAGAGAGGAACCGCCGAACCGGGATTGGAACTCATGCCAATCCGCCATATGGATTCCGGGAGGCAGTTCTCCTTCAACGGCGAACCCGGGCAGCACCACCACACGACAACAAATGGATCAGGTGTCGTTTGGCCGAATGGCGATACGAGGATGGGGGCTCGATACCCGGTCACATGCGCGTTTATCGTTCAAAGCCTGTTTCACAACGCCCCAGATGACCTTCGGACTGAAACCGTGGGCGGCAATCCGTCCCGCTTTGTTGATCGTGCGAAAGATTCGGGCCGGCCGTGATCTTCGCCTCCGCCATCCAGGTGCGTAGTGCCCCTGCAATCCAGAACGGAACCGGGACGGTCCTTACGTGAGCGCCCTTGCCGACTAGATCCGCGAAAACCCAGTGCTCTTCGCGTTGCTGCAAATCCTGGACACCGAGCCCGGCCACCTCGGCGCGCCGTAATCCGCAGCCCAACAGCACAGCGGTCATCGCGTAGTCTCGAATACCCCGCAGAGTCTGCCGGTCGAATACGCCGAGCAAGCGTTTTCCTTGTTCGGCGGTGAGCCAGTTGCCATCCCGAACGCCGAACTTCTTGGCGCCTTTGACCCGTCGAATTCCGGCCGCCAGGTCCGGACTGAGCAAGCCGGCGTCCGCAGCTTCATATGCCAAGCGGCGCACGGCAGCAAGCCGGAGGTTGATAGTTGAAGACGCGTAGTGCGCCTGCTCAAGAAAGATGCGGGTAGCCGGTCACAACGGTTTTGTTGAACGCCAAGCGGGGCTCCGAGCAGTACCATTCGATGAACTCCCGGATCGCGTGATCATATGAGCGCTGCGAACTCTGAGATGCGAGGCTGTTCAGGACGGCCGACTTCGACTGTTCCAGGTCGGGGAGACGTAGAACAGCCTTGGGCGTGCGTTTGCGTTTAGACTTGGACATGCCGCCATTCTGCCAGCAGCGGCGGTTGCTAACCCGTTGGTTCAGCAATTTGCCAGAAGCGGACTTTTGGCCCGCGTTGGCATTCTGGTCGTTTCATTCAACTTACGGACAACGCGTAACCCGGCCGCAATCCCGAACCGCAAACTCCCCAGGACCCGGCTTCGGGCCCCGAACCTCGGCGTCGGTTCAAACGGGCTTTCAGTGGACCGTGCGGAGTGCACCTCTCTCTCGGGAGTCCCCTTTTTGCACTCCATCGCTATCCCCCACCGCAGGGCTTCAAGGACTGGAACGATCAACTGCGCAATCGGCCCAAACCGGTAAAGGCCGATTTGCCCGGTCCTTCCCTAACATAGCGTTCGCTTCCCCTGGCATTCCTAGGGACGGTTGCCTTCTTCGAAAAAGGCTTGCGCCGAATTTTTCGGCTAGAAGCGGGTTGACGTGCCGGGTTGGATGAGGTACGGCACCGGTTCTACTGGCGTCATTTTCAGCGCGGAGTCCAGTTCGGGCGGCAACGTAGCTGTCTTCATCGCGAACGGGTTCGCAAGGCATAGGGATCGAACCATCGCGACATCAGGAGATGCGTGACTTCCGCGGGAAGTCGTATGCGCGAGAGGCGACAAACAAGACGCCACCGAACATGAGTGTGTCCGCAAAATAGTTCAAATCCTCGACATCGGGCTTCGAAATCATGATGGCGAGGTAAAGGGATACCACGAGCAGGACGACCCACGCGCCGAGTGCGGTCGCCGATTGTCGCGAAACATTTCTCACAAACATTGCTCCCGCGCCGATGACCAGTGCGATTCCCGTCAGAACAGTCCAGAAGTGCGCGAACGGAATCCAGAGGGGCGTCACTTTGACAAGCGGGACCGCAGGTACGCACTCGGGGTGAAGAAAATGCTCAATGCCGAAGAACATTGAGACAAGGGCAACCAGATACAGCGCGCCGATCGCGACGTGATTCTCACCAGGCGTTCGTTCCCGCGCGCCGCTCGTGATGGCCAGGAGCATCGCGCCTGCGCTGAATGCCGAGTCCCTCGCGACAATCATCCATGCGATCCGACTTTGCGGCGCGGCGATGGCATTCGGGAGGTGAATCATCGCCACGAAGCAGAAGAGCATTATTCCGAGGAGCGTCGCCGATAAGCGAATCCCAACCCGAAAAATAAAGCTGAGGGCCGCGGCGATCAGGGCTACACCAACGAAATAGGTCCAGAAGAGCTTCCCGGGCATCCACGCAGGGACGATTTTCATGATCGCTTGAGGCGACGTCAGGTGATCCGCGCCAAAGACGGCGATCGGAACGGCCAGAGAAACGCGACCGAGCGGATGGGCCTTGTCGAGTCCCCGCGCCATCCAGAACTCTCGACCCACCGCTACGAATGCGGCAATCAGGAACACTACCAGTGTGAAATAGGGTCCAAACACCTGCGGCGAACTCATAGCTATTCGGGTATTGTCACGCGAAGGCTCGGGGGAATCAAGCACCACTTGCTGCTACTTCGGCGAGGTCCATTTACGCAATCCGGCGCGATGGTGCGGGATTCGGAGAACGTCCGAACCCGCCGCGACAGTCGAGGTCACCGCTTGGGAGATTTGCCAAGAGAGTCAAGCTCGGCGACGACGTTGGCCGGAAGTTGCAGCGCCGCGGGTAATCCAGCCACCCGGGAATTGGCCAATTAGCCCCGCAAGTCGGCTTATGCCCACGAACGCTCCCGACCACTTGGCCCAAAAGCCCCCTACTCGTAGATCTGCGACGGGTTGCCCTGGGCCCGATCTGGGAGTTCGAGCCTCGGAGTTGTCCACGGGGAGAATAGATCCCGTGACAGGCCCGTCACGGCAGTTGGCACACCCGGCTCCCGACCACTCGTAAGTCCGGGCAGGATTGGACGACTCCCGCCAGGCCTGTGCGAGGCGGGCTTCCCGAAAGCGTGTAAGCACTTGACCCGGGGATCTGGGCGGACCTGGGGGACTGGGCGGACGCGGCGATCAGGGCCGGACCTAGGGGACCGGGCGGACGATGCCTGGGTCGACCGGCGTCAGGTTGATTCCGCCGGCTTCTCGCTTTCGCCTTCCACCAACTCCCACAGCCCCCGCCCGCACATGTTGCCGCACGCGGGAAACTCCTGGCCGGCCGTGAACCGTGCGGGCAGCTTGCAGACGGTGCACCAGTAGATGCCGGTGACCGGCACGGTGGCGCCGGGGCGATGACTCATTTAGAATCTCCATTCTTCGCGAGCACCCAGTCGGCGAGCTCTTCCATGCGATCGACCAGCAGATCGGGGGCGGGATCGGCCAGCGTTTCCGGCTGAAATCCGTACGTTACGCCGCAGCACCGGATGCCGGCGTTGCGGGCGGTTTGGATGTCCACGGAGCTATCGCCCACCATCATGCTGACTTCGCGCGCGGCGCCCACTTCTTTCCGCAGCGCCTCAATGCCGATAGGGTTGGGCTTCTTGAATTCGAAACTGTTGCCGCCGTAGACCTGAAAGAAGTGGCCGCCCACCCCCAGTCCCTCGACGATCGCGCGGCTCACCCGGACGGGCTTATTGGTCAGCACCGCCATGTGCTTGCCAGCCGAGCGGAACCGGTCGAGAGCTTCCTTTACGCCCGGGTAGAGAGTGGTGTAATCCAGGTCGTGCTCGCGATAGTACTCGAGAAAATACTCGAGCGCTTCCTGGACTTCCGCTTCGGTGGCCTGGACTCCGAGCGCGCGGCGGATCAGTAGCGGCGCTCCGTTACCCACGTAGGAATACACCCGCTGGTTATCGAGCGTGGGCATGCCCATGTGGGTGCGAGTTGCATTGACTGCGTTAGCCAGGTCCAGCCTGGAATCGATCAGAGTGCCGTCCAGGTCGAAAATCAGAAGGTCCATGTGGATGCGGATTCTATGCCGCGCCCGCCGCTTTCCGCCTTCGTGGACGCCCTTCGCGGGCCACCGGCTTCCGGCGGGCGCGCGCGCGTCCTTTGCCGAGGCCGTACTCCACCATCTTCCTCTGCAGCGTATTTCGATGGATGCCCAGTTGCTTGCTGGCGGCGCACTGGTTGCCGCCGCTCAACTCGAGAGAGCGCTGGATCATACTCTTTTCCAGGATCTCGATGGCCTCCGGCAGGAAAATGTTGCTTTTGAGGAGATGCTCCACCATCAGGTCAAATTTTTCTTTCATGGTCTCCTTTTTCCCTGTTGGGCACGCTTCGAATACCCTTTTCCAAGGCATGGTCCCAAGCCGTTTTGACCTGGGCATAGGTTTTTCGGAAGCCCTCCCTTAGTTCGTGTGGAGCCATCGACACGATGACACGCGCCGCATCCACCTCGTAAGGAGCCATTCGCGAGTTCACTACCGATTCGGGGGGCTTATCGCCCGGCGAAAATGCCATGATCCCCATGATCAAGGCCACTGCGATCAACGTCCCGCGCACCACTCCGAACACTGCGCCGAGAGCGTGATCGAAAATCGAAAGCCCGGTCACCCGCAAGAACCTTCCGACCACGTAACTCACGACACTGCCGAGCAGAACCACTCCGAAGAACACCAGGATGAAGCCGGCGAAATTCGCGGCTGAGCGGGAACTCAAGTAGGGTAACACCAATGAGCCGACCGGGCCATAGAACCAGATTCCGAACAAAAGAGCCAGTACGACCGCAGCCAGGCCGATCACCTCGCGCGACAGGCCTTTGCGAAAGCTGGTCAGGACCGATACTGCGAGAATGACCAGCAGGACTGCATCAAGCCAGTTCATAGTTCGTGGCCGGTGAGCACCCGATACGCCTCGCGATACTTCTCGCTGGTTTTTTCCGCCACATCTCGGGGCAACGGCGGCGCCGGGGGCTGTTTGTTCCAGTGAATGGATTCCAGATAGTCGCGCACGAACTGCTTGTCGAACGAAAACTGCGGACCGCCGGGCTGATACGTCTCCGCCGGCCAGAATCGTGACGAATCGGGGGTGAGCACTTCATCGGCCAGCACCAGGTCTTCACCCACGAATCCGAATTCGAATTTCGTATCGGCGATGATGATGCCCCTGGTCTCGGCGTAGCGTGCGGCACGCGTGTAAATCGAGAGTGTGAGGTCGCGCACGTTCTTCGCGAGATCTTCGCCGATCAGCGAGCACGCGCGTTCAAAGGAAATGTTTTCGTCGTGCCCGGATTGCGCTTTGGTCGCGGGCGTGAAGATCGGCTCGGGAAGCTTATCGCTTTCCCGGAGGCCGCGTGGCAACCGAATCCCGCACACGGTACTGTGTTCGCGGTACTCCTTCCAGCCGGAACCGGAGATGTACCCTCGCGCCACGCATTCGATGTCGATCATGCGGGCGCGCTGGACCAGCATCGAACGGCCTTCGAGTTGATCCTGGAAGCGGGGAAACGGATCGGGATAATCTTCCACGCGCGCGCTAAGGAAATGATTCGGCGTGAGATCTTTCAGGAAATCGAACCAGAAGATGGAAAGTTGTGTGAGTACCCGGCCCTTATCGGGAATGCCTGTGGCCAAGATGTAGTCGAAGGCGGAAATGCGGTCCGTGGCGACGATCAACAGGCGATCGCCGATAAGGTAGACATCGCGCACCTTGCCTCGCCCATGGCGTTCGACGCCGGTTAGATCGGTTTCCAATAAAACAGGATTCCTGGTGGTGGAGTTCACGATTCCTTCGGATTTTCAATCGGGGGAGTAATCCAAATGATAACCCTTCGCGCGGTTTTGTCAACGATTCATTGGTGGAGCAGCGGTAGAGCGGGTGGAGTAGAATCGTGAGGGTCGAGGAGTCCAGGCCGCCGGCTGCAAACGTTGTTGGCCGGCCACGGCCGGTCTCATCCACGTCAGCCTGAACATCGTTCGGCCCGGCGGGAGGCTTCTGAGAATCGTGAATCGAGACGCGCTACCCCCTATGCGAGACAATGAATCCATGCGCGCATGGCTGATGGATTCGTACGATGGCGTGGAAAAACTGCGGCTGGGCGAAGTTGCCGATCCCCGGCCCGGGCCGGGCGAGGTATTGCTGCGGATTCGAATCGCGGCGCTGAACCCCGCCGATGCTTTCCTGGCACAAGCCCAGTACCCCGCCAAACCGGCGCTGCCTCACATCCTGGGGCGCGATGGCGTGGGCGAGGTGCTGGAGGCCGGGCCCGGAGTAGACCACCCGCGCGTGGGCGACACGGTCGGCGTCCTGCGCTGTAGTGCCGGCGTGGAGATCTGGGGAACGCTGGCGGAAAAGACGGTGGTCCCCGCCGCCAGCACCGCTCCCGTGCCCAACAACTGGTCGCTGGAAGAAATGGCTGGCGCGCCGCTGGTGTTCCTGACTGCCTGGCAGGCTTTGACGCAATGGAGCGACCCGCCCACGCCGCCTGGTGAAGGCTCGGTGCTGTTGGTGACGGGCGCATCCGGCGGCGTAGGCGTGGCGTCGGTGCTGCTCGGCAAGTCGATGGGGCTCACGGTGGTGGCATTGTCGCGAAGCGCGGAGAAGGGCGCGAAGCTGAAGGAACTCGGCGCCGACTTTGTGTTCGACCCCAATGACGCCAACTTCCGCAAGAGTATCGGGGCGGCGATCGCCGCCAGGAAAGTGGACATCGCGGTCGATAATGTAGGCGGACCGCTATTCAACCAGGTGGTGGCGTTGCTGGGCTACGGCGGCCGCGTCAGCGTTGTTGGCCGGAGCGGCGGCCCCGTTCCGGAGTTCAACACGGCTTCGCTGTTCTTCCGCAGAAATCGCATTGGCGGTGTGGCGGTGGCCGATTACACTCCGGAGACCGCGGGCGACGCGTGGGAAGAGATCGTCGGCCGGCTCGCCCGAATCGGGAGGCGGCCCGTGGTGGACGGCGTATTCGCTTTTGAAGAAGTGAAGGCGGCCTTTCGACGGCTGTCGCAAGGACCCATGGGAAAGGTGCTGGTGCGCGTGGCGTAGGAGTCCCCGGGCCCGTCCGGAGACCAGGTGAGGCGTATGATTGAAGGGGCAGCCGATGAGTTCTATCGACGAGATTATCGAGCGGTACAAGCGCGATGTCGATATGACGCTGATTGAGGAATCGCTCCGCCGGACCGTGGAGGAACGGATTCGGGCTCTGGAGGAGTTCGAGCGCTTTCGAGAGGAACTCCGCACCGCAACGGAGCGCCAACGTGACGCGCTTCGGTGACTTGCTGCGGACCCTCGCCTCGGGGGGCGTCGACTTCATCCTGGTCGGCGGGGTGGCTGCCGCGGCGCATGGCTCTCCGCGCTCCACCCAGGACGTGGATGTGGTCTACTGCCGCGAACGTACCAATTTGGAGAAGCTGGTTGCGGCGCTCAGCCCATATCATCCATACCTGCGAGGCGCTCCACCCGGCTTGCCTTTTCGGTTTGATACGGAAACGTTGCGCGGTGGGCTCAATTTCACGCTGGTCACCGATCTCGGCTGGATCGACGTGCTGGGAGAGATCGTTGGCGGAGGACGCTATGAGCACCTGCTGCCACATTCGATTACGGTGGAGGCCTTTGGCATCTCTTGCCGCGTGCTGGATCTCGAGACTTTGATCCAAACAAAGAGGGCGGCGGGGCGTCCCAAGGATCTCGAAGTGCTCGCCGAGTTGGAATCGTTGCGTGAACGTTTGGACCGATGATGCGTTCCACGGCCTTGTTGGGAGCAGCCTGCCAGACCTACCCAACTGCTTTCTGAAAACCGCGGGCGGTCCCGCGCCGCCAGCTTCGCCTCGTCCGAAATCCAGGGTGGCGTGGGCGGCCACCGCAGAGCCGTTGCTCATAGCGGCCTGGAACCGCCACTCGCGAATGAGAGCGACGACCTCGTCCTCCCACTGGGGATCGGAGGCATTGTCCACGAGAATGTTAATGGGGACGCCCTGCTCATCTACGTCAAACGACAACGTAACAGCGGCGGTCTGTTCGGGGCCGGACGGAGCCGGGTAGGGCGCGCGGACTAGACTTGGCCGCGTCGCCCCCTGGGGGACGCTGAAGCCGGCGCGCGCCAAAAACCAGGATCGCTTGTCGAGCATCAGCCGAAAGTTGACTTCGATGGTTGCGGCGACGGCCACGGGATGCCCGTCCTTCATCCCCGGCTCGAAACGCCAGCGGAGGACCGACGCGATGGCATTTTCGTCCAGCCCGAGGCCAAGGGATTTCAGGACTCGCACATCCCTCGCCTGTCCCTCCACGCCGACGACCAACGCCAGAAGGACGTTCCCTTGCAACTTCGCCAAGCGGGCCTCCTCGGAGTATCCGGGTTGCTGCTTTTCAATCACTTGCGGCGCGCTGACACTTGCGGCGCGTTGAACCCGTTGGACCCCCTGCGGCGATGGGGGCTGTTGAGCCGCGGCGCCGACACAGAGCAGGCCGGCAGCCAACCACGATAGACGTACCATGGCGGTAGCATACGCCACAGTGTAGACTAATGGCAAAGGAGTGCAACCTCGTGAACCATGGTTCCAGGCACGGACGAATCCACAAATGGATCGAAAAGGTGAGGCGCTTATTGAAGCGCGAGCCGGAATCGCCCGACGATCCTTATGCCATGGTGGGCGCTCCAAAGAAACCGCGGCTCCCGCACCGCAGCGCCGCCGCGGCCGAGCCGCTGGAGTAGTTCTCACGAGCTGTCTGCGCACGGTATCAGGTCCGGACCGGGGCAGGCAGGTAACAGCCGGCGACCTGCCGACCAAGGCCGGCTTCGAACACTCCTACCCGAATCAGACTGTTGGGGCACTGACTCCGGGGGAAATCCTGTCCAAGCTGATCTGTGGTGTGAGGACCGCTGACCCCATGACCTTCGCGGTCGTGTCGGTCTTGTTGGCGGCGGTGGCCCTCTGTGCCACCGTCATTCCTGCGTGGCGAGCTACCAAGGTCGATCCCGTTCAGGCACTGCGCGAGGAATAGCTTGCGGTAATTCCCTCGCGGCAGGGGAAAACGCTATTTAGACGTGCGCCATGCGCGATGAGTTGCGTCGAATTCCGGCCGCAAGACACACAACACACAGGCAAGAATGCCTGGGTCACGCTTACAAAACCTTACAGACCCCTTTTCTGTTCTCATCCGTCCCTATTAGTGAACGGACTCGAAAACTAGTGAGTCCCGGTTACCGCAACGGTAGCGGGCAGGATTTTGGGAGGATCGATATCAATGAAGGCACAAGGATTCTTGGGGCGCCCGGCGGTCGTAGTTCTGGCAGCCGCGCTGGGTATAGGTGGCATTGCGCTGGTAGGCGCGGACCGACTGGGGGCTAACCCGCCGGCTTCGCTGAAATTTGCGAGCCCGGAGGAGCCGGCCAGCCGCAACACCTTCGCCCCGGTTGTGAAGAAAGTGTTGCCAGCGGTAGTGAGTGTTTCTTCGTCCAAGATGGTAAAGACGGGATTTGACGGACCGGGCGAGATGGATCCACTGTTCCGGCAGTTCTTCGGGGAAGGTGAAGGCAGGCAATTCAACATACCGCGCCAACGGCGCGCGGAGGGCCTCGGATCGGGAGTGATTGTAAGCCCGGAGGGCTACATCCTCACGAATAACCACGTAGTAGATGGCTCCAGCGAAGTGCGCGTAACGCTCTCCGACAGGCGGGAATTCAAGGCGCGCGTGATTGGAACCGACTCCAAGACCGACGTTGCGGTATTGAAGATCGATGCACCGAATCTGCAGCCGGTCGTGATCGGCGATTCCGACAGACTGCAAGTGGGAGACTACGTCCTCGCCGTGGGAAACCCGTTTGGCCTCGGCAAGACCGTCACGATGGGAATTGTGAGCGCCATGGGCCGCGGGAATCTCGGCATTGAAGACTATGAGAATTTCATACAGACCGACGCTTCGATTAATCCCGGTAATTCAGGCGGGGCGTTGGTCAACGACCGGGGCGAGCTGGTGGGCATCAACACCGCCATCCTGAGCCATGGGTCGGAAGGAAATCAAGGGATCGGATTCGCGGTGCCCGTCTCGGTGGCGCGCAACGTGATGGACCAGATTCTGAAGAGTGGGAAAGTCACGCGGGCCTATCTCGGGGTGATGGCCCAGGAAGTGACCCCGGCGATTGCCAAGGCCTTCCACGAACCCGAGGTCCGGGGCGCGCTGGTAGGCGATGTGAGCCCCAACAGCCCGGCGCAGAGGGCGGGCTTGCAGAAGGGCGACATCATCCTGGACATCGATGGGAAACCGATTAGCGATGGCGCCCAGTTGCGGATGAACATCTCACTGATGCAACCGGGAACTACGGTTGCGGTGAAGGTGCTGCGCGACGGAACTCCGCGTGAGATGTCGGTGCGGCTGGCTGAGCTGCCCACCGAGCAGGCCCAGGTGGAGAAGAGCGTGGACTCCACGGAGAGCGCGATGGAAGGCGTGTCCGTGGACAACGTGACCGCCCGGACGGCGCGGGGGCTGGGACTGCCGGCAACCGCGGCGGGCGTGGTGGTCACTGACATCGACCCCGCCAGCCACGCCGCCCATTCGGGATTGCAGCGCGGCGATGTGATTCAAGAGGTCAACCATCAAGCGGTCAAGAACACGTCGGATTTCGAGCGCGCCATTCGCGGCTCGAAGGACGAAGCTCTTCTGTTAGTGAATCGGCGAGGCAGCACGTTGTACGTGGCTGTCTAACAAGACTGGTCGCTAACAGAGCGCGCGCGCCGGCCCCGGGATCCTCCGCCCGGGGCCGGCCGCTTTTTTTGACTCGTCAGAAAAATTCATGGGTTTGTTCAGGCTCGGGTAGTTTTGCAAGTGAGTGATAGAGGGCCAGTTCGAGGACTCGATAGGTGCGGAAGCCGTAGGATTTTCTCATGGTAACTTTGGCTTTGTTGTTAAGACCTTCAACCACGCCGCTGGAGAACAGTTTTTGGGCTCGAAAATAATTGAGGATCAGTTCGCGGTGCTGACGTA
>JAIQFL010000161.1 GCA_020073365.1 Terriglobia bacterium | reverse complement strand
GGCTTCTGGCCGCTGGTCAGCATGGGCGCCATTCTGGGCGGAACCATGCGCTCGCCCTTCACCGGCGTCATCTTCGCCCTGGAGCTGACCCACGATGTGAACATGTTGCTGCCGCTGCTGCTGGCCGTCACCATTGCCCACGGCTTCACGGTGCTCACCCTGCGCCGCTCCATCCTCACCGAGAAGGTCGCACGCCGGGGCTACCACCTGAGCCGCGAATACGCCGTCGATCCGCTGGAAGTTCTATTCGTACGGGAAGTCATGCGCACCAACGTTGTGGTGCTGCCATCGAAAACCACCCTCGCGGAGCTGCCGGCTTCCCTACATGCCGATCACGAGCGCCGCGGGCAATTGCTCTACCCGGTGGTAGACGAACACAAGACCCTGAGGGGGGTCATCACGCGCAATAGTCTGCTGCTGAAGGTACGCGAGGGCAGCAGTCCCGCGCGCCGGCTCTCCGATGTGGCCACGCAGAACCCGGTGGTGGCCTACGCCGGCGAACCTCTGCGAGCAGTAGTATATCGCATGGCCGAAACCGGCTTCACCCGCTTCCCCGTGGTGGATGGCGAGGAGACCCCCACCCTGGTGGGGATGGTCTCGCTCGACGATCTGCTGCGCGCGCGCACCCGCTCGCTGGAGGAAGAGCGCCACCGTGAGCGCGTCCTGCGCATCCATCTCCCGTTCCGGGCGGGACAGGCCTCCCAGCCCGGCGGGTAGGAAATGGGAGGCGACGGGGTCCGCCGGCGTAACCTCGGGGAGCGCCCTCGCCGGCCTTGCGGGCGAAGGCCGGTCGGGGGACCGGCCGCGGACCAGGGGGTCCGCCCGATGGGGTCCGCCCCACCAAGCTCTCACTGCCGCTTGGCCTCCAGTTCGGCCCAGCGCGCGTAGAGCAGTTCCACATTTCGCTCGGCGGCTTCGAGTCTCTGGTAGCAATCGTGAAGACGCGGACCGTCCGATACCACCTCGGGCGATTGCATTTCCGAGCGAATGAGTTCGAGGGACTGCTCCGCTTCCAGAATGCGTGCCTCCATTTGCTCCCATTCGCGGGCCTCCAGGTAGGAGAGCTTTTTCTTGAGTGGAGCCGACCGGGTGGGCGGCGGTAGCGATGGCTTTTGAGGCTGGACCGGGCGGGCGTCCTGTCCTGCTTCCCATTGCCAGTAGTCGGCGTAGAGTTGCGCGCCGCCCTGCCCGTCCAGACCCAGCACCGCGGTGGAGACCCGATCCAGCAGGTAGCGGTCATGCGTCACCAGCACCAGCGCGCCTGTGAAATCGGTGAGACTCTCCTCCAGTACCTCGAGGGTGGGGATATCGAGATCATTGGTTGGCTCATCGAGCAGCAGCAGATCGGCGGGCTGGAGCATGAGACGCGCGATCAGAACGCGCGCCTGTTCGCCGCCCGAGAGACTGGCGATGGGCCGGTCAAGCTGGCCTGAGTCGAATAGGAAGCGTTTGGCCCAGCCGGCCACGTGGATAGGGCGATCGCGGAAGATCACGGTATCGCCGTGCGCGCCGAGCCCCTGGCGCAACGTCTGGGCGGGGTCCAGATGCTCGCGCGCCTGGTCGAAGTAGACCACCCGCAGGTTGGCGGCGAACTCGATATGCCCGGCGTCGGGCTGCAGCTCGCCGGCGAGGATGCGGAGCAGCGTGGTCTTTCCCGTGCCGTTCAAGCCCAGCAGGCCCAGCCGCGTGCCGGGCGCCAAGGTGAAGCTGAGATCGCGGAACAGAGTGCGGCCGCCCAGTTCTTTCGACACCCCTTCAGCGGCGACCAGGCGCTTGGTGCGGCGGTCGGTGGCGGTGAAATCGATTTGCGCCACGTCCTTTACGCTGCGCGACTCCATCTCGGACAATTCGCGGATCAGGCGGCCGGCCTCGTCGCTGCGGGCGCGCGATTTGCCGGTGCGGGCTTTGGCGCCGCGGCGCAGCCATTCCACTTCGCGCCGAACCTTGTTGGCCAGCGACTCCTGGCGGCTGGACTGCGCCAGCACAAACGCTTCTTTCTTTTCGAGGAACTGGCTGTAGCTGCCCTCCACGCGGAAGATACCCTCGGGATAGAGGCGGTCGATCTCGGCGGTGTCGTTGACCACGTTCTCGAGGAAATACCGGTCATGGCTCACCACCACGCTGGCGAACGGGGAACTGGCGAGCAGCTTTTCGAGCCACAGGATCCCTTCCAGGTCGAGGTGGTTGGTGGGCTCGTCCAGAAACAACAGGTCGGGCTGCAAAGCTAGTTCGCGGGCGATGGCGAGACGCCGCTGCCATCCGCCGGAGAGCGATTCGGTATGGAGGGAGCCGTCGGTGAATCCGGCGCGGCCAAGCGTGAGGTTGATGCGGGCGGCGCGTTCGAAATCGTCGAGGCGCTCCCCGGCCAGGACGCCTGCGATCACGGCCGCGGCGGTCTGGCCGTCGGGAAAGTCCACCTCTTGCGGCACGTACCCGATGCGGATGTTGCGCCGCATGGAGACAGTGCCGGAATCCGGCTCCAGGTGCCCCGACAGAATCTTGAGAAGCGTCGATTTCCCGGAGCCGTTCGGACCGATCAGGCCCAGGCGCTCGCCATCCGAAATGCCGAGCGAGATGTTTTCAAAAAGCATCCGCGAGCCGAAGCTCTTGGAGAGGGAGGTGCAACTTTCGAGGATGGCCATCTAGGGTGGGGCAATGCTTTAGCTTGCCCTGCAATCAACCATGATTCGAGTATGGCATGGGCTCTCCCAGTGGTGGGGCATGCTTTAACTTGCCCTGCCGGCCTCGAAGTTTTCCCGGCGCACTGTGAAAGCACCCCCCGAGCCTTCGCGTGAGATATGTAGGTTAGCGAAAAACTCAGGCCGCGTTTGAACCTCGGTGACGATCCGTTTGCCGAGAGCGCGGAAGGCTGCCTCGATGTGCTCCATGCGGGTTGAATTCTTGAAATCGAGGAGCCTGTCGATCTGCGATTTCTGGCATCCCAGACGGCGCGCCAGCTCCGCCTTGCGAACGCCAGCCGTTCGCATCGCGACGTAAAGATTCGCTTTGGCGTCCAGGAGTGCGGAATCGAAATGGTTCTGATCTTCCTGCCGCGGAGTCTCCCAGGCTTGGGGAAATCGGCCCGCTTCTCCATGCAGTCCGTCATGAGGCGGGCCAGCAGGTCGGCCGCCATGTCTTCCGCTTCCGCGAGCGTGCTGCCTTGGGTTACGCCATAGCCGAAGTCGGGAAGGTGGCCGTGAAGCTACCGTCCTTAGGATCTGGATCGAAGATCGCTGGGTATTGAAACATGGGATGCTTACTCCTTCACGGAGCCAACCTAAGACAACGCCCGATTGTACCGTGAATCGCTTTCTGACATACTCAGGGGCATGTGCGGTACATGGAGATTTCGGAATCCGGTTCTCTGCTTTGTGATTGCACTCGTCGTTAGTGCGAACCTGCTCCCGACGGTGAGAGCACAGTTTGTCCAGCAAGGAGCCAAACTGGTCGGCACAGGTGCTGTCACTGGCACTTCAGGTCAAGTACTGCAAGGCAACTCCGTGGCGCTATCCGCTGACGGGAATACGGCCATCGTTGGCGGGCAAATTGACAACGATGGTGCCGGAGCAGCATGGGTGTACACGCGATCGGGGGGCGTGTGGACCCAGCAAGGCGCCAAGCTGGTCGGTGCGGGTGCTGTCGGGATTGCACTCCAAGGCGCCGTGGCCCTCTCCGCAGACGGAAATACTGCCATAGTGGGAGGGCCTAGGGACAACGGCAATGTCGGGGCGGTGTGGGTGTACACACGCGCGGGCGGCGTGTGGAGCAAGCAAGGCAGCAAACTGGTCGGCACGGGTGCCGCTGGTCCGTCCTCAATTGCAGGTCAAGGCGGCTCCGTGGCGTTATCCGCCGACGGGAATACGGCCATTGTTGGCTCGCCGTTTGACGGCAATTCCGGAGCAGTGTGGGTGTACACGCGCTCGGGCGGCGCGTGGAGCCAGCAAGGCAGCAAACTCGTGGGCACTGGAGCTGTGCACGTCGCGAACCACGGTTCGCACGTTGCTCTATCCGCGGACGGCAATACGGCCATTGTCGGCGGGTCAGACATCAGCAATGTCGTGGCAGCGTGGGTGTACACGCGCGCGGGCGGCGTGTGGACGCAGCAAGGCGGCAAGCTGCTCGGAACGAGTGCCGCCTTGGACACCCTTGCTGGCTGCACCGTAGCGTTATCCGCGGACGGGAATACCGCAATCTTGGGCGGGAGTCAGTACAACCATGGCACTGGGGCAGCATGGGTGTACACGCGCTCCGGCGGCGTGTGGAGCCAGCAAGGCGACAAACTGGTCGGTGCGGGCGCGGTCAACGACGTCTACGGTGCATGGCAGGGCGGATCCGTAGCTCTATCCGGAGATGGGAACACGGCCTTGGTGGGAGGGCAACGTGACAATGGCGTTGCTGGAGCAACGTGGGTATTCACGCGCTCGGGAGGATTGTGGACCCAACAAGGCGCCAAATTGGTTGGCACGGGCGGTATTGTCGCGAATCAAGGTTGGTCGGTGGCCTTGTCCGCCGACGGGCACACCGCCATCGTGGGCGGACCTTACGACGGAGCTCGCCCCGGACCTTATGTCGGAGCAGCGTGGGTGTTTGTGAACAACCCCGTCCTCTCAACTATCCCTTCCATCGCTTCGGGCGGCGTCATGAACGGCGCAAGCTTCCTGCCCGGAATCGCACCGGGGACTTGGATTACGATCCAAGGCACGAACCTGTCCGCCACCACGCGGACTTGGACTGATTCGGATTTCTTGGGGAACAACCTGCCAACACAGTTGGACCATGTCAGCGTCACTATCAATGGAAAGGCGGCTTACGTCTACTTCATCAGCCCAACGCAGTTGAACGTTCTCAGTCCGGATGACGCCACGCAAGGCTCGGTGGCCGTTCAGGTGACGACCACCCAAGGAAAGAGCAATGTGATAAACGCCGTCGAAGCTGCCTTCTCGCCTGCACTCTTCACATTCAGCCAGCAAGACGGAAAGTATGTCGCTGCCGTTCGTGCCGACGGCGCCTATATCGCCCCACCTAATCTCATCTCTGGTCTGACGACGGTGCCCGCCAAGCCCGGCGACACCATCCTCCTCTTCGGAACTGGTTTCGGCTCCACCACGCCCGCAAGTCCAATCGGCCAGTTGGTCAATCCCGCGCCCCTGGCAAATCAGGTGACGGTGCGGATCGGCGGCGTAACGGCGATCACACAGTTTGCAGGCCTCGTCAGCCCCGGAGAGTACCAGTTCAACGTGGTGGTTCCGGATATCCCGAACGGCGACAACGCAGTCTCGATAGAGATCGGCGGCAGTTCTTCGCAGGCGAACGCCCTGTTGACCGTTCAGCGTTGAGGAATTCCGTTCCGCACGAGAGCGTTCGATTTCGCTACGTCGCGGCTACAAGTCCTCGGGCCGCAATCCTGTCTTCCTCGCGAGGACCTTCATGGCAGTAGGGCCAAGGTGACGCGTTCATGGTAAGCAAACAAGACAAGGCCAGTCCCGCCGGGCGAGAATCCGATGGGAAGTGCCGCCTTGGCGTTTGATCGTCCAGCCAATCCGTAGAAGAGCGGCGAGAGCCCTCGTCGCTTTGACGGACGGCCAGTTTGGACGCTTACGCGGCAATGAAGGACACGCTCATAGGTCCGGGCAGTGCCTCTCCGTGCTCCAAGCGGTCTGCGATGAGGCGCAGGGCCAGCGCTTGGACTGCCGCGGTGGCCTGCCAGGGCATTCGGCATGGATTCATCATGCCACGGAATCGGTCTCTTGTCACTGGATCTGCGACCCGGTGATCACGCCCCCACCCGCACGGGCAGCTCCTTGAGGATTTCGGAAACGAAGGCCTTGGCGTCGCCAAACAACATCAAGGTGCGGTTCATGTAGTACAGGTCGTTGTCGATGCCTGCGAAGCCGGGGCTCATGGAGCGCTTGATCACCATCACGGTACGGGCCTTGTCGACGTCCAGAATCGGCATGCCGTAGATGGGGCTGGATTTGTCATTGCGCGCGGCCGGGTTGGTGACATCGTTCGCCCCGATGACCAGCGCCACGTCGCACTGCGCGAACTCGGAGTTGATGTCGTCCATCTCGAACAGCCGGTCGTACGGGATGTCGGCCTCGGCCAGAAGCACGTTCATGTGACCCGGCATGCGGCCGGCCACCGGGTGGATGGCGAACTTCACGTCCACCCCGCGGCGCGTGAGCGTATCGAACAGCTCGCGGATCTTGTGCTGTGCCTGGGCCACTGCCAACCCATATCCCGGCACAATGATCACGCTGCTGGCGGCCTCCAGAATGGATGCCGCTTCTTCCGCGCTGGCGCTGCGTACCGGGCGCTGCTCGGTCTTGCCCTTGGCCGCCTGGAGCTGTCCGAACGCCCCGAACAGAACGTTCGTGAAGGAGCGGTTCATGGCCTTGCACATGATGATCGAAAGGATCAGGCCCGACGATCCATCCAGCGCGCCCGCAATCACCAGCAACTGGTTGTCCAGCGCAAACCCCATGGCGCAGGCCGACAGCCCGGCGTATGAGTTCAGCAGCGCAATTACGGTCGGCATGTCGGCGCCGCCGATGGGGATGATCAGCAGCACGCCGAACACCAGCGCCAACCCGGCAAAGATGGGAAACAGGAAGGTATCGGTGGGAACCAGAATCAGCCGGATTCCCAGTCCCAGCGCGATGGCGAAGAGCGCGAAGTTAATCAGGTTCTGGTTGCGATAGGTGATCGGCCGGCTGGGCAGCACCTCCTGGAGCTTCCCCATGGCCATCAGGCTACCGGTAAACGTGAGAAAGCCGAGCAGCGTTTCGACGATGAGCGCCACCATCACGAACCCGTGCAGTTCCGTGTCCGCGTTCGGCTGCCGCTGGTAGAACTCTGCCGTTCCCACCAGGGCCGCGGCCAGAGCGCCGCAGGCGTGCGACATAGCGGTCCGTTGCGGTACCGCGGTCATCGGCATGATGTAGGCGATGGGGATGCCCACTGCCGTGCCGATGAAGAACGCGGCCAGGATCCACTCCCAGTTGTTGTGATGGCCCACCAGCGTTCCTCCGACGGCCATCAGCATGCCCAGTTCGCCGGCGAAAACGCCGCGCCGCGCGGTGGCCGGGGTGTTCATCCACTTCAGCGAGAGAACGAACAGCGCGCCCGAGAGGATGTAGATGTAATTGACCGCCGAGCCCATTACTTCCTCTCCTCGCCGGCGCCGGCCAATGGTCGCCGCTTGAACATTTTCAGCATGCGATCGGTGATGAGGAAGCCGCTGACGATGTTGGTGACCGCGGCGGTGATGGCGATGAACCCCAGCACCTTGCTCAGGGTGGTGGCCCCGTCCGCGCTGATGATCACGATGGCGCCCACCACCGAGATGGCCGAAATCGCGTTGGTCAGCGACATCAGGGGAGTGTGGAGCAGCGGCGAAACCCTGCGGATCACCTCCAGACCGACGAAGGTCGCCAGCATGAAAACGTACAGTCCGATTTCGAGACTCGTGGGCATGAACGCTCCCTCTCAGACGGTCTGCAGCGTGGGCAGCCCCATCAACTCGCGCACCCGCGGATGCACCACCTCGCCGGCGTGCGTCACCAGCGTTTCGCGGACAATCTCATCCTCGCGGTCGAGCCAGAGCCGGCCGTCCTTTATCAGATACTTCAAAAACGTCGCGATGTTCTTCGCGTACATCTGGCTGGCGTGGTACGGAATGGTCGAGGGAAGATTCAGCGGCCCCAGAACGCGGACGCCGGCCACTTCCACCACTTCGCCTGGACGGGTCAGTTCGCAATTCCCGCCGCGCTCCGCGGCGATATCGACGATCATCGAACCCGGCGCCATATGGCTTACCATTTCGCCGGTGATCAGGATGGGCGCCTTCTTTCCCGGCACGGCGGCAGTCGTGATGACCACCTGCTGCTCCGCCAGCACGCCGGCCATGAGCTCGCGTTGGCGGCGGTAAAAATCCTCGCCCATGGCCTTGGCGTAGCCGCCCTTTTCTTCGGCCGCGGCGCTTTCGATTTCGAGCACCACGAAACGCGCCCCCAGGCTTTCCACCTGCTCCTTCACCACGGAGCGAATATCGTAGCCGCTGACCACCGCTCCGAGCCTGCGCGCCGTGGCAATCGCCTGCAGCCCGGCCACGCCCGCGCCGATCACCAGCACGCGTGCCGGAGCCACCGTGCCGGCCGCCGTCATGAGCATGGGGAACATGCGGGGCAGCGAATCGGCGGCCATGAGTACCGCCTTGTAGCCGGCGATGGTCGCCATGGAGGAGAGTGCGTCCATGCTCTGCGCCCGTGTGATCCGGGGCATCAGCTCCATGGCCAGGAAACTGACGCCGCGCTCCGCCAGATGGCGCGCCGCGTCGATGGCCGTCAGCGGCTCACCGAACCCGATCACGGTTTGGCCCCGCCGGAACATGGCGAGGTCCGAGCCGCCGGTTTCAGGGTTGGCGCCGGGACTTCGGACCTGTAGAATCACCTCGGCCGTTCCGAGCACCTCCTGCCGGCTGGCGAGGCGCACGCCCTTCGCGGTGTATTCGGAGTCGGGAAAGCCCGCCTTCAAACCGGCGCCTGCTTCCATGATCAATTCCGCGCCCGTTTTGCCGAGAACGGAGATCGCGCCCGGGACCATGGCAACCCGTCGCTCGCCCGGCGACGATTCGGAGACAATGCCAACTTTGATTCCCACGTTTTCGCAACCTGCCCGACCGTACTAAATCAACTCTGCCGTACTAAAGAAGAACCGCAGTTCCACTTCGGCCGTTTCCGGCGCATCCGAGCCGTGAATGCAGTTGCGCTCGATGTTGGCAGCGAACCGCTTTCGGACGGTGCCTTCCGCGGCGTTCGCGGGGTTCGTCGCGCCCATTACCTCCCGCAGTTTCCTGACTGCGTCTTCCCGCTCGAGCGCCATCACAATAATCGGCCCTTCCGTCATGAACTTCACCAGCCCGGCGAAAAACGGTCTTTCGCGGTGCACCGCGTAGAACGCCTGCGCCTGTGCTTCCGACAGGCGGGTCATGCGCAGGCCCAGCATCCGGAAGCCGGCCTGCTGGATCATGGCGAGGATCTCGCCGGCCTGCCCCGCGGCCACGGCGTCGGGCTTGATGATAGAGAACGTACGTTCGAGACTCATAATCGGCTTTGCACCTTCTCGCCTATCTCGGCGGGCGAGGAGCAGACCGTGATGCCCGCTTCCTCCATAGCCTTGATCTTGTCGCACGCCTTGCCCGACCCGCCCGAGATGATCGCGCCTGCGTGCCCCATGCGGCGCCCCGGCGGCGCAGTCTGGCCGGCCACGAAACCCACCACCGGTTTCCTCACGTGGGCCTTTACGTACGCCGCGGCAGTCTCCTCGGCATTGCCGCCAATCTCGCCGATCATCACGATGGCACGCGTCTCGGGATCCTCGTTGAACAGCTTCAGGGCGTCCAGAAAGTTGGTCCCGATGATGGGGTCGCCGCCGATCCCGATGCACGTCGATTGCCCGATTCCCAGCTTGGTCAACTGTCCGACCGCCTCATAAGTGAGGGTGCCCGAACGCGAAACCACGCCCACATTTCCTTCCTTATGAATGTGGCCAGGCATGATGCCGATCTTGCACTTACCCGGCGAAATGATGCCGGGGCAGTTGGGACCAATCAGGCGCGTCGGCCTTCCTTCGAGGAATTGCCATGCTTTCACCATCTCCAGTGTCGGGATTCCTTCGGTGATGCACACCACCAGCGCCACGCCCGCGTCGGCGGCCTCCATAATGGCATCGGCCGCGAACGGCGGCGGAACGAAGATCACCGTGGCGTTGGCGCCGGTCTCTTTCACCGCCTGGGCCACCGTATCGAACACCGGGAGCTCCAGGTGCCGGATGCCGCCCTTGCCGGGCACTACGCCCCCCACCACCGTGGTGCCGTAGGCAATGGCCTGCTGCGCGTGGAAAGTCCCTTCCTTGCCCGTGAATCCCTGAACGATCAGTCGAGTGTTTCGATCTACCAGTACGCTCATCTTCTCCTCAAAAGGCAGTCCCGAGACCCCGTTCGTGGGCTGCTCCGGCTGCCCTACTTCACGCCGCCAGCTTGACCACTTTCTCCGCCGCGTCGCGCATGTCCGCTCCCACCGTGAAATTGAGCCCGGACTCCAGCAGGATCTTGCGCCCCAGTTCCACGTTGGTGCCTTCCATCCGCACCACGATGGGCACCTGGATGTTGAGATCGCGCGCCGCCCCGACTACTCCTGTGGCCAACGTGTCGCAGCGCAGGATGCCGCCGAAAATGTTGATCAGCACGGCCTTGACGTTCTGGTCCGAGAGCAGGATGCGAAAGGCGTTCTTGACCTGCTCGGCGCTGGCGCCGCCGCCCACATCGAGGAAGTTGGCGGGGCTCCCACCGGCGTACTTGATGATGTCCATAGTGGACATGGCGAGGCCCGCGCCGTTCACCATGCAACCCACCGTGCCATCCAGCTTGATATAGTTCAGCCCGAACCGCGAGGCCTCCACTTCCAGGGGATCCTCTTCATTGATGTCGCGCAGGTCCAGCAATTCCTTGTGCCGGTAGAGCGCGTTGTCGTCGAAATTGATCTTGGCATCCAGCGCGTAGACCTTGCCGTCCTTGGTGAGGATGAAGGGATTGATCTCGGCCAGCGACATGTCCGCCGCCACGTACGCCTTGGCCAGCGCGGTCATGGCTGCTACCGCCCAGGACACGCTGACCGGCGGGATTCCGATCCCAAACGCCAGTTTCCGCGCCTGGTAGGGCGCCAGCCCCACACCGGGCTCCAGCGTCTCTTTCAGGATCAGCTCGGGGGTCTTGGCCGCGACCTCTTCAATCTCCATCCCCCCCGCCGCCGACGCCATGAATACCGGCTTCGCTTGCACGCGGTCGAGAACGATTCCGAGATACAACTCGCGATCAATGGGCAGGGTTTCTTCGATGAGCAAGCGCTGCACGATGCGCCCTTCCGGTCCGGTCTGGTGGGTCACCAGTTTCATCCCCATCATTTTGCGGGCGATTTCGGCGGCCTCGGCGGCATCCCTGGCCACCTTGACGCCCCCGCCCTTGCCGCGCCCGCCGGCGTGAATCTGCGCCTTCACTACCACGCTTCCGCCGATCGACTTGGCCGTGGCCTCAGCCTCTTCCGCCGTGAATGCTACCTCACCGCGCGGCACAGGAACGTTGTACTGGCCCAGTATGGCCTTTGCCTGGTACTCATGTATTTTCATGGAAATCCGCTTGTGCTAGTATGGCGAGAAAGCCCAACTTTTCAATATAACATGTCCCTTTTGCCGTACCTGGAACACGTCGCCGAGCGGGAAGATTTAACGTCTGCGGATGCGCATTCCGCCATGTTGACCATCCTGCACGGCCAAGCCACCCATCCCCAGATTGCCGCCTTCCTGATGGCCCTGCGGATGAAGGGCGAAACCGTGGAGGAACTGGTGGGATTCGCCCGCGCGATGCGCGAAATGGCGACACCGGTCGACTGCGGGCTCGCGGGCGAACCGCTGCTGGACACGTGCGGCACCGGGGGAGGCGGCCCTCCAACCTTTAACATTTCGACGATTGTGGCGTTCGTGGCCGCGGGCGCTGGAGTGCGGGTAGCCAAGCATGGGAACCGCTCCAACTCCACTCCCTGCGGCAGCGCCGATCTCCTCGAACTGATGGGCATCGACGTTTCGTTTTCGCCGGAGAAGGCCGCCCGCGCCATCCGTGAAATCGGCATCGGGTTTCTCTTTGCCCCGGCCGCGCACACCGCTATGAAGCATGCGCAACCGGTGCGCCGCGACCTGAAGATGCGGACCGTTTTCAATCTTCTGGGCCCGTTGACTAACCCGGCCGGCGTCACTGCGCAGCTTGTGGGCGCGCCTTCGCCCAAGGCCGCCGAACTGATGGCCGGCGCTCTGGCATCGCTGGGGCTCCGCCACGGGTTTGTGGTGCACGGCTCCGACGGTCTGGACGAAATCACCACCACCGGCCCAACACTGGTGTTTGAAGTCCGGAAAGGAAAGGTGGCACGGCGGGAACTCGAGCCGGCCGATTTCGGG
This sequence comes from Terriglobia bacterium, assembly GCA_020073365.1. Classification (GTDB taxonomy): domain Bacteria; phylum Acidobacteriota; class Terriglobia; order Bryobacterales; family Bryobacteraceae; genus JAIQFL01. Next base: position 12,053 of record JAIQFL010000161.1, on the reverse strand, counting down.
GTCCACACCTCGAACACCGGCGACCTGGCGGGCGGCAGCCAATCGCGCAACCTGGAAATTGCGAATGCCATCCTGGCCGGCGAACGCGGCCCCGGACGCGACATCGTTCTGGTGAACGCGGCCGCCGCTCTGGTAGCCGCGGGCACCGTCGACACCTTTCTCGAAGGGGTCGCTGTGGCGGTAGTCTCCGTAGACAGCGGTGCCGCACGTGCGAAAGTAGAGGCGCTCGCCCGGTTCACGCAAGAGTGCCGAGCTCCGCATCCTTGACGGTGTACTTAACCGTCGAGTATTGGGATCCCGCTTGATGACTGGGTGCCCTCCCGGCGACGGAGGTCCTCGCCATGGAGCCCGGAGAACGAGCGCAGGGGGCATGTCCTGGCAGATCTTAATGAAGTTGACGCCCGCCTCCGCCTGCCACGCGACCTCCTCGCGCACCTGGCGCTCATCCGTCACAGGCGCGTAGATGGCGTGGCGCATCGGTGCGACGGTCAGAATACGGCCAGCCGTGAAGAGTCGTGGGCCCACTAAATCGCCCGCTCGAGCATGCCCCGGACGGCTACAGCGGCCTCGGTGGCGTCGCCCGGGTCGCGCACGGTTGTCACGCCGTGGAGGAGCAGCGTCCGGAGCAGCGCGAGCGAGGTGTCGCGATCAAACCAGGGGAGCGGGCGGCCCTCGTCGTCGAGTGGCGGAAACAGGACGTGCGCGTGCATGTCGACGAAGCCCGGTAGGACGTACCGGCCAGGCAGATCGTGGACGACAGCGCCAACTGGAGGACGATAGCGGGCGGCGGCGAGGACGGCACGGAGGCCGCATTCGCCCGCCGCAGCAATACCGCCGATTGGACGGCCGATCAGTATCGCGCCGCGCGCGCGCAATGGCCAAAACTGCTCGCACTGGTGAAACTGATGTACGATCGCGGCGTGCTGCTCACCGCCGGCACAGATACCCCGTTTCCTTGGATCGTGCCCGGCGTGAGCTTCCATGAGGAACTGCGCCTGCTCGCCGAGGTCGGGATTCCTGCGGCCGCCGTCGTTCGCATGGCCACGATCAACGCCGGCCTCGCACTCAAACAGAACATTGGCTCGGTTGAACCCGGTAGGGAGGCGGACCTGGTCATTCTCGCCGCGAATCCTCTGGAGTCGGTGCAAAACACCGAACGTATCGAGATCGTCATCAAGGCCGGGCATCTCTACAAGCCCTGATCGTAGAGGCCACAGGTACACGGCTGATCCGCACCCTGTGACCGCAGCCACTTACCATTGTGGAAATACCAGGTCATTGAAGCCTTCTCCAGAAGCATCGTCGATGAGCTATTTCCTGCGCGCCGAGGCTCTCGATCCGACCTCTCTGCGACCTCCGCTTCCTTGGCCCCCAGCAAACCAGGTGAAACCGCTGGGTAGGGACGAGAGGCTGCTGCCGGACCATGAGTGGAACCGCCCCTGTTGCGCTGCACCCGGGAGGGGCAGGCCGGTGACCGCCCCACTCAGCTCCGTGCGAATTGCGGCTGTTGCGGGGCCTTGTACACTACCTGCAGATGCGGCGTCTCGAGCCGCGCATGGTCCTTCACCTTCGACGTGAGACAGCTTTCCAGAATGCCGCTCACCAGCAGCGTGCGCTCCACCGGATACGGCGCCACTCCGCTTTCGAACATCTGCTCGGCTTTGTGCATCAGGCATGCCGAATAGGTGACGTTGGGGTCCGGCGTCAGCAGGAATTGGGTGGACTGAATCCCCGCCGCGCCCTTCAGCCGTGCCGCGAAGTTGAAGTCCTGAATCGCGCCTTCGAGCATCAACATCGTGGCCTTCAGGCCGTCCCGGTATTCGATGAAATAGGCGGCCGGGTTCTTCACGAGCTTGGGCAACTCGCCCGACGCCACCAGGTCCTGCGTGCGGCCGTCCTTCACCGTGAGCCCCAGCGGCGTGTCGCTGCGCGACAGCGCGGCCGTCAACAACTCCTTTGAATAGCGGCCCGCATCGCCCGCCTTCCAGACGGCCTCGCCTTCCACCAGTTGCACGGATTGGACTCCGGTTTCGCCGCCCCGCCGGCGCTCCACCATGCATTGCAAGCCTTCGAGCGCGTGAAAATCCATCGCATCCGAACCGCCCTCGCCCACCATCAACGCATCCTCGATCTCGCATCCCAGCGGCAGGTCGATGGACGGAAGCCGCCAGGTGACTGGAATCGACGATCCCGCCAGCATGGGGAATCGCAGGCGCCGGGAAGTCTCGACCATCGCCTTGGCCTTTTCGAAGCTGTACGAGAGGTGCTTGTCATTGTAGACCGGCACCGCCCGCCCGTCCTTCTCGAAAACCTCCGCCGTCTGCTGGAAGAATTCGAATCGCGGATACAAAATCTGCCCTTTGTCATTGCGCGGGTAGTTTCCGTGTTCCGCGATAATCAGCACGGCATCCACGGCCAACTCCTTGCCGCCGCAGCGCAAGGCTTCCGCCACCGTGGGGTACACTTCGAAACCGAACTCGCGCGCCCGGGCGCCGCTCAAGTCGCCCTCCGGCTTTTGGTCGACATACAGCGACACCACCTTCATATTCGGATGTCGCCAGGCGCCGGCGTACGGATACCCTACCAGGAAACGATCGCCCATATGCTGCGCGTGCGACTGAAGCTTGTAAATGGTGGCGATGATCGCGATCCGCCTGGGCGCGCTCTGCGGAGTCGCGGCGGCCGCCACGGCGGTGGTCTGAAGAAATGCGCGGCGGGTCAGCATCGTCAGGTCCTCCAGAACGTGGACTCTTTCGCCGGCTGGTAGCGAATCGCCAGGTGCGGTGTATCGAACCGCGTCTGCCCGCGAAACAGGCTCTCCACGCCCCCGGCAGTCAGGCCGGTGGTCAGGAGCGTCCGTTCCACCGGATACGAAGGCTTGCCGGTCAGGTACATCCTCTCGACGTTGTTGACCTGCGGGCTGAAGAAATTGGCCAGCGTCGTTCGGCCGTCCGGCATCGGCAGGTACATCTGCGTGGACCAGGGCTGGCTAAAGCCGCCCACGTAGGCGGAGAAGTTGAAATCCTTGACCAGGCCGTTCATCAACAGCACGGTGCACTTCAGTCCGTCCGCGTGCTCGTAACGGTAGGCCACGGGGGCCCTCACCAGCCGGCGCATGTCGTCGTCGGTCGGGAAAATGTCGTTGAACCCCGCTCGCGCGGGAGTGAGCGTATGGCTTCGTGACAGCGCCGCTTCCATCAGCGGCCTGGGCCAGACGCCCTCGCCGAGCGCCCCCCAAAACTTCTCGCCGCGATACGCCTGAATCCATCGCACTCCGGTTTCGCCGCCGCGCCGCCGCTCTACCATGCATTGGACCGTCTCCAGGCCGTGGAAATCGTAACTGTCCACGCCGCCATAGCAGACGCACAACGCTTCGCTGATGCGTGACCCCAGCGGCATCTCCACCGACGGCGTCCTCCACGTCACCGGCAGACTCGACCCGGCCATGAAGGCGAAGCCCATCTCCCGCGACGTGTCGTACATCTTCCGCGCCCACTCCCAGTTCCACGAAAGGTGCTTGTCGCTGAAGACCGGAACGTGCCGGCCGCTGTCGCGAAACACCTTCACGATCTGCTCGAAGAACTCAAAGCGCGGATATTTCGTCTGCCCTTTCTCGTTGCGCGGGTAGTTGCCATGTTCGCCCACCAGCACCACGCCATCCACCGCCAGTTTGCCTCCGCCCAGCGTCAGGGCCTCGGCGATGCTGGGAAAGATCTTCATCTCCGGATGGCGTGCGGCCCGTTCGCGGCTCAGGTCGTTGGTGCCAACCTGGTCCACGTAGAGTGACACCAGGTCCATGGGGGGATGATGGTGAGTACCGTTCCATCCATAACCATCGAGGAAGCGATCGATGATATGCTGCGCATGCGAGTACTTGAAGTAGGTAGTTACAATACCCGCGAGTTTGGGACGTAAGGGGTCGCTCATGGGACCGTCACTGAATATCCACGATTATAGGACAGCGGGGTGTTGGCTGGCGCTGCTGGCCTCTGCCGCCGGCTGGCTTTGCGCGCAGAATGCGGCGGAATTGCCGGTTTCCGCGCGCGCCCGCGCTCTCCACGCGGGCTCCCTGGTTTTCGATGGCCACATTCACGCCGTCGACCGCGAATTCTATCATGGCGGGGACATTGGCCAGCGCAAGTCCGACGGCCAGTTCGACCTGCCCCGCGCCAAAGAGGGCGGGCTCGGCGCGCTCTTCTTCTCCATTTTTGTGACCGAGGACTACTATCCCGCCCGATTCGAGACCAAACAGGCGCTGCGCATGCTGGATTTCGCTGCCGGCCAGATTGCACGCAACCGCGAGACCACTGAGATTGCCTATACGGCATCGGACGTCGAGCGCATTCGCAAGGCCGGGAAAATCGCCGCTGTGCTCGATATTGAAGGCAGCTTCGACCTGGACGGCGACCCTGCCGTCATCCGCGAAATGTACCGCCTGGGGTTACGTTCTGTCCAGCTTTCCGCGCATAACTGGACCAGCAATTACGCCGACTCGTGCTGCTCCGCGCCCAAGTGGCATGGATTGAACGGCCGCGGCCGCGAGGTCATCCACGAGATGAACCGCCTGGGGATGTTGATCGACGTCTCGCACGCCTCCGACGAAGCCATCTCGCAGGCCATCGACATCAGCAGCGATCCGGTAGTGGCCACACACCACGGCTTGCGCGAGATCAATGACATCCCGCGCAACATGCCGGAGTGGTTGCTCAAGAAGCTCGCGGCCAAAGGCGGCGTGATCGGATTCCAGATTGGCAATGAGTTTCACAATCGCAAGGCGTTCGATTGGCGCACCGCGCATTCCGGGAAGGCGTTCTGGGACACCACCGGGATTCTGCAGCGGGGGACCAGTCTCGATATCTATGAGCTCGACAGAATCGTAGGGCCGCAGTTTCCCATGTTGCCGGCCGATATTCCCCAGGACATCCGCATGACCGTGGACGAGTGGGTCGGTGTGGTCGATCGCGCCATCCAACTCGTGGGCGAGGACCACGTAGCGTTGGGAAGCGATTTCGACGGTGGTCCGCCCTTGCCCCGCGGAATGCGCGACATCCGCGATCTGCCCATGATTACCGACGCCATGCTGCGGCGCGGCTATTCGGAGGAGCGCATCCGCAAATTCCTCGGCGGCAACCTCCTGCGGGTGTTCCGGCGGATCACGGCGCCGCACGAGCAAAACTAGGCGCTCAAGGGGTATGGTAGGTTTCCCTGCGCCAGTCCGTTCCCCTCCGCCCCACCCTTGATTTCAGACATGAGAGTATATATAGTTTGATGCGACAACAAAGATTTCGGACTACCATGCCCTCTTGTCGAAAATGCCTGAAGCCAGCCGCCTTGGTCTCCGCGGCGGCCCTGCTTTCGCTCTGCCTGGCTCAGCAAAGACCGGTGTATAAGGACCCCGCCGCCCCCACGGAAAAGCGTGTGGCCGACCTCATTTCGCGCATGACGCTGGAGGAAAAGATCTCCCAGCTCATGAACGATTCGGCTGCCATCGAGCGCCTCGATGTCCCCGCTTACAACTGGTGGAACGAGTGCCTGCACGGCGTAGCCCGGGCGGGCCGCGCCACGGTCTTCCCGGAGGCCATCGGGTTGGCCGCCACCTGGGACACCGGCCTGCTCTTCCGCGTGTCCACCGCCATCTCCGACGAGGCCCGCGCCAAGTACCACGAATTCGTCCGCCGCGGCAAGCGCAACATCTACCAGGGCCTCACCTTCTGGACCCCCAACATCAACCTCTTTCGCGATCCGCGCTGGGGCCGCGGCATGGAAACCTATGGGGAGGACCCCTATCTCACCGGCCGCATGTCCGTCGCGTTCATCAAGGGCCTGGAGGGCGACGACCCCAAATACCTGAAGACCATCGCCACCGCCAAGCACTACGCCGTGCATAGCGGACCCGAATCCCTGCGTCACACCTTCGACGCCGCGATCCCGGACCAGCAGCTTTCGGAGAGCTACCTGCCTCACTTCGAGACCGCCATCCGCGAGGGCGGCGCGTGGTCCGTCATGTGCGCCTACAACCGCGTGGATGGCCTGCCCGCCTGTGCCAGCCCGCGCCTCCTGGGCGACATCCTGCGCAAGCAATGGGGTTTCACCGGCTACGTGGTCAGCGATTGCGGCGCTGTGGGCGACATCTACCTGAACCACAAGACGGCCCCCACCGCCGCTGAAGGCGTGGCGCGCGCGCTCAAGGCGGGAACCGACCTGAATTGCGGCGTCGAGTACGAAAACCTGCTGCCCGCCGTCCGCGGCGGCTTCCTCGCCGAATCCGATATCGACCAGGCCCTAGGCCGCCTGCTCGCGGCCCGCTTCAAGCTCGGCATGTTCGATCCGCCCGAGATGGTGAAGTACGCGCAGATCCCCTACAGCGTCAACGATAGCCCGGCGCACCGCGAGTTGGCGGTGGAGACCGCGCGCAAGTCGATCGTCCTCCTGAAGAATGAAAATCGAACGTTGCCCCTGAGGAAATCCATCAGAAACATCGCTGTCATCGGGCCGAACGCCGATGACGCCGAGGTCCTGCTCGGCAACTACAATGGTGAGCCCACCGCGCCCATCACCCCGCTCGAAGGAATCCGCCGCAAAGTGGGCGCCAATACTCGCGTGCTGTACGCGCGCGGCAGCGATATCGCCCCCAACATGCCGACCTTCCAGGTGGTCCCGTCCTCGGCACTCTCTACCGCCATCAGCGGAGGTGAAAACGGCTTGTTTGCCGAGTACTACAACACCGGCAACTTCGATGGAAAGGCCCACAGGCCCCGCGAGTTGACCTATCCCAACTCGGGGAAAATGGTTGGCCCGATCCCGCGCGACCCCAAGCCCCTATTCACCCGCATCGATCCGCAGGTGAGTTTCCACTGGTGGGACGGCGCTCCCAGGCCGGACATGCAGGACGACGACTTCGGCGTCCGCTGGAACGGATATCTCACCGCTCCCGTGACCGGCGCCTATCAGCTTGGCGCCATCGGCATGAACGCCTTCGAACTCTACCTCGACGGTAAGCCGCTCGTCCAGTTCAACAACATCCATGAGCGCTCTTACCAGTATGAGAAGGTCGAACTGCAGGCCGGAAAACGCTACCCCATCCGATTGGATTTCCACGAGTTCGTCAACGATGCCGACATTCAACTGGTGTGGTCGCCCCCTCGCACGGGCCCCGAAGACGATATCGCGAGCGCCCTAAGCGATGCTGACGCCGTGGTTGTAGTCTTGGGCTTGTCCCCAAGGCTGGAAGGCGAAGAGATGAAGGTTCCGGTCGATGGCTTCCAGGGTGGCGACCGTCTGGATTTGGCCATCCCGCGCGTGCAGGAGCAACTCCTCGAGAGGGTCATAAGCGCCGCGTCCGTCGGAACCCCCGTGATTCTGGTTCTCCTGAACGGCAGCGCCGTTTCTGTGAACTGGGCGCGCGAACACGTCCCCGCCATCGTCGAGCTCTGGTACCCCGGTCAGGCCGGCGGCGCCGCCCTTGCCGATGTCCTGTTCGGCGACTACAACCCTGCGGGACGGCTTCCCGTGACCTTCTACACCGGCGCTAACCAACTGCCCCCCTTCACCGACTATAGTATGAAGGGCCGGACCTATCGGTTTTTCCAAGGCGAGCCGCTGTTCCCCTTCGGATACGGACTGAGCTACACTAGCTTTGCGTATAGCAAATTCAATCTCCCCAGAGAGGCGAAAGCTGGCGAGCCGGTCCGGATTACGGTGCAAGTAGCGAATACCGGTATGATGGCAGGCGAAGAAGTGGTCCAACTCTATTCGAAATCTGTGGACGGCCCGAGCAATTCTCCCGTTCGCTCGCTGATTGGCTTCCAGCGAATTTCGCTCCGCGCCGGCGAGCACAAGATTGTAAGCTTTGAAGTTTCTCCCAAAGCATTCGCTACCATCGGGGCGGATGGCCGCGCCATCGCCAAAGAAAGCATCTTCGAAGTATCGGCCGGCGGAAAACAGCCTGGCTTTCGCGGCCCTCTGGATGCCAGCACTACGGGAGTAGTGAGCAGGCGGATCCAAATCTACGGCTCGCCCAAGGAGTTGGATTGACGTCGCACCTGATGGGGATGTCAGTCGCGAAGCGGAACCAGGGCGCGTCCAGCGAAGTGGCTCGCGACATCAACCGGCGCATCGTACTGAACCTCGTCCGCACGCGCCATCCCATTTCGCGCGCCGATCTGGCCCGCCTCTCCGGGTTGCAGCGCAGCACCATCTCCCTGATCGTCGAGCAATTGATCGAGGAGAACTGGGTGCTGGAGGGTCCCACCGGCCGCCTGCCACGAGGCCGCCGGCCCACCTTTCTGCGCTTGAACGACGAGCGCGTAATCATCGCCGTGGATGTCCGTCCCACCCAGACCACTGTGGCTTTGGCGGACGCCAACGGCAAGTTCATCTCCCAGGAGATGATGGGCACTTCTTCAGATCCGGACGTCGCTTTGGATGCGCTGATCGAGTGTATACAGCGCATCAAGCGGTCCTGCCGCGGCAAGAAAATCGAAGGCGTCGGGATTAGCCTGCCCGGCCGCTTCGACCAGGGTGCCGACCGCCTGGTCTTCGCCCCCAACCTCAAGTGGCGCGATGTCGACATTCGCAACCCGATCGCGAAAGCCACGGGTCTCGAAGTAGAGCTCGAGAACGCGGCCAACGCCTGCGTCCTGGCGGAGGTCTGGTTCAATCGCCTGGAAGAGTGCCGCAACCTGGTAGTCCTCACGGTCTCCGAGGGGATCGGCACCGGACTCCTGGCGAACGGGGAACTGGTGCGCGGATTGAACGGCATGGCCGGCGAATTCGGCCACGTGCCCCTCGATCCGGAGGGCCCGCTCTGCGGATGCGGCAGCCGCGGCTGCTGGGAGGTCTTCGCCTCCAATCGCGCCGCGCTACGTTACTATTTCGAATCCCACGCCGAAGCCGAGGGTCTGACTTTTACGGATCTGCTCAGCCGCGCCGACCAGGGCGACACGCAGGCAGCCAGGGCTTTGGACCGGATGGCACACTATCTGGGACGCGGCATGCGGTTGATTGTGGCCGGCCTTGCTCCGGAACGGATCGTGGTAGTCGGCGATCTCACCCGGTCGTGGCATCGCTTCGGCAGCATCATCGAGACAGCGGTCCAGGCCCAGGTGCTGCCCGGTGGTAGCACCCCGCGCGTCGTCCCCGCATACGAAGACGGCATGGCCCGTCTGCGCGGCACCGTCGCCCTGGTCCTGCAAAAGCATTTCAGCGTGTAACACGGGCAGCACGGCGAAGCTCCCGGAACCGCCTGCCCCGCCTCTGAGAGTGCAGAACCTGCTGTGGTGGCGCAGGCTATTCCGCCTGCGAATCCGGACTTTTACAGCTTTTCAGGATGCCGCACACGCGTACTGCCTCGTAAGTCCCAGGCCCCTGGCGTATAATAGAGTAGAACCTGAGAGGTCCTGTGTCCCTACGCACCTTTTTTCGTCTTGTCACCCACATGCAACTGTTGCCGATCCTGGAGAGCGGCGAGGAGACCCTCGTCGGCGGGCAGGCCGTTGTGGAGGGGGTGATGATGCGGGCGCCCCATAGCTACTGCGTCGCGGTCCGCAAACCGAACGGCGAGATTGTCACCGAAGAGATGCCGCTGGCCCGCATGTCGGAGCAGTACAAGATCTTCAAGTACCCCTTCTTTCGCGGTTTGGGGACACTCTACCAGGCATTGAAGCTGGGAGGCAGGGCCCTGAAGTTCTCCGCCACCGCCTCGCTCGACGACCCGGCTCTCAACCAGGGCAAGGAACCCGCCAAGGAAGTCCCCGCTTGGGCTGTTGCGGCTCCCATCCTTTTCTCGCTGGCGTTCTATATCTTCGCCTACAAGTACGTGCCTCTCTTCCTGGCCACCAGGCTGAAGACTCTGTATCCCGTCCTCGGAGGCAGGATCGCTTTCAATCTGGTGGATGGCGTCATCCGCCTGGCGATTCTCCTGGCCCTGTTGTACGTGCTCTCGCGGTTGAAAGACATCCGGCGTGTTTTCGAATACCACGGCGCGGAACACAAGGTGGTCTTCAATTTCGAATCGGGCCAGCCCGTGAACGTCGAGAACGCCCAGAAGTTCACTACCTTTCACCCGCGCTGCGGAACCAGTTTTCTCTTCGTCGTCTTCTTCCTCGCCATTCCGTTCTATATGCTCATCCCCTTCGACGGGTTCGCCGCGAAAATGGCCGTGCGCGTTGTGCTGATACCAGTGATCGCCGGCGTGGCCTACGAGTTGATCCGCTACGCCGCCAAGCGGCGCGGTTCCTTCCTGGCGACTCTCGCCGCACCGGGCCTCTGGATGCAGCGAATTACTACCAAGCCTCCGGCCGACGACCAGACCGCGGTAGCCATCCGTGCGCTCGAGGGGGCCATGTCGCTCGAACAGTCGCAGGGCGGCCAACTGGTCATCGCGTAATCCACCATGCAATTCGCGCCCAAGCTTCAACAGATCGAGAAGCGCTTTGACGAGCTCAATCGGCAGATGGCCGACCCCGCCGTGATCGCGGATGCCGGCGAGTACCGCAAAATCACCAAGGCGCACAGCGAGCTTGCCGAAATCGTGGCCCTTTTTCGCGAGTGGAGAAGGATCGAGGACAGCCTGTCGCAGGCCCGGCCCATGCTCCAGGAGCAGGATCCGGACCTCAAGGCCATGGCGGAGGAAGAGGTCGCCAATCTGGAGCCCCAGTTGACGCGGATCGAAGAGGAGCTCAAGATCCTGATGCTGCCGCGGGATCCGCTCGACGAGAAGAACGTGGTGCTCGAAATCCGCGCCGGCACGGGCGGCGACGAAGCTACCCTGTTCGCGGGCGAGGTCTTCCGCATGTACTCCCGCTACGCGGAATCGCAGGGCTGGAAGATCGAGGTCACGTCCAGCAGCGAGTCGGCCGTAGGCGGCCTTAAGGAAGTAATCGCCCTGGTAAGCGGCGAGAAGGTTTACAGCAAGCTGCGCTACGAAAGCGGCGTGCACCGCGTGCAGCGGGTCCCCGTGACCGAGCAGCAGGGACGCGTGCACACCTCCGCCATCACCGTGGCGGTGTTGCCGGAGGCTGATGACGTCGAGGTCAAGCTCGACGCCAAGGACATCCGCATCGACACCTTCTGCTCCTCGGGGCCGGGCGGCCAGTCGGTGAACACCACCTACTCGGCCGTGCGCATCACGCACCTGCCAACCGGCCTGGTAGTTTCCTGCCAGGACGAGAAATCGCAGATCAAGAACCGCGCCAAGGCCGAGCGCGTGCTGCGTTCGCGGCTCTACGAAATCGAGTTGGAGAAGCAGCAGGCCGCCCTCGGCGCCGAGCGCCGCAGCATGGTGGGAAGCGGCGACCGCAGCGAGAAGATCCGCACTTACAATTTCCCGCAGAACCGCGTGACCGATCACCGCATCGGCCTGACCCTCCATCAACTGGATTTCGTGATGGATGGCAAGCTCGACCCCATCATCGACGCGCTGATCACTTACTACCGCACGCGCAAGCTGGAGGGAGACGTAGTGGCACCGGCATTCGTGCCTGCGTAGTTGCCATGACCGTCCAGACGGCCCTGCTCCAGGGCACACGCCTGCTGGAGGATGCCGCCATCGCAGTGCCCCGGCTCACCGCGGAAGTGTTGCTCTCCCATGCCATCGGGTGCGAGCGCGTCTATCTCTTCGCGCATCCCGAGCAGGAGCTGAGCGAGCTGGAGTGGCTGCATTACGGCCGCTACCTGCACGAGCGCCTCCAGGGCAAACCCACCCAGTACATCACCGGGCGCCAGGAGTTTTACGGGCGGGAGTTCCGCGTTACGCCCGACGTCTTGATCCCGCGGTCCGAAACTGAGCACGTGGTGGAGGTAGCGCTCTCGTTGGCGCGGGACGCCGGGCGTGTCCTCGACATCGGCACTGGCTCAGGAGCGCTGGCCGTGACCCTGCAACTCGAGACCGGTGCCGCGGTCTGGGGGACGGACATCTCGCCCGCGGCTCTGGCTGTGGCCCGCGAGAACGCCCAGCGGCTCGGCGCGCGCGTGGAATTCGCGTCCTCGGACTTGATGGAAGCCGTCGGCGCCGGCGCCCTGGATCTGATTGTCGCCAACCCGCCCTACGTGCC
>JAIQFL010000611.1 GCA_020073365.1 Terriglobia bacterium | reverse complement strand
ACCACGGCGTTCACTGGCGGGTTTAGATATAACGCCACCACGTCAGCGGCCTTGGAAGCAAACTGTTTGTCCGTACTGACACACCAACTACGCCGCCTCTGCAAGTAGATTCCTTCACGGCGCAAGACGCGCCAGACGGCGTGAACGCTGGCGTCGAGTTTCTCCGCCACCGCCGGCCCGTCCCAATGGGACATACCGGGCGGCGGTGGTTCCTCCAGCATGGCCAGCACCCGTTTGCCAAACGCCGCGTCATACCGGACCGGCTTACCCGGCCGCGGCTGGTCGCGTAGTCCTCTGAGCCCCCACAGGGAGAAGCGCTGGCGCCATTTGGAAACGGTGGCGAGAGAGACGCCCAGCTCCCGAGCGACCTGCTGAATCTCCTTGCCCTCCAGGCAAGCCAGAATGATCCGCGCACGCTCCACGGCGTGTGCCTCCGCAGTCCGGCTCTTTGCGAGGGCCACCAAACTTGCCTTGTCTTCGACAGAACATTCCAGTTCGGGCGCGTGTCTGGGCATCTCCCAAACATTTTAATACAAATATGTATTAACGCAATTAAGCACTAGCAGCCCTAACCAGGCCCGCCTGGCACGGAACTGAGCGATTCCTCGACCACCCGTAGCAAACCATCCATCGTAAACGGCTTGGGCAGAAGCGTAAATCCTTTGCGCATGACGAACCGCTGCACGAGGTCGGCATCGTGAAAGCCGGAGATAAACAGAACCCGAAGGTCCGGCTGCCGGGAACGCAACCGCTCCGCCACAACCGGGCCGGTCAGGTCCGGCATGATCACGTCGGTGAGCAGAAGGTGCACCCGTTCGGTACTGTTCTCGTAGACTTCGATTGCGTTCCAGCCGCTGTCCGCCAACAGAACGTTGTACCCCGCCATCCGCAGGCTCTGTTCCAGGAATCCCAAAACGGCGTGGTCGTCATCAACGGCCAGGATGGTTACCGGGGAGTGAGCGGAAGGTTGTGAAGGTGGCGTCGACATTCCCACATTCCTGCGGGAGCGGTCCCCGCGCTCCTTCTATTATACGAATGGGCGGCGCGATTCCCGAAAGGCTCTAAAGGGCCAGCCGTGGAGCGGGAGCTCAGGGACAAGGTCCTGGCCGGGGCAGCCGTCTGAGTCAGACGGCTGCCTCCTTGCAGTTTCAGCAACTTAGAACCAAATTCCCGTCGGAGTCAGACGGAATCGGCAGAGTTGACGCGGCTAACGGATGCGCGGAGGCGATTGAAACAGGCAAGCATGCCTGTGCCACTTATACTTTCACGCCCAGAACTTCCAGGGCTTTCTTCACCACCGGATCGCCTTCCACCTTCTTCTTCAGATCCTGTTGCTGCTGCGTGGGTGTTTCGGGAAGGGGTTCGCCGTTGTCGTCGTATTCCACCTGGACGTCGGCCTCGGCCACCAAAGTTCCCGGTGTGACCCCGCTATCCTGAATCGCTTTGGCGCTCGTCGGGCCGTAATACTTGGCGATGGAAAGAATGATCGCGCTGCCGTCATCCATGGTGATGGCCTTGCGAAGCGCCGCGTCCCCATAGGTGCGTTCTCCCACTACTTGTGCGCGATTGTTCTCCATCAGAGCTGCTGCCATGATTTCAGCGGCATTGGCAGTTCCTCGGTTGGTGAGCACAGCCATCGGTAGGCTGGTGACGGCCTTCCCGGGGTCTACGTCGAAATTCTGGCGCGGCACGCGCTGTCCCTGCAGGTACGTGATGCGGCCCTGGGTCATGAACAGGTTTGCCAGGGCGATGCCATCCTCGGGGGCTCCCACGGCGCAGTTCCGCACGTCTAGTACCAGTTTCTGGGCGCCGTCTTTCTGGAGCTTCTGAATCGCCGAGGCGGTCTCTTTCACCAGCGCGGGGGAAAGCGCGTCGATGTTGATATAGCCCACCTGTCCGGGCAGCATCTTGGTCTCCACGGGCGGCAGACTCATCATCGCGCGGGTGAGTTTCACGGTCTGCGGTTCGGGATGGCGCACGCGGACCACGCTGATCTCCACTGTGCTGCCCGCATCGCCCTGCAACAGCATGCTGGCATAGGCCAGGGGCATGTCGCGTGTAGCGATGCCCTTAATGCTCTCCACCATGTCACCGGTAGAGAACCCGGCCTTCGAGGCCGGCGAATTCGGCACCGCGCCGACTACACCCACGTAGCCGAATTTCTTGGACAGCAGCAGCCCCGTGTCGGCCCGCTTGAGGTCCTTGTTCTTGAGGTATTCCTTGTACTGGTCGGCATTCAGGTAGCTGGCGAACGGATCGATAGCCTCCAGCAGTCCGTTCAAAGCGCCCAGCGTGACGCTCTTCATGTCCGGCTCTTCGACGTAATCGGTCTTGATCTTGGCAACTACGTCGCTGAAGACGCCAATGTGTTTGAGTGTGTCGTCCGCATTGGATGCGCCCCTGCCGAGCACAACCCCGATCAGGAGGAGAAGCGTGAGGCACGTCGATGTGCTCACAACGAAATATTTGATACGGCTACTCATAGGTATTGAAAGCTCCGGAGGCCTTTGGGTCCATTATACAGAAACCCCGCACCGGCCGGGCGTACCCGGCCCTACCGAATTGGACGCGGGGGGCTCTGGTTTGGTTCTAAACTATTGCCAGCCATTTCTCTCGCGAAGGCCGGTGATATGGGCTGTGTGGTGCCTTCCATGCCAGGCGTACAAAGCCAGGTTGGCATCCAAACGCACCAGCCCCAGGGCCGGGTGACGGAACGTGCGGCGGAAATCCGCATCGGACAGGCTCTGCAGAAGCGCTACCCAGCGGTGGTGCAGGCTGTGCAGTAGTTCGAGCGAGACCTCGACCGGAGCCGTGCGGGCGTCCACCAGTTCGGCCCATTTCCCCTCATCGTAGGGCTTGATCACGGGTTCTTCCTCGGTGAGCGCCAGGCGCAGGCGGATGTAGCTGTTCATGTGGCTGTCGGCGACATGGTGCACGGTTTGCCGGACTGTCCAACCGCCGGGGCGGTAGGGGGTCTGGAGCTGTTCGGCAGTGAGACCCCGAACAGCCTCGCGGAGGCGCGCGGGGGCCACAGCGATCTGGTCGATCAATTGCGGACGAGCCTCCGGCGCGACCGGACAGGTGATGTCGAATGTTCCGATGGGATATCGCAGATCCATGCACCAGATCTTACCAGGAAGAACCCCCAAGGCACGCGCCCGAACTGGGCGAAGATGGAAGAATGAAACGGATCGTTGTGGCCGCATTGCTGGCTTCGTCGCTGGGTGCCGCTGAACTGAAGCCGCAGACGGTGGAGGCATTCGACCGCTACATCCGTCAGACCGAGCAGCGCCTGGATGGGCAGAAGGGTTTCTTGTGGGCCGATGAATCCGCGGACCGGGCGCGGCGCGTGCGGCAAGGCGAGATTGTGGTGCAGCGATTCGCGTCCACCCCGGAAGCGGATGTGCCCGGCGGCCTCGCGCATGACTGGGTAGGATCGGTTTTCATCCCGGGTGTCACCCTGGTGAAGACGCTTTCGGCGATGCAGGACTACAACCACAAAGAGGCCTATCGTCCCGAGGTCATGGCCTCCCGGATTCTGGTTCGCAGCGGCAACGATTTCGTGGTCTACATGCGGCTGCTCAAGAAAAAGGTCATCACCGTGGTGCTCGATACGGAGCACGACATCCACTATTTTCAGGTGGGCCCCGGAAGGTGGCGCAGTATTTCCCGGACGACAAAGATCGCGCAGGTGGAGAAGTTGGGTAAGCCCGATGAGTACGATCTGCCGCCTGGCACCGGAGATGGTTTCCTCTGGAAGCTGAACACCTACTGGCGCTTTGCAGAGCGCGATGGAGGTACCTGGGTGGAATGCGAGGCGATTTCCCTGACCCGGGATGTGCCGCTGGGATTGGGCTGGATCATCAAGCCGATCATCCGCGACCTGCCCAAAGAAAGTCTCGAAAACACTTTGCGTCAGACGCGGGACGCGCTCTCGAAATGATTTGCGATAGCTGCGTTCCCAGAGTCGCGGAATATAGTGTGGATGAGATGCCTGCCAGCGACGCCAGTCTTCTGATCGCGGCCCAGGGCGCGGGAGCGTCCCCGTTCCGGTTTCTGGCGGGACTGATCCTGGTGCTGCTGACAGTGTTGCTGCAGTTCGGTCCGGCGCCTGCACCGGCTCCGCGGCCGGAAGCTCACGGATAACGTTACCAGGATCGACGCCACCGGCTTCCAGCCGTTGCCCAACGGTGCGGCTCGCGTGGCTGGGATCGAGCTTGCGCCAAATGCTCCCGCTCTCGAACGGAATGCCGCAGTGGTGAGTCGCCTCTGGTCTTGACTGATCGGTCCACAGTCATGCCTTGGTTCGCCAATAAAAAGGGGAATTCTGGCTTTTGAGTGATTGTAAGGGGTTAGGCGCGGGGCTCTTCGCGGGATGGACCAAGTTGGGTGGCGACGATTCAATTCGGAAGAAGAGCTTGGTTGAAATTGGGGGCTCTGCCCCCAAGCCCCCGGAATTTAACGCTTTAGGGCCA